>QBYG01000001.1 GCA_003282945.1 Pelagibacteraceae bacterium AG-325-E23
TTGTCTTCATATTTTAAAAAAAAAAGATTTTTTTCTTTTGAAGAAAGTTTAATTGATAGAGCTGAATAATTCTTAGATATTCTCCAAGTGGTTTTTTTTCCATCCATGAATACTCTTAGTTGTCCAGTTTTGCTCCATCTCCAACCATCTGTCTTAATCTTCTCTCCATTCTTAAAGAGAGAATATCCATTTTTATCAAAAATAAATTTTTTTTCGTCACCCCTAAAACCGTCTGAAGATATTCTTACTTCATTATTAAGCAGAAATTCTTCTAATTTTTTTTTTGGTGCACTATTTAAGCCTTGAATAGGCTTAATTATATTTAATAATCCTGAGTAGGTACAATCTAAAAACTCTTTTTCTTTTTTGTGATCTAATATATTTCCCTCGTTAGTTTTTATTACTTTTAGGTTTTCTTTTCCTAATTCATTTATGCATTTATTTATTACTGGCTGTATAAAGTTTTTATCCTTTACTCCATATTGTGTAAATATTGCAACATAATCCTTTTGTGAGATTTTTGCATAAATACTTGGTGTTAAAAAAAATACAAATAAAAAAATTATATAAGTAATTAATCTCATAGTTTATATGTGTATGTTATTTCAATTTTATTGTTGATTACACTAAATATTTAAATGAAAAAAAGAGTGTTTTATTAAATTATTTTTGTTTTCAATCTCAGGTTTAGATGTATAAGAAACTCAATTATGAATAACAATATTCGAAATATCACCATCATTGCTCACGTTGATCATGGAAAAACAACGCTGATTGATAATTTGATGAAACAGAGTGGTTCTTTTAGAGACAATGAAGTAGTTGATGAAAGATTAATGGACTCTGGAGAGCTAGAAAAAGAGAGAGGAATTACAATTCTTGCTAAGCCGACCTCAATTAATTGGAAAGATATTAGAATAAATATTATTGATACTCCCGGTCACAGAGATTTTGCGGCAGAAGTTGAAAGAGTTTTAAGTTTAGCTGATGGCGCATTGTTATTAGTAGACTCAGCAGAGGGTGTCATGCCCCAAACAAAATTTGTATTGAGTAAAGCACTAAAACAAGGATTAAAGCCAATTGTTGTTATAAATAAATTAGACAAAAGTGATCAAAGGGCTGATGAAGTTTTAAATGAGACATTTGATTTATTTGTTAATTTAGAAGCGAATGAGGAACAATTAGATTTTCCTGTGTTATATGCAAGTGGAAGATCTGGTTGGGCTTCTAAAGATATTGACGGACCAAGAGAAAATCTTAATCCACTATTAGATTTAGTTTTAGATCATGTAAAACCCTCTCAATTTGATAGGTCAAAACCATTTGCAATGCTATCGACGCTGCTTTATGCTGATAATTTTTTGGGGAGAAGCTTAGTAGGAAGAATTTCACAAGGGACGGCAAAAGCAAATCAACAAATTAAAGCAATCAACTTAAAAGGTGAAAAAGTAGATGAGGGTAGACTTACAAAGATCTTTAGATATGAAGGTACGAAAAAAGTGCCAATTGAAGTTGGAGAAGCTGGAGATATTGTAGTTATTGCTGGATTAGAAAAAGCAAATGTAGCAGATACTATTTGTGATTTAGAGTTAAATGAACCAATTGAGGCAACACCGATCGATCCACCAACAATGTCGATAAAAATTACAGTAAATAGCTCACCACTAGCAGGAACTGAGGGTAAAAAATTAACAAGTACCCAGATTAGAGATCGTCTAATTTTAGAAGCTCAAAACAATGTTGGAATTTCTTTCTCAGAAAACGCAAATAAAGATGCATTTGAGATAAGTGGAAGAGGAGAATTAATGCTCGAAATATTACTAACACAAATGAGACGTGAGGGTTTTGAAATGACTGTAAGCCCTCCTAAAGTTTTATTTAAAACTGACGAAAATTCAAAAAAGTTAGAACCCATTGAAGAAATTACTATGGATTTAGATGAAGAATATTCATCAAGGATTATTGACTCTATGAATAGAAGAAAGGGTAAATTAATTGAATTAAAAGATACTGGAAAGAATAAAAAAAGACTAATTTTTCATGCGCCAACAAGAGGTTTAATGGGATACACAAGTAGATTTTTGACTTTAACAAAAGGAACAGGTGTTATTAACAGAATTTTTCACTCTTATGGAGATTTTGAGGGAGACATGGAGGGTAGAAGAAATGGTGCTTTAATTTCTATGGACCAGGGTAAAGCTGTTGCATTTTCAATTTTTAATTTACAGGCTAGAGGAGAAATGTTTGTAACTCACAATGATCCGGTTTATACAGGAATGATTGTTGGCTTAGCTCCTAAACCAGGTGATATGATAATTAATGTTATGAAAGGAAAAAAACTTACAAATATGAGAACACAAGGTACTGATGAAAATATTGTTCTTACACCTGTAAGACAAATGTCGATTGCGGAGCAGTTAAGTATACTTAATACTGATGAAGCATTAGAAATTACGCCTAAGTCTTGCAGACTTAGAAAAGCAATTTTAGACCCTCACGAAAGAAAAAGAAGTGAAAAACAAAATACTGCTACTTAGTTCATTATTTTATCAATAACGTACAAACTAAAAGCAATACAAGGACCAATTCCAAAAGCAAACATCAAAGTTCCAATTCCAATTGTTCCTCCTAAATACCAACCAACTGAAGCTACAGAAATTTCAATAAAAGATCTAACGGCAGCAATTGGTAGATTAGTTTTTTTTTGTAAACCAGTCATTAAACCATCCCTAGGCCCTGGACCTAGATTAGCTATTAAATAGATACCACTCCCCACTCCAACTATCATAACGCCTCCTGCAGCCATTAATAATTTCATAATGTAAGTTTCAGGGGTTGGTATTAATGCAATTGTAACGTCTAACATTGCTGCAATAATTACTATATTGAATATGGTACCTAGACCAGGTTTTTGTTTTAAAAAGAACCATGAAGATAAAACGACAACACTTACTATAAAAGTTACAATTCCAATGGATAATCCAGAATTAATTGAAATTCCTTGTGCCATTACAGTCCATGGAGAATTGCCAATAAATGAAATTACGACTAAGGCTTCGCCAAAACCGAATAATATTAGACCAAAACAAAGGAAGAATAAGGTAGATAATTTTGGCTTTAAATTAAAATTCTCGTGAGAACTCCATGAGACTTTAGGAATATTTTTGATAGTAAGGAACATATATTTCGCTATTATTTATACTTTCTTTAACTAAAATCTATGAAAATGAAACATTTTATTATCGTATCACTAATTATTGTGTTTGCTTCTAAAGTGATGGCACATAGCAGTCATTATGAAGGTCTTAAAAAAATTGAGATGGATGTTCTAAGAAATAATGAAGTTATTGGTAGCACCAATTACTTCTTTGAATTTGATGAAGATTTATTTGTGGTAAAAAATTATACTAATTTTAAAGTAGAGTTATTCGGCATAACAGTTTTTTCGATATTAAGTGAGACAATAGAAAAGTACAAAGATGATAAATTAATTTTTTTTAAATCTAATACTTTTCAAAATGATAAAGAGAAATATGTAAATTTAAATTATGATAAATCTGTAAATAAATTCGTTATAGATGGATCATCATACAAAGGTGAAGCTAGTTTAGATTGTACAATTGGGAATTGGTGGAACCACAAAATTTTCAAAGCTAATAAACAAATCAGTCCTTTATCTGGAAGTATAAAAAAGCAGACTGTGAATTTAATAGGAAATGAAAATATTGATATTAATGGTAAAGAATATTTAACTGAACACTTTAATATTAAATCAAATGATGAAAATCTTTCTGATGAAAAAAAATTTGAATTTGATGTTTGGTATAATCCTAAAAATAATTTAATATTAAAAGTAACTTATAATAAAATGGGTAACTGGGAATATAGATTAAGGAGTTTTGAGTAATGGCAATATGGGGAAGCATAATTGGTGGAATGTTAGGTTTTTCAATTGGAGGGCCTTTTGGTATGCTATTAGGATCTTTGATTGGTGGAAAAATGTCAAGAGCCAGATCAGGTGGTGGATTTAGATCATTTGCACAACCACAACAAATTTTTGCACTATCTCTAATTGTTTTATCAGCAAAGCTCAGTAAAGCAGATGGGCAAGTAAGTCGTGAAGAGTTAATTGCTGTGAAAGATAAATTAAAAATACCTGAAAGTGAACTAGATCAGGTTGGTAAAATTTTCAATAAAGCTAAAGAGGAAAGCACCGGATATGAACCATATGCAAAACAAATTGCTGAAGTTTATAGAGGCAATATAAATGTATTAGAGGAAGTAATTAATACTCTTTTTTATATTGCTGAAGCTGACGGTCATATAAGTGACGATGAATTAATCATGATAGAAGATATAGCAAGAATTTTTGGATTAAATCAGATACAAATTAACGGAATTAAGGAAAGCAGAAAGTCATCAGACAAACTTAATCCTTATATTGTTCTGGAAAGTAAACCAGATGACACGCTTGAAGAGATAAGAAAACGTTATATTAAACTTAGCAAAGAACATCATCCTGATCTTTTATTAAGTAAAGGTGTTCCTCAAGAAGTAATAGATGAAAGTAAGGCTAAAATGAGAGCTGTCAATTCTGCGTGGGATCAAATTCAAAAATTAAAGAATTAGTCCTAATAAACTCGCCATAAAATACATAGAAAATACAAAAGCAAGGACCACAATAAAATACATTATTGTAACAATTTTATCTCTTTTCCTTCTTTGTCTTACAAATGGCTTATCATCCAGGTCACAGATATCTCTTATGCCGATAACTTTATAATCGCAAGTATAGCGCCATATTGAGCCAGGCATCCTAGGATCAGTTTGATTATAATATTGAATCCATTGAACTGTATATTTAAATAAAAGATAGCTTACTATTAAAAGAAGACCGCTAGTAAACATTAATTTATCATCTAAAACTGTTCTGACTCAGTTGAGCCTTCCATTGCTGTAGTTGAGCTTTTACCTGAGCTTATTGTATTTGAAACTGCATCAAAATAAGATGTTCCTACTTCTCTTTGATGTTTCACACTTGTGTATCCATCTTTTTCTCTAGCAAATTCATGCTGTTGAATTTTTGAGTAAGCAGTCATACCTTCTGATTTATATTTTTCAGCTAATTCAAATATTGCAATGTTTTGAGTGTGGAAACCTGCTAATGTAATGAATTGAAATTTATATCCCATTTCTCCAATCTTTCTTTGAAATGATCCAATTTCTTCATCAGATAAATGTTTCTTCCAATTGAATGATGGTGAACAATTATAAGCTAGCATTTTACCAGGAAATTTTTCATGTATAGCATCAGCAAATTTCTTTGCCTCTTCTAAATTTGGAGTAGCAGTTTCACACCAAATTAAATCTGCGTATGGTGCATAAGCAAGACCTCTAGAAATTGCCTGCTCTATTCCATCCTTAACATAAAAGAAACCCTCAGGAGATCTTTCACCTGTTAAAAATGGTTTATCATTATCATCAAAATCATTTGTGATTAATTTTGCAGCATTTGCATCTGTTCTTGCTAAAATTATTAATGGTACATCTGCAATATCAGCAGCAAGTCTAGCAGCCTTTAAATTTCTAACCATTGTTCCAGTTGGCACAAGAACTTTTCCACCCATATGACCACATTTTTTCTCACTAGCTAATTGGTCTTCAAAGTGAACCCCAGCAGCACCTGCTCTAATAAATTTTTTAGTCAATTCAAATACATTAAGTGGTCCACCAAATCCTGCTTCACCATCAGCTATAATTGGTAACATGTAATCGGTTCTCTTACTTTTATCCATGTCACCATCTATCATTTCCATATGTTGAATTTGATCAGCTCTAACTAGGGAGTTATTCATTGTCTCAACTAATTTTGGTGCGCTATCATATGGATATAAAGACTGATCAGGATACATTTCTCCAGCACTGTTAGCATCAGCTGCAACTTGCCAACCACTTAAATAAATTGCTTTTAAACCAGCTTTTGCGTGTTGTACTGCATGATTTCCCGAAAGTGATCCAAGGGTATTAACATAAGCCTCTGTATTAAGCAGTTTCCAAAGCTTTTGGGACTGCATTTTACACATAGAATACTCAATTTTGATTGAACCTCTTAATCTTTCAACCTCCTCAGGCTTATAATCTCTTTTAATACCTGCAAACCTTTGTAAATCGTATGAAATATTCTCAGCTGACACTTAAACCCCTCTCTTTTGATTAAATGACTAGAAATGACTAATGACTATTTTGAACTGTATTCTTCAGTAAATTCGTTCATTCCGCTAGATCCCCAATCGCAATGATCGTCTCTAATGTAAATACCTTTTGACTTATGCTCAGAATGCTCTTCTTTATTAGTAATTTGGTAGTTATTTTCAATGTTGTTAATTTTGTTTTTTTCCATGTAAACTTTATAATTTACAATATTTACAAAATCTACAAAAATATTGAATTTACTTGTAAATTTGAATAATTTTTTGTAAATTTAAATTTACAAAATTTACATGAGTCAAATAGATATAAAAATTGGTAATAAAATTAAGACTTTTAGAAATAAATTAGGTCTTCAGGCAAAGAAATTAGCAGAGCAAATAGGTATTTCACCCAGCTACTTAAACCTTATAGAGGGTGGAAAAAGAAAAATTGATGGAGATTTACTTTTAAAAATAAGTCAAGAATTAAGAATAGAGTTCAAAGAAATTTTAGAAGATAAAGTAGATCTAAATAATTCAAGAAAAGCAATTGCAAACTTTTACAAAGGAAAAAATAAAAATGAACCAAACCTTAAGATTGGTCCTAAAATAAAAGCATTTAGAAGACAACTGGGCATTCAAGCCAACGTACTAGCAGGACAAATAGGTATTTCTCCAAGTTATTTAAACTTAATAGAGAGTGGAAAAAGAAAAATTGATGGAGATTTAGTAATTAAAGTTTGCGAAGAGCTTAAAATAAATTTATCGGATTTAACAAGCAAATCAGATTTAAATCTTGAAAATAATATTTCAGAGTTGCTTGGTGACGAATTATTTGAAGATCTAGATATTCTTGGACCAGAGGTTAAAGACCTGGTTAATACAAATCCTAAAATTGCAAAAGCTTTAATTAAATTAGGAGATAACTTTAAGCAGAAAGACCATGATATTATAAATAAAGTTGAAAATTTATCAGGTAAAATAATAGATAGCAGAAAAGCTTCATTTCCTGGAGAAGTAATCTCAGATTTTTTACAGGAAAATAAAAATTTTTTTCCAGAATTAGAAATTTTTGCAAATAATATTTTTGAAAAGGTAAAACAAAATAATAGGACAAGATATATAGCTTTATGTAATTTTTTGAAGAGTGAATACGGTATTAAGGTTATCGATATAATTCCTGAGGAGAATAAACCTTTTTCCAAAATTTTTAAGACCGAAACAAAAGAATTACTTCTTTCAGATTACATTTCATTAGAAACTAAAAAATTACATGCTGCTGCACAAATTGCACAAGAAGGAGCAACAAAAATAATTGATAATTATCTATCAACGTTTACATTTCCATCAAATGAATCTAAGAAATTAACTAGAGTAGCATTGTTAAATTATTGTGGTGCAGCAATTCTTATGCCCTATAATTTATTCCATCAAGAATGTAGAGAACTTAAATATGATCTAGAACTTTTACAAAATACTTTTGCAACTTCATTTGAACAGGTTGCTCATAGAGTAACATGCTTGCAAGATCCAAAACTTCCTGGAATACCTTTTCATTTTTTAAGAGTAGATGTTGCAGGAAATATTTCTAAAAGATTTTCATTATCAGGTATAGAAATACCAAGATATGGAGGAGCTTGTCCAAGATGGAATGTTTATTCTGCTTTTTCCAGACCAGGTGTAATTCAAGCTGCAGTTAGTAAAATGACAAATGGTGAAAAGTATGTTTGTATTGCTAAAACTGTTGAAAAAGGTGTTGGACGATACGGACAAAAAAAAAGTATGCTATCCATAGGTCTAGGTTGTGAGGCAAAATATGCAAAAGAATTTGTTTATACAGAAAACTTAGATCTTGGTGATAAAAAATCAGAATTACCTATAGGTGTGTCTTGCAGAACATGTGATAGGTTAGATTGTTCTCAAAGAGCTTTTCCTCCTCTGCATAAGAAATTTGACGTAGACATAAATTCAAGAGGAGTTTCTGTTTACGTAAACGAATAAATATTAATTTTTCTGCTGTTTTTGTCTTTTTTTTGAAATAAGTTGAGTTAAAGAGTCTACCATTAAATCTGAGGCCTTAAAAATTTCATTTGGCTTAAACTCATGAGACATATTTTTTTCTTCATTTGTCTTATCTTCTATTATTATTCCTTTATCTGGTGAATTGTCCTTTATATAGATTAGAATTAGCCACTCATCATCTGCGGACTCGTCCCATTTAATAAAGATTTCTCCAGTCTCAAACCTTTTGTCTATACATCTAAAGATAGACATATGTCTGGTGATATATCTTTTGTTTAATTGAAAGACTAAACTGTTAGCACTTCTATAAAAACTCTCTAAAGCAAATTCAATTTTCTGCCTAACTAAATTATATTCCCTCTCTTTCTGCAGAAGAGCAGATCTATCGTCAGCTTCATCTGTTTTAACTCCAAGCGCCTCTACTCTTTCTCTTATTTTTTGGTCTCTTATTAATCTATATTTATTTTTTAAGCTTTCTATCCTCTGTTGAAGCGCACCATAATCTTCTCTTTTTTCTTTTAAGGAAATTCTCTCTAGTTTTTCCAATTCTTTGACTTCTCTTATTCTAAACCTTTCAATTTGCTTTTGAATTCTTAATTCTTGTAAAAACTTCTTCTGTCTTTCTGATTGTTCTTTTCTTAAAAGAGCTTGTTCTTTTCGTAAAAATAATTTTAGATCTTTTGATCTTAGTCTTTCTATTCTTTCTTCTTCTTTTAATTCTTGTTCTTTAAATTTAAGTCTACGCTCTTCATCTAATATTTTTTTATTTTTTATTTTTAACTTTTCTTTATCCCTTTTTTCAATATCTATTAATTTTAATCTTCGTTTTTCATCTTTTCTTTGGGATTTGAATTCATTTATTTTTCCTTCTATAGAATTGAAAAATTTTGAAATACCTCTATCCACAGCAAAAATATCAAATTTTACTTTAACATTTAACTTAGATTTTATTTTTTCCTCAACTCTTACAGATTTTGTGATTAAATTATTTTTAATTACTTTCTTTAGAATTTTTTTTTTTTTTGATTTAGTCTTTTTTACTTTAAAAATTTTCCTTGATTTCTTATTTTTTTTTTTATTTTTTACTTTAGCTTTTTTTACTTTTAAAATTATCTTTGGTTTATTAACTTTTTTCTTATTTTTAGGTTTGGCTTTCTTTTTATTTTTTATTGGAATTTTCTTTATTTTTTTTTTTTTCATTATTACTGTTTAATTATTTATCAGTAATATTTTAATAAATATAGTCCCGAGTATTCGGAACAGAAGTATTATCTTTAGTTAATTGGAATTGAAATACAACCTGATCTCCCCATTTAAAAGCCATTTCACAACTTGCGAGGTAAAATTCCCACATTCTAAAAAATTTTTCATCAAACATATCCAGTACCTCTTCTTTCTTTGATAAAAATCTTTCTTTCCAATGTCTAAGCGTATGTGCATAATGTAATCTTAGAACTTCAATGTCAGAAATAATTAGACCCGAGTTTTCAATGGGCTTAACTGCTTCACTAAGGCTCGGAGTATACCCTCCAGGAAAAATATATTTTGTTATCCAAGGCTGTGGGTCTCTTGGAGGCATTGTAGAACCAATTGTATGAATAAGTGCTATTCCTTTCTCATTAAGTAGCTTTGAGACTGTATTAAAATATGTTCTGTAAAATTTTCTTCCTACATGTTCAAACATTCCAACACTTACAATTTTGTCAAACTTCTCATTTAACTGCCTATAATCAATAAGTTTAAACTCTACTTGATTTGATAAATTCATCTCTTTTGCTTTGTTTTTGCTATATTCAAACTGATTTTCAGATAAAGTTATACCAGTCACTGATGCATTAGTCTCTTTTGCAATTTCTAATGCTAGTGTTCCCCATCCTGAACCAATATCTAGAACTTTTTGGTTAGGCTTTATATTTAACTTTTTAATAATGTGATGCATTTTATTTTTTTGGGCTTCTTCTAAAGTATCATTTTCGTTTTTAAAATATGCACAAGAGTATTGTCTATTTTTATCCAAAAATAGGTCATAGAGTTTCTCAGAGATATCATAATGATGTGCTACATTTTCTTTAGATTTAACGATTTTATTAAAGCTTGTTAAATATCTAAACGTACCTTTTATTTTTTTTATAACAGTTCCATAAAAATTTATATCTCCTCTACCAATATTTCTAAAAGCTAAATCTAAAAATTCAGTGATTGTACCATTTTGAATTACCAAGGATCCATTCATATATGCCTCGCCAAAATATAGATCTGGATTTATAAGTAATTTTTGCATTAATTTTTGATCAAATAATTTTAAAACAATTGGTTTTTCCTTAACAGGATTTCCAATTACATATTTTTTTGAATTGGCATCTATAAGTTCAAAACCATCATATTTAATTAAATTATTTAAGAAACTTACTAAACTCATCTTATGCTGCTTTTAATGTCTCCATATTAAAATTTAATTTTTTCAAATTTAAAAAAAATTCCTCTTTTTCTGCTTCATTTAAAAGCTTTAACGGAGGTAGAAGATTTTGATAAATTTGGTTTTTCTCTGACATTAATGTATGAAGTCCTGATATTAAGTTATAATTATCAAATGATGCTCTAATACCACATAATTTTTCGTTTGATGTTTGGGGTAGATTTTTTTGAAAGTTATCATAAACTTCTCTAGCAAGATATGCAGTAACATTTGTGGTTGCTGTTATTATACCATCACATCCTAATTCTAATCCTTTTAATAACTTTGCCTCAGATCCTGGAAAAATTGAAAAATTTTTTATTTTTAAAGTTTCAAATAAATTATAGCTACTGTCTTTAACACCAACGATTTGATTAGGAAATTTTTTAACTAAATTTTCAACACATTGAATACTAAATTTATATCCACAAAGTTTTTCAAAATTATATAAAATAATCTTACAATCATTGATTTCTTTTATTATTTTTGAATAAAAATTAATTACCTCTTCATCACCATATTTATAATAAGCGGGAGGCATAATTAAAAAATTACTAAAACCCATTGATTTCGAAATTTTCATTAAATTGATCGTATCAATTAAAGAATTTAGTCCAGTTCCAATTATAAATTTATTTTTGTATTTGCTTTTAGGTAGCTCATTTATTAATTGAATTTTTTCACTTAATGATATCAGTTGAGACTGACCAGTGCTGCCAAAGAAAACGACGCCATGACAACCTAAATCAATAACATTTTCTGCATGTTTAATGGTATTTTTAACGTCTAATGCAAGATTTTCATCCAACACTGATAATCCTGCAGCATATACACCTTTAATTTGTTCCATAGTTAAAATTTATATAAAAATTCAAATTAGTAAAGGTTATAAAAACATATGAATATACTTGTTATACAAAACCGTATGGGTATTGGAGACATGGTAATTTTCTTACCTTTCGTTGAAGCGATCTCAAAAAAATATAATTCATCTGTAACGCTTTTAATAAAGGAAAGTACGAAAGCTAGAGAATATACAAATAATTTAAATTTTATTAAAAAAATAATTTATTTAAAAAGAGATAAAAAAAATGATTTTCATAGTGGTTTATCAGGTTTTTTTAATTTAAAAAATGAGATCAAAAATAATTCATTTGATAAAGTTTTTATTTTTAATTCATCTATAAGATACAGACTTATTTGCAAATTTGCGGGTATTAGAACTATATTTCAATATCCTTTATTTGAAAAAAAAGAACAACACTTAATTGAAGCTGCCCAAAAATTGTTAGAAAAAATTAATTTAAAAGTAGTAAGTAATCCTCAAATTAATATTGATGAAAGTTCAATTAAACAAGCTGTTAAAAATCTCTCCATATCAAAAACTAAAACTAATATTTTATTAGGAATTGGTGGCTCAGGATCTTCAAAAAGAATACCAGCAGATAAATTTAAAAAGTTTATAGAATTAGCTATTAAGGATTATGACTGTATTTTTTATTTAGCAACTGGTAAAAATGAAGAAGAGCAGTTAATACTTAATAATATATTGTCATCTTATAAAGAAATTTGTGTATCTTTAGATAATAATTCAATTTCAGAAATATTACCAATCATTAAAAATTGTAACATATCAATTTGTAACGACTCAAGTTTTAGTCACCTTTCTGCTGCTTTAAATGTTCCTACAATAGTTTTGATGTCTGACACCCCGTTACTATATGGTAGTTACAGTCCGAATATGTATCCGATAATTCCTGACGGAATGGAGAATGTTTCCCATAATTCACGAGGAAAAGAGAAAATTAATCCAGAGAAAATTTTTAAAAAATTTAAATCAATTATTAGCTAATATTTTTAATTACAATTTCTTTCGCTTCATTCACTATTGAGGCTAGCCTAGTCAGTTCTGGACTTACATCTGGATGAATTTTTTTCATGATCGATTTATATGACTGCATTACTTGGGTTTTGGTATATTTTTTATCAGATTTTAAATTTAGTATCTTGTAAGCCTCATCCAAGGATAAGCTTTGTTTATTTACTGATTGATTAAAATTATTAAAATTAAATCTTCCCGAATTTCTTAACACTCTAAAAAGACCCCATAATCTGAGAAGTTGAAATAATGATATTCCAGCTTTAGTTTTTATCAGTGGTAAGATTGCGAGTACAAAAGGTAATGAAAATATATATCTTCCAGCATAGGCCATTAAAATAGCCAATACTATTGCAGAAAAAATAATTAATATTCTTATAAATTTTGAAATTTTTTTAGCTGAGGTCCTAGCAAACCAAGTAAGAAGAACATATACAATGACAAAAATAATCAGTGTTATAAAAAAAATATTCATATATTAATTCAATTCAAAATGAAATTACCACAGCTTGAAAAGAAACCTGAAATAAAATCTTGTCACAACAAGACGTGGACGGATGATTATAGTTGGATCCATCAACCGAATATTCTAGAGGTTTTAAGGGATAGCTCCAAACTTTTGCCGGAAGTAAGAAAATATTTGGAAGATGAAAATGAGTTTTTTTCTGATCAAATGAAAGATACTGAACGTATTCAAAAAAAACTTTTTGATGAAATTAAAGCAAGAATCAAACTGGATGATGAGTCACTTCCTTACAAAGATAAAAATTATGAGTATTGGACTAAAACTACTGCAAAAGGAAATTATTCTATTAAATTAAGAAGAAAAATCGGTGAGGAAAAAGTTGAGGAAATATGGAATGGCGACAAAGAAAAGGAAAAAATTAAAACAGAATATTTTGGTTTAGGAGACTTAGAGGTAAGTTTTAACGACGAGTTTCTTGGATATTCTTTAGATTTGAAAGGATCTGAGTATTACACAATTTATATAAGAAATATAAAATCTGGAAATTTAGTCACTGAAAAAATTGAAGAGACGAGTGGTAGCATCGAATTTAGTTTGGATGATAAATATATATTTTATTCTAAATTAGACAAACATCACAGGCCTAGAACTATTTATAGACACAAAATTGGAACAGCGACAAAAGATGATTTATTGATCTTTGAAGAAAAAAGTGAGGCATTTACTGTTGGTATTGGCTTAAGTTCAGATGAAAAATATTTTATGATTACAAGTTCCGATCATAACACTTCGGAACAATATTATTTTGAAGTCGATGAAAATAATCCAAATCCTAAATTAATCCAAAAGAGAAAAAGAGGTATAATTTACTCAGTAAATTCTTGGGATAACTATTTTTATAAACATACAAATGAAAATGCTGAAGATTTTAAAATTGATAGGTGTACTGATTTAGTTGAACAAAAATGGGAGGCATTTGTTGCTGCAAAAGATGAAGTATTGATAGGAGGTTTAGTATTTTTAAGTAATTGGGTAATTAGATCTGAGACATCTAATGCACTTGGAAAAATAATTTTACGTGACCCGAAGACAAACAAAGAAGAAGAGATAATTTTTAGTGATGAAAAAGTAATTGTGCCAAGTATATCATTGACTCAAAAAGATAAAAAAACGGACAATGTATATTTATCATATTCTTCACCTAAAACACCAGGGAGGACTTATTTATATAATTTAAAATCAAAAGAAAAAAAACTTGTTAAAGAACAAGAAATTCCATCTGGACATAATCCAAATGATTATGTGGTTGAACGTATTGAATGCCCATCTCATGATGGGAGAATGGTGCCAATAACTATAACAAGACATAAGGATACAGTTCTGGATGGATCATCAAACCTTTTACTATATGGCTATGGTTCTTATGGAAATTCGATGTCTCCTGGTTTTTCATCTACACGACTAAGCCTCATTGATAGAAATATAATTTGGGTTACAGCACATATAAGGGGGGGAATGGAAAGAGGAATGAAATGGTGGAAGGAAGGAAAACTTTTAAACAAAAAAAATACATTTGAAGATTATATTGCTGTTGGAAAATTCTTGATTGAAAAAAAGTATACTTCTAAAGGAAAAATTATAGGTATGGGTGGTTCAGCAGGAGGGTTGTTGATGGGGGTAGTTGTAAATGCAGCGCCTGAGCTATTTTTAGGGTTAATAATGGCTGTGCCGTTTGTAGACTCCTTGACTACTAATCTTGACCATTCTCTACCCTTAACCATTGGAGAATTTGATGAATTTGGAAATGCTAAAGATAACAAGGATCATTTTGACTATATTTACTCATACGCTCCTTACAACAATATTAAAAAAATGGATTATCCAAATATTTTAATAACTACTAGTCTTAGTGACAATAGAGTTCTGTTTGATGAACCAGCAAAATTTACTGCAAAACTAAGAGACTATAAGACAGATAATAATTTACTATTATTAAAAACTGAGATGAACGCCGGTCATGGAGGAAAATCTGGCAGAGATGGTGCAATTGAAGAAATAGCTCTTGATTATGCTTTTGCTTTAAAAATTGCAGAAAAAATTTAAATAATCTTGTATTGAAATTTTACGTTTAATCACCATATATAGATTGTAAGTCGCCTCATGGGGCTTACATAAATTAACTTGCTTTAACAAAAGGAGTAAATATGACAAGTAAGGATCTATCTATCTTTAACTCACTAAGACCATTTTCTATTGGTTTTGACGATATGTTTGACCAATTCGAAAGTATGCTTGGTAATGGTGGCATGACAATGCAATCAAATTATCCACCATATAACATAAGAAAAACTGGAAAAGACAACTATTCAATAGAAGTTGCTTTAGCTGGTTTTAGCAAAAAAGATGTCGAGGTTGAGTTCGAAGATAATATATTAACTGTTAGAACTAAACAGCTTAATAAGTCTGAAGATCAAAATGTAGACGGTGAAATAATTCACAAAGGAATATCACAAAGACAATTCGCAAGATCTTTTACTATTGCAGATGATGTAAAAGTGAATGATGCTGAACTTAAGGATGGTCTTTTGACAATTGCTTGTGAGAGAATTTTACCAGATCATAAGAAAAAAAGACTTATTGATATTAAGTAATAAATTTTAACCTTGCTTGTGGGGTTCGCCCCACAAGTTTAAAAACATCCACTAGAACTGAAAGCGATAATAGTTCCGTTAGCGTTGACTTCAAATCTTCGTTCACAGGGTACACCATATTTTTTTGTTTTATAAATTAAAACTTCATTGCCAGTATCATTGACCATATCTTCGTTGGGAGCCCCTAATTCTAACTTCATTTTATTAACATCTCCTCCAACAAATGAACCATATTTTTTATTTTCCTTTTCTACAACCGCGTCAGTTTTATTCTGAATAGTTTGACAGCCTGCAGTTAAAAAAAGTATTGATATTAATGTAATAGCGAATCTAATTTTCATAATTAATTTATAATACTGAAATGTGACAAAAGATTAACTTAAAAGTTGAAAAAAAAATAAGTTTTCCATCAAAATTAGATAAATATAATGTATTTATATTACTTAATTCTTTATTTTTATTACTATCAAACCGATTCTAATGAACACAAAACTTAAAGTATCAGAAATTTCAAAAATTTATCCAGGATGTGTTGCAAACAATAAAGTATCATTAGAATTTGGAAGTGGGAAAATATATGCATTATTGGGAGAAAATGGAGCTGGCAAGTCTACGCTAGTTAAAATCTTATCTGGAGTAGTAAAACCTGATGAGGGCGAAGTTTTTTTAAATGATAAAAGCATTAAACTTAACTCTCCCCTAGATGCCAAAAAAAATAATATTGGAATGGTTTTTCAACATTTCAACCTCTTTGAGACTTTATCAGTATTTGAAAATTTAAGCATCGATAGTGACACAAAAGATGAAGATCTAAGAGTTTTAGTCAACGATATATTAAAAAAGTACAATTTTAAAATTGATCTAGATATTCCAGTTTTAAATTTATCAGCAGGTCAAAAACAAAAAGTAGAAATTATAAGGTGTTTAATTGGAAATCCAAAAGTATTGATTATGGATGAACCTACATCAGTTTTAACTGAACAAGAAACTGATGATTTATTTATTTCTTTAAAACAATTTTCTAAAGATGGAATTTTAATTATTTATATTACCCACAAATTGAAAGAGGTTTTGTCGCTTTGTGATGAGGTAGCCGTAATGAGAAAGGGTAAAGTAGTTTCAGTTAGTAATACGATTGATGAAAAAATTGAAAGTTTAGCGAATAAAATGGTAGGTGAAAATTTAAATACTATTAAAAAAAAATTTAATAAATTTAAAAATAGTGAAGAAATTTTAAAAATCTCAAATCTAAATTTTAAAAGTGACGACCCATATGAAACAAACTTAAAAGATTTAAACCTCTCATTAAAAAAAGGAGAGTGTTTAGGTATTGCTGGAATTTCAGGAAATGGACAAAATGAACTATTTCAAATACTTAGTGGAGAAATAATTACTGAAGGTACTTCAATAATGTTTAGAAATAAAGAAATTGGTAAGTTAAATCCTAGAGAAAGAAGAGAATACCTTATGGCTTTTTCACCTGAAGATCGTATCTCTCAAGCTGCAGTCCCTGAGTTAAAAATATATGAAAATGTTGCATTAAACAATTTTAAGTCATCAAACTTTTTTGAAAAAGGTTTAGTGAATGAAAAGAAAATAAAAGAGCACTCTAAGAAGATACTTTCTAATTTTTCTGTAAATACAGACAATGTTGAATTAAAGAGCCAATTTTTATCTGGTGGAAATCTTCAAAAATTAATTATTGGAAGAGAATTAATTACTTCACCTGAATTGTTGGTATGTTTTAACCCCACATGGGGTCTTGATGTTGGTGCGATCAACTACATTCATGAAACATTAATTAAAATTAATCAGCAAGGAAAATCATCAATATTAATTTCTACTGATAACGATGAACTCTTAAAATTAAGCGACCGTATTTGTGTAATTTATAAAGGTAAACTGTCTAAAATAATGAATGCAGATACTGTTACTGCTGAAAAATTAGGAATTTTGATGGGGGGAGGTTCAATTGATTAAAATTGAAAAACGTAATGATGTATCTAGATCAATTTACTTTTTAACTCCAGTTTTGGCTATTTTTCTCACATTAATTGGAGGAGCGATTATTTTTTATATTTTGGGGTTTAATCCTATAGAGGCTTTAAAATTTTTTTTTATTACCCCCATTTCTGATTTATACGGATTAAGTGAACTTTTGGTAAAAGCTACACCACTTTGTTTAATAGCGATAGGTTTATCTTTTTGTTTTAAAAGTAATAATTGGAATATTGGTGCAGAAGGACAGCTTATTTTTGGTGGAATAGTCGGTGGAGGAGTTGCTTTGTTATTTTATAACCATGATGGATTTTATGTTTTACCAATAATTATTTTATCTGGTGCACTTGGTGGCATGTTATTTGCAATGATACCAGCAATTTTAAAAACATATTTTAACACTAATGAAATTTTGGTCAGCTTAATGCTAGTTTATGTTGCAAAATTATTGTTAGATTATTTAGTGGTTGGTCCTTGGAGCAATCCCGAAGGTTTTAATTTTCCAGAAACAAGACAATTTAGTGAGTCTGCAAGAATGCCAATTTTATTTGACGGTTTAAGAATTCATGCTGGAATATTTATTACTCTCATCACTGTATTCTTAAGTTGGCTTATTTTGTACAAAACTTATTTAGGTTTTCAAATAAAAGTTTCAGGCTTAAGTTTGAAAACTGCAAAATATGCAGGGTTCAAAGGTAAGACAATGATTATAATTGTTTTTATGATTAGTGGAGCATGTGCCGGTCTTGCAGGTGTAGGAGAGATAACAGGACCAATAGGACAATTACACAGAAATATTTCTCCTGATTATGGCTTCACAGCAATAATTGTTGCTTTTTTAGGAAGACTAAATCCAGTTGGAATTATTTTTGCATCTCTAATTGTTGCTCTAACTTATTTAGGGGCAGAAACAGCTCAGATATTTTTGCAAGTACCAAAATATACAGGTCAAGTTTTTCAAGGAATGATTTTATTTTTTCTTCTTGGGTCTGATTATTTATTATTTTTTAAAATAAAGTTTTTAGGTTTAAAAAAAAATGAGCTTTGATTTAAATTTTATAGGTATTTTAATTGGTGCCATCATGGCATCATCAGTTCCTTTGATACTTGCTGCATCTGGGGAATTAATAACTGAAAGATCTGGTGTTTTAAATCTCGGGGTAGAAGGAATGATGATAATTGGAGCAATCTCTGGATTTGCTTTAATGGTAGTGACTGATAATTTATTTTTTGCAGTAGTAGGCTCTATGCTTTCAGGTTTAATTATATCTCTTATTTTTGGATTGCTTACCCAATCACTCCTTACAAATCACGTAGCTACAGGTCTTGCGCTAACTATCTTTGGTATTGGAATGTCAGCAATGATAGGTAAGAACTTCGTTGGAATTCCAGGAAAGGAATTTCCGTTATTATTCCTCAATTTAAAAGAAAGTATTCCGTTTTTGGGTCCAATATTCTTTGGTCACTCAATTATATTATATTTTGCATTTGGATTACCATTTTTGACAAATTATTTTTTAAAAAAAACTAAAACTGGTTTGATTATCAGAGCCGTTGGGGACTCGCCAACTTCAGCTTCTAATCAAGGGATTAATGTTACATTAGTAAGATATAGTTGTATTCTTTATGGAGGTGCAATGTGTGGATTAGCTGGGGCGTACCTATCATTAATATACACTCCCCAGTGGATTGAGAATATGACAGGGGGAAGAGGATGGATTGCACTAGCTTTAGTAGTTTTTGCAACATGGAGTCCGATTAAAGTTCTTATAGGTGCATTAATATTTGGTGGAATTACAATTTTACAATTGCATATGCAGGCAGTGGGCTTAAGAATTCCAGTTCAATTATTAAGTGCATTACCTTACATCATGACAATAATAGTTTTAGTTGTAATTTCTCGTGATAGTAGAAAAATAAAACTGAATACACCAACTTCGCTGGGACAAATCTTCTATAAGGAAAAGTGATGTTAGCTATTCCAAAATAAATATTTTTTTTTATTAGAATATTGTCTAGTTTGTAGTATCACAAAATTAAATTTAAAGGGGAAATCAAATGTACAAACTATATTTAAGAAGTTTAATTTCTGTATTATTTTTGCTTGGCTTTAGCTTAAATGCAAATGCAGAATTTAAAGTTGGTTTTGTTTATGTTGGTCCAACTGGAGACCATGGATGGACATACCAACACCATGAAGGAAGAAATGCAGTGGAAGCTTTGGGAATAAAAACTACTTATGTAGAAAGTGTACCTGAAGGTGCTGATGCAGAAAGAGTTATAAGACAATTAGCACAATCTGGTCACGACCTAATCTTTACGACTAGTTTTGGATATATGGATCCAACAAACAAGGTTGCTAAAGATTTTCCAAATGTAAAATTTGAACATGCAACTGGTTACAAAAGAGAGCATTCAAATGTTTCTACATATTCTGCAAGGTTTTATGAAGGTAGAACTTTGTTAGGACATATGGCTGGAAAGATGACAAAGACAAATACTATCGGATACATTGCTTCTTTTCCAATTCCTGAGGTTATAAGAGGAATTAATGCAATGACATTAGCTGCTCAAAAAGTAAATCCTGATATTAAAACAAAAATTGTTTGGGTTTTTACTTGGTATGATCCAGGAAAAGAATCAGAAGCAGCTCAAGCTTTGATTGATCAGGGTGCAGATATAATTATGCAACATACTGACAGTACTGCTCCGGTACAAGTTGCAGAAAAAGCAGGAGTTTGGTCTTTTGGTCAAGCAAGTGATATGCAAAGATTCGCTCCAAAATCAATATTAACCTCAATTATAGATGATTGGGCGCCTTACTATGTAGAAAGATCAATTGCTGCAAGAGATGGCACTTGGAAACAACAAGATACTTGGCATGGATTAAAAGAAGGAATGGTGGCAATGGCACCATATAATTCTGCAATGGGAAGCGACTTAGTTAAAGAAGTGGAACAACTTCAAAAAGACTTAGCTTCAGGAAAAGCTCACTCATTTACTGGTCCAATTTATGATCAAAAAGGAAACGTTCTTGTAGCCGAAGGTGCTGTAGCTGACGATGGAATGCTAGCTGGAATGAATGTTTATGTTAAAGGAGTAGAAGGAGACATTCCACAGTAAGAAATTTTATCAAAAGATTAAAATTAAAGGCCAGCTTAGTCTGGCCTTTTTTTATTTAGAATACTTTTTTTTCAAACCATCTATATCAATTTCATCATAATACTCCGATGGTTGAACAATCCATGGATCATTATCTAATAAAATTGGACAGAAATCAGGTGTAAAAGTGGAAGATTTTTTTTTCCAAAGACACGCTGTTTTAATTTCACTTATGTGGTCCTTAACAGGTTCATATTCTTTAAGCCATTCTATACTTTTATTTAAGGTAAGTCCTGTGTCTGATAGATCATCTACTAACAGTACTTTTTTAAAATCTTCGTTAGTTGCAATTGCACTTATATCTCTTGCAAATATTAGCTCCCCTTGTTTATTTTGAACCGTATCACCAGAGTAACTTTGAATTACAACATAAGCTGTAGGTAATTTAAAAATTCTAGATAAAATATCTATAATTGGAGCTGCACCTCTCATGATGCCAACTAATACTGTTGGCTTATATTTTTTTTCAATTTCTAAAGCAAGTTTTTCGACGACCTTTTTATATTCTTCATAAGAAATTATTAATTTATCAGCCATAAAAATTTGGTATCATAAATAAAAATATTAAAAAAGGATAAATATGAAAACTTATTGGATAAGCCTATACTTAGAAATCTCAAGCCAGGAGAACTTAAAAAAATATGGAGAAAAGGCTGTTCCTATAATAAAAAGTTATGGGGGAAAACCAGTAGTAAGAGGTGGAAAATTAAAGTCATTTAGTGGCCCAAACGTTGTGCGTACTGTAATATGGGAGTTTCCGACTTACAATGATGCTATGTCATGCCATGAATCGACTGAATATAAATCTGCTTGGACTCATGCAGATGATACAACTAAGAGAATAATGTTTATTGTTGAAGGAGTAGAACATCAACAAATTTGATAAATAAAAATTACAATATACAATGGGTGTAAAGGAGAATTATGAAAGGTTATGTAGTCTGTGTGTGGGAAAAAATTAATAGTGAGGAAAAATTAGAGGAATATGCGCTAAAAGCCAAAATTGCAGCAGATAAATACTCAGGGATATTTATAATTAGAGGTGGAAAAAATAGAACAAATGAGGGGATAAACTCTCCTAGAACAACTGTAGTTGAATTTTCAGATTACAAAACAGCAATAGAATTTTATGATTCCCCTGAATATCAGGAAGCAATAGACGTTATTAAGGGCCATGCTGTAAGACATCATCAGATAGTTGAAGGCACTTAATATTGTATAGGCTCATCGTCAATGGAACGCCATAAGTACCAAGTAGCTACGGAACAATATGGAGAAAATCTCTTTTTCAATAAATTTACATAGCTCATCGGTGGTAAATAGCTTTTCCTATAATTGTTTGAAATAGCTCTAAGTAAACCAATATCTTGAACAGGCCATATGTTAGATCTATTGTAAGTAAATAGTAATATCATCTCTGCAGACCATCTACCTATTTGTCTTAACTCAGATAAATAAAGAATTGCCTCCTCGTCTCCCATTTTTTTTATAACTCTTGGATTAAATGTTTTATTTACAAATTTTTTTGCCAACTCTTTTATTCCTCTAACTTTTTGTCTGCTTAAACCACATTTTTTCAACCGAGCCGAGGTAATAGCATTAACTACTTTTGGATTTATCTTTCCTCTACATTCTTTTTTAAACTTTAAAAATACAGAATTTGCTGCAGCGACACTTATCTGTTGTCCTATTATACTTTTACATAGAGATAAAAAAATATCTTTTCTTGTTGTTAAGGTTTTATCTTTGTATTTAGAAATAAGTTTCTTCATTATCTTATCCTTAGAAAGATACTTTACTGCCTTTGACCAATAAATCGGGGGTTTACTCATTTTTAAAAATTAAGTTTGGTTTTTTCAAATAAATTTCTCTTCTAAATATAATTAATGAAGATAACACTACAAGTAATGAACCCAATAAAGTTTTATAAGATGGTATTTCATTCCAAATAAAATAACCAAATACAATTGCAAATACTAAGCTCAAATACTTAAGTGGAGTAACTAAAGAAACTTCAGAAAGTTTATAAGATTGTCCAAGTAGTAAATTAGCAATACCTCCAAGCAAACCAATCATACACAAAAGAATAAAATCTATTAATGTAGGCATTACCCATCCAAATGGAATTGTAAATAAACCTAAAATAGATATCGCTATTGAAAAATAAAAAGAAATAAGCCAAACTGGTTCGGATGTAGATAACTGCCTGATAGCAATTGCTACATATGACATTCCTAAACAAAAAATTATTGGATATATATAATAAAAATTTAAACTTGAAATACCTGGTTGTGTAATAATTATTACTCCAAAAAAACCAATTAAAACTGCTAACCAACGATACTTACCGATTTTTTCTGACAAAAAATAAATAGATAAAATTGTTGCAAAAATCGGTGCTGCAAAAGAAATACCTACTACAGTTGCCAGTGGTAAATTTCTTAGTGCAATAAAGACTGATACTATTGCCATTAATCCCGCAGCACATCTAAAGAAATGTAATTTAGGTCGATCTGTTTTATAAAAATTTGAGTAGTTTTCTTTTGGTATTAAAAAAAATATAGGTATTAGTCCACAAATTCCTCTAAAAAAAAGAACTTCACCAACAGGATAATTATCAGACCACTTAACAAGTACATCCATCATTGAAAATGCACACACAGACAGAAACATGTACAAAAAGCCTAATTGATTTCTAGATAACATAGATTAGATTATATTGTTATTATAACATTAATCTATGGAAATAGCAGTTTTAGCTTTGGGATGTTTCTGGGGTCCAGAAAAAAAATATGGACAATTAGATGGTATCTACAGAACTGAGGTTGGATATTGCGGAGGAAACAGTCCAAATACAAATTACAGAGAAGTTTGTACAGGAACAACTAATCATGCGGAAGCTGTAAAATTAGAATTTGATCCTAAAATTATTACATACGAGCAAATAATTAAGAAATTTTTTGAATTTCATGATCCAACTACACTAAACTCTCAAGGACCTGATTTTGGAACACAATACAGAAGTGAGATATTCTACCTTAATGATGAACAAAAAAATATTGCTCAAAAAGTGATTGATGATGTAAATAAAAAATTATCTGGAAAGGTAGTAACCAAACTATCTGAGTTGAAAAATTACTGTACTGCGGAAGAATATCATCAAAAGTATTTAGAAAAAAGATAGAATGTCACTTGTATCATCAGATTGGTTGGAAAAAAATTTAAGTGCAGTAAAAATAATTGACTGTTCGTGGCATATGCCGGGAATTGACAGAGATCCTGGAGAGGAATACATCAAAAATCATATTCCAGAAGCAATTTTTTTTGATTTAGATGAAAACTCAGATCAAAGCACAGATTTACCCCACATGCTTCCTACAAAAGAAAAATGGGAAGAGATAGTATCTTCAATGGGCATATCAAATACCGATAGAATTGTAATTTATGATAACTCTGATGTTCTAAGTTCATGTAGGGGTTGGTACAATTTTATTTATTTTGGTCATGATAAACACTTAGTAAGTGTTTTAGATGGTGGTTTAAAAAAATGGTTAATTGAAAATAGGAAAACGACAAGTGAAAAGACAATTTTAAACAATTCAACTTACAGAGCAACTGAAAATAAAAATCTGGTAAAAAGTATTTTTGAAATAAATGAAAATATTGTAAAAAAAAATTTTACAGTAATCGACGCTAGAAGTAAGGAAAGATTTAATGGAAGTGTTCCAGATCCCAGGAAGAATGTGAGGAGTGGATCTATTCCAAACTCTGTATGTCTTCCATTTAAAGAAGTTATAAATAGCTCAGATAACACTTTTAAAGGCGTAAGTGAGATCTCAAAAAAGTTCAGCAAAATTATTGATTTAAATGACGATAAAAGAGTTTTTTCATGTGGATCTGGTATAACAGCATGTGTTTTAGGTCTTGCATATTCCCTAGTAAATAATACATATTCTCCTACAGTTTATGATGGTTCATGGGCTGAATATGGAAGAATATAAAAATGAAAAGATCTACTAAAATAACATCAATAATAGTAATTTTTTTTCTAATTATTGCAGGTGTGATCATTGCTAGGACAATGATTGGAAACCACTTTAAAAAAAAATTTAGCAAAAGACCACCACCGGGTATTATAGTTAAAACAGTTGAGCAAAGAAAATTTCAAAATATCATTGAAACCTTTGGAACAGCTGTTCCAATTAAAACACAGTCATACAATATTGAAAAATACGAAATTCTAGAAGAAATCAAATATAATACCAAAGTTAAGTCTGGTGATGTTATCGCAAAATTAAAAAATAGAACTATAGTAGCACCTTTCGATGGAGTAATTGGTAAAAGAAACTTTTCTGATGATATTAATGTTTCGGAAAGTTCTGTTGTAATTGATATCGAGGACGCTTCATCTTTATTTATTGATGTTGATGTTCCAGAGGTATTCGCACCGTTCGTAAGAAAAGGACTTGGTGTTGATGTAAAATTTTCTGGTAATAAAGATAAAACTTACAACGGAATAGTAGACTCTTTAGCTAGCAAAATTGATGTTAGCAATAGATCTTTAAGACTTAGAGTTAAAATGCAAAATTCAAATTCTGAGATTTTACCTGGTGCTTTAATGGAAGTCACAATAAAATATAATGAGAGAGTTTCGTTAGGAATACCAGATACAAGTCTAATCTTAGAAGGTAACAAGGTTTATATTTATAAAGTAGACAATGAGAATGTAACTAAAAGAGTTGAGGTCACTGTTGGTAACAGAAACAAAGGTTATCTTGAAGTAGAGTCAGGTTTAAATGAGGGTGACATAGTTGTTGCTGAAGGATTAAAAAAAGTAAGACCCAATGGAAAAATTAAACCTATTAAAGATGGCGAAAAAAAAAGTAAGTCTAGTTGGGGAAAAAAAGAAAATAAAAGTAAATAATTAAATGTATTTAACTGATGTTAGTATTAGGAGACCTGCATTGTCATGGGTACTATCTTTGATATTGGTCGTCTTCGGAACTTTTGTTTTTTCGAAGTTACCTGTGAGAGAACTCCCATCTGGTCTGCAACCCCCTGTGGTTCAAGTTCAAGTTGAATATGCCTCAGCGTCAGCCCCTATTGTTGATGAAGAGGTAACACAAGTAATAGAGGAAGTTATAGGTGGTGCAGAGGGAATAAAAAATATAGACGCTAAATCAGAAAATGGAAAAAGTACTATAAATATCGAATTTGACACTGATATTGACCTTGATAATGCCGCAAATGATGTAAGAGAGAGAGTTGCAAGAATTGTCGGAAGATTACCAGCAGAGTCTGAGGCCCCTAGAATACTTAAACAATCTGCAGGTTTTACAACTACAATGTGGCTTGCTTTATCCTCAGAAACCTGGAGTGATCTTGAGCTTGGAGATTATGCAGAACGATATTTAGTTGATCAGTTTTCTAGCATTAAAAATGTTGGCCGAATAAGAACAGGTGGCCTTAGGGAACAGAGTATAAGAGTATGGATAGATCCAATCAAATTAGCTGCAAATAATTTAACTATTCAAGAAGTAGAAAGGTCTTTAAGAAATGAAAATGTTAGATTACCTGCAGGTACACTTGAAGCTGAAAATATAGATTTAACGATTAATATTGATAAATCATACAATGACTTAGAAAAGCTTAAGGGGCTACCAATTAAGAAGGCTAAAGACAACATAGTAAGACTATCGGATATTGCAAATTTAGAATTAGGTCCTGTCACAGAGAAAGTTTTATTTAGAGCTCAAAGTAAAGGAGCATTAAATTTAAAAACCATGGGTATAGGAATTTATGCAAGAAGTGGGGCTTCAACTGTTGAATTATCAAAAGATATCGAAAAAAAAATCAAAGAAATTAGAAAAACTTTACCTGGTGACTTAAATCTGGAAATAGCTTTTAATAGAGCTACATATATTGGCGAAGCAATAAATGAGGTTTATAAAACTTTAGCTATAGCTTTTATACTTGTCGTAATAATAATTTATTTATTTTTAGGAAATTTAAAAGCAGTTATTGTTCCTGCAATAGCCTTACCTGTAAGTCTAATTGCAACATTCTTAGGATTATATATCTTTGATTTATCGATTAATATATTTGTCTTATTAAGTTTTATATTAGCAATTGGAATTATCACTGATGACTCAGT
Source organism: Pelagibacteraceae bacterium AG-325-E23 (assembly GCA_003282945.1). GTDB lineage: Bacteria > Pseudomonadota > Alphaproteobacteria > Pelagibacterales > Pelagibacteraceae > Pelagibacter. The sequence goes on from QBYG01000001.1 coordinate 26,976, forward strand.
CATTATGACTGATGCAATATATAGAAGAATTGAAAATGGTGAGACACCGTTGGTAGCAGCATATAAAGGCTCAAAACAAATTACATTTGCAATTATTGCAACAACTCTTATTTTGGTTGCAGTATTTTTGCCACTGATTTTCATTGAAGGTATTGCTGGAACTTTATTTAAAGAAACTGCAATAGCACTATCATTTGCAATAGTAGTGTCATCATTTGTTGCTCTAACACTTTCGCCAATGCTTGGTAGTAAATTTCTTGATAAAAAGAAAAAGTCTAATTTCTTAACAAGAGGATTTGATAAATTTTTTCAAGGTTTTTTAAAATTTTACACTGAGACATTAGGATTTTGGATGAATAAGAAGAAAACAATAATAACCTTCATAATTTTTATTATAGTTGCCTCTGGGGCTTTGTATAACTATACAAAAAAAGAATTGTTACCGTTAGAAGATCGTGGGGTTTATTTAGTTATAGGATTTACTGATGAAGGTAGCTCATTCCAATATACTCAAAAAAGGGCGGAGGATGTGGAAAAAAGACTTATTCCACTACTTGATGGCGATAATAGTCCATACAATAGATTTTTAATGATAGTTCCAGGTTTTGGCTCTGAAAATAGCTTCTTAATTATCTCACTTTTAGATAATTGGAAAAATAGAAAACAGAATTCTCAAACAATAATGAGGCAAGCAATTGGAAAAATAGTTACGGTACCTCAAACACTAGCTTTTCCAATTTCTCCTCAGTCCATAAGAGTTTCTAGTTACAATAAGCCTGTTCAAATGGTTATTTATGGAAATACTTATGAAGAGCTAGAACAAATACAGTCTCAAGTTATTAGAATGTTAAGAAAGAACAGGAATTTATCAAGACTTGAGTCTGACTACACAAGAAATAAACCTGAAGTAAATATTAAAATAAACAAAAATAAAGCAAAAGACCTAGGGATATCTACTGAAGCAATTGGTCAAACTTTAGAAACTTTGTATGGCGGTAAAACAGTCACAAAATTTAATAAACTTGGAAAAGAATACCCAATTATTTTACAACAATATTTAGATGACAGAAAAAATAAAGAAAGTTTAAGTAAAATATTTGTTCGATCAGAAAAAACTGGTAACTTAGTTTCACTCTCTAATCTTGTTGAGTTTAATGAGAAAGGAACAGCAAGTAAGTTGTCAAGATATAACAGACAACGTGCTGTAACAATATCCGCTAACATAAGTGAAGGCTATACTTTAGCTGAAGCAATTAATTATTTAGAGGAAACGATGACAAATGTTGCTCCAGATAAACAAATTACCTGGAAAGGAAAATCAGAAGAATTAAAAGAAACAAGTAATGAACTTTATATTATATTTGCTTTAGCATTGTTGACTGCTTATCTTGTAATGTCAGCTACTTTTAATTCGTTTATCCACCCATTTATAATTATATTAACTGTTCCTCTTGCAGTATTTGGAGGGTTAATATTTATTCTATTCTTAAATTCATCAATAAATATATTTTCACAAATAGCCTTAGTAATACTCATTGGTATTTCAACAAAAAATAGTATTCTTATAGTTGATTACGCAAATCAATTAAGAACTAAAGGTAAAGAAATTGAAAAAGCAGTAAAAGAAGCCTGCAGTTTAAGATTTAGACCAATTATAATGACATCCCTAAGTACAATGATTGCGATGTTGCCTTTAGTCATTGGGAATATTGGCCCAGGGGCTGGAGAAGGTTCGAGACTTGCTGTAGGTGCAACTATACTTGGTGGAATGATAATTTCTACCTTCTTTACTTTATATGTAACTCCGACTATGTATTTAACTTTAGCGAAAAATACGAAGAGAATTGATGCAGTTGATATAGAGCTTAAAAAACAATTAAACTAAAATATAATATATTTTTTAGTAGTAAGTGATTTTCGACAATTGTTAAGCTGTGCCTTGTATTTCTTAGACTGATTTTCAACTTTTTTTGCTAAAAGAATAATTTTTTGATTCTTTTTATAATTTTTGTAATTTCCCCAACCCTCATGATAAGCAACATATTGTTTAAAAGCATCACTTTTTGGGATTTTTAGGATCTTTTCTGTTTTGTTTGTATACCAACCAATAAAATCTACACTATCTCTAAATCTTGTCCTAGTTGCATATTTGTTTCCTGTTTCCTCTTTGTATTGCTTCCAGGTTCCTCTAATTGCTTGAGAATAACCAAAAGAACTTGACGGTCTTTTATAAGGAATAACTTTAAATAATTTTTGTCTAGGTGGTTTTGCCAACCAATCAAAATCTGACTCCATTTTAATTATAGCAAGTTGCAAATTAATAGGAGTGCCCCATTTTTCTTCAGTTTTTTTGGCATGTTTATACCAAAAATATCTTTCAGAAAAAATTGAACATCCATCAGCAGTATTTTTAGGAATTGAGGAGCAAGCAGAAACTATAAAAAAAATTAAAAATAAATATATATTTTTGTTTCGAATCATTTTGAATATTATCTATTTTTTTTTCTCCATATCCAAGGATATTCGAATTGCATTTGCCATAAACCCAAGGAAGATTTTTTTGCATAAATCTGGTGTTTTCTAAATTTTCCATTTGAATATTTAGGATAATCAAATGCATAACCATTTTTGACCATAAAAACTGAGAGACTTTTACTTTTTATAAAACATTCTCCAATTAACCTACTATATTGATCTTTATTTTTTTCTATTCGACAATTGACAATCTGATTTCCAATTTTTTCAATAAGTTTTTCTTTGGATAGCTTTCCACATAGAATTTTGACATTATTTAGAACACATAATTGTTTTTTTCCAAAAAAATAGCTTTCAGGGGCATCAATTCCACTAAAACGAATTTTCTTATTGTTAATTTTGAGTGTATCGCCATCTATAATTTTTGCCTTGCCAGAAATTAAAAAATAATTATGGTCTGAAGAAACTGAGGGAATATTATTAAGTAAGAAAAAAAAAAAACTAATTAAAATCAGTTTTTGCTTTTTCATTTAATTCGTCCATTTTTTTTCGTAGATCTTCATCTGAGATGTTTTTTTCTTTTAAATCCTCTTTAATTTTTCGAAAAACATCTTGATCTCCTGCTTCAGCAAAATCTGCTTTTATTACTGATTGAATGTACTCTTTTTCTTGATCTGAATTAAAACTTAATATTTGAGATACCCATTCTCCCAAATATTTGTTTCGTCTGGCACTAACTTTGAATTGAAGCTCTTGATCGTGAGCAAATTTCTTTTCAAAACTTTTTTTTCTATCTTCAAATGAACTCATTTCAACAAATTAAAAATATTTAGCTTTATGTCAATCTAATTTAATTTATATTTATGGTAAATTTATGAATAATTTAATACTTGTTAGACACGGACAAAGTGAATGGAACCTTGAAAACCGTTTTACTGGCTGGGTGGATGTGGGTTTAGCTGCTAATGGCAAACTAGAGGCTTGTAAGGCAGGAGAATTAATTAAGGAATTGAACCTTGAATTATCCTATTTTTATACATCCTTGCAGACAAGATCGATTGAGACACTAAATTTAATACTCAATACAATGAGAATTAAAGATCAAGATGTTGTTAATGCTTGGGAATTAAACGAGAGGCACTATGGTGCTTTAACAGGTTTAAATAAAGACGAAATGAAAAAACTTTATGGAGAGGAAAAAATTCATACTTTTAGAAGATCTTGGGATCACCCACCAGAGCCACTTAAAAGAACAAGCCCATATCATCCTTTGAATATTGATATATATAAAAATGTTCCTAAAGATAAAATTCCAGATACAGAATCTTTAAAAAATACTTATGAAAGAGTAATACCTTTTTACAAAAAAAATATTGAACCTAAATTAGATAAAAACATTATTGTATCAGCTCATGGAAATTCAATCAGATCATTATGCAAATACTTATTTAATTTAGATAATAAAAAGATTTCGAGCTTAGAAATACCAACTGGTAATCCTTTATTGATTGAAACTGAAAAAGGAAACATTAAGAAAGTAAGATATTTAGATAAGGATAGAGCAAAAGATCTTTTAGTTTTCTAAATAAATAATTTTTCGTATATTTCAAAATCAGTTAAATGCTTAAATTCACCTTTATGCTCATAACCGTAGAGTTTGCTTTCTCTCAAAAGTGCATCCCATATTTCAGATATAGGAAAATAATTTAATTGTTTATGAGATATTAAGTCCTTATTAAATATTTGACATCCAGTATATTTAAAATTATTTATTTTTTCCTTATGAAGAATATTATTTTTTATCTCAAAATCTCCATTAAATCTTTTATCAAAACATGAAGAGTTATTTACAATTAATAAAATGTTTTTAATTTTTCTTTCAAAGTAAATTTTTTCCATTGCATCAATTGAGTTAATATAACTATCATTCCAAATTGTATCTGGATTGATTACTAGAACATCGTCCTCATTAGATTTATTTATAAGACTTAGAGTACCACCTCCTGTTCCTAAGATTGTCTCACCATCATCTACAATTTCAATATTTAATGGGAAATTTTTACTATCAATAAAATCTATGATCTTTTCTTTTAAATAAAAAACATTAATTTTAATTTTTTCGATTTTTATTTTTATAAGAAAATTAATTGTATTTTCTAATAAGGTTTCATTTTTATAAACTATTAATGGCTTGGGCAAACTGTCTGTTATCGGTTGTACTCTCTTTCCAAATCCAGCGCAGAGTATTAGGGCAGTTTTAATTTTCATAAGACTTTCTAATTTTTCTATCAAAGTTTTTACTTAAAAGGTAATTTAAGTCTTTGAATATTGGATTATTCAGAGTTCTGTAATCGATTAACTCCCATGCATGAGGTATAAGTTTAAGATATTTATTTTTTTTATCTCTTACAGATAATCTAGTAAATATGCCAATTATTTTTAAATTCCTTAAGACAGATAAGATCTCAAAATCATTTTTGAACTTTTTAAGATTTAATTGTTTATTTTTTTTTATGAATTCATCAAAAATATATTTTTTAGTCTTAATGTCTGTTTTAAACCTGACATCATCGATAAGAGAAGCTAAATCATATGCAATATTGCCATAGACAGCATCTTGACTATCTATCAGCCCTAAACCTTTTTTAGTTATCATTAAATTAGATATATGAAAATCTCGATGTACAAAAACTTTATTTTTATAATAGATATTGTTTAGTAATTTTTTAAATATCTTATTAAATTTAATTTTTAAAATTCTACTTTTTCCTCTTTTAACATATTTTGGCAAATACCAGTCTAAAAATAAATTAGACTCATCTAATAATTTTTTTAATGAATAATCTGGCACTTTATAGTTAGTTTTCAAAAATGTTTTTTGATATTTAGTTTTTATATTTTTGATACTGATTAATAAATTTATAATTTTTTTATAGTAAATTTTTTTATTTATTGATTTTTTTTGAAATTTTTTAAAAACCGTTAAATCACCAAAATCTTCAATCTCAATGTAATTATTTTTATAATTCTGGGATATTAATCTTGGGGCTAAAATATTTTTTTTAATTAATATTTTATTAATAGCATCGTATTCTAACAAATTACTTTTTTTGTTTTTTACACAATGAACAAGAATATTTTTTTTTCCTCTATAAAAATTTCTAAATGATGCATCTCCTGTTAGTTTTTTTAATTTATTTAAATTCATTAATTATTTTTTTGTTTTTTGAAATTACTGTAAGATAACGCTCAGTATAGTTTTCATTATATTTAAAGATTAAGCTAATACTATTTTTTATTTTTAGTTTTTTTATAATTTCTGGCCATTCAACTAGGGTTATCTGTTTTTCTAAATTTTCTTGGATACCTAAGTTATTTAGCTCTTTTTCATTTTTAATTCTGTATAAATCGAAATGCTTTATTAAAATTTTTTTTATCTGATACTCATTAGTAATATTAAAAGTAGGACTAGGAACTTCTGATAATTTCTGTCTATTTATTCTTTGAAGTGAATTAATAATATATTTTATGAAAGTTGTTTTTCCTACGCCTAGATTACCGGTTAAAAGTATGAAATCTCCTAAATTAATATGCCTACAAAGACGTTCAGCTATAAGTTTAGTATCTTTTTCTTTAGAAATATTTATTTTGCCACTTCTAGTAGCGATAAGCATGAGGCTTGTATGGTCCCTCTGGCGTTACACTTATATAGTCAGCTTGCTCTTTCGATAGTGGTGTTAATTTTGCACCAACTTTATCCAAGTGAAGCCTTGCTACCTTTTCATCTAAGTGTTTAGGAAGCACATAAACTTTATTTTCATAGTTATCTGAATTATTCCAAAGCTCAATTTGAGCAATAACTTGGTTGGTAAATGATGCACTCATAACAAAACTTGGGTGACCAGTTCCACAACCTAAATTTACAAGTCTTCCCTCAGCTAGCAAAATTAATCTTTTATCATCTGGGAATGTTATTTCGTGAACTTGAGGTTTTACTTCATCCCATTTATAATTTTTCAATGCCTCAACTTGAATTTCATTATCAAAGTGTCCAATGTTACATAGAATAGATCTGTCTTTCATAGCTCTCATATGATCTGCTGTTACTACATCTTTATTTCCAGTTGCAGTTACAACAATATCTGCTTGACCTATCACTTCATCCATTAATACTACTTCGTAACCTTCCATAGCAGCTTGCAATGCGCAAATAGGATCAGTTTCCGTTACTAAAACTCTTGCTCCACTTTGTCTTAAAGATGCTGCACTACCTTTTCCAACATCACCAAAGCCTGCAACGATTGCAACTTTTCCTGACATCATTACATCAGTAGCTCTTTTAATTCCATCAACTAAACTTTCTCTACACCCATATAAGTTATCGAATTTTGATTTTGTTACTGAGTCGTTAACATTAATTGCTGGCACTAACAATTGTCCTTGTTCTTCCATTTTTTTAAGCGCTAAAACACCTGTTGTTGTTTCTTCGCTTAAGCCTTTTATACCTTTTAATAAATCTTTATAATCCTTATGCATAAGAGCAGTAAGATCTCCACCGTCATCTAAAATCATGTTAGGTATCCAATCTTTTTTGCCTTCAATAGTTTGTTTAACGCACCACCAATATTCTTCCTCTGTTTCACCCTTCCAAGCAAATACTGGGATACCAGCTTTTGCAATCGCTGCTGCTGCATGATCTTGTGTTGAAAATATATTGCATGAAGACCATCTACATTCTGCACCTAAATCGACTAAAGTTTCAATCAAAACTGCAGTTTGAATTGTCATATGAAGACAACCTAAAATTCTTGCACCTTTAAGAGGATTTTTGCCTTTATATTCTGCTCTTACTGCCATTAATCCTGGCATTTCAGTCTCTGCTAGAGAGATTTCTTTTCTTCCAAATTCTGCTTCGTTAATATCTTTTACTTTATAATCTGTCATAAGCTAGGGCTTGTAGCAACTTTATTTATATTAATCAACTTTTCATTGGGTCGCCGGGAAAATAATTTCAACTTTTGCACCCTTCTCTTTATTATTTTTAGCTTTAATTTGTCCATTATGCAATTCAACTAAGTTTTTCACTATATTTAGGCCTAGACCAGAGTGTTCTCCGAAATTTTTAGGTCTATTACTGTAAAATCTATTGAAAATTTTAGCAGTATCCTTCTCACTAAAGCCAGTTCCTTCATCAATCACTACAAGTCTTGGCTTACCTTCTTTGTCTTTACTGACCTCTACTATAATTTCTTGATTCTCATCACTAAAAGAAATTGAATTTTCAAGCAAATTTGCAATAATTTGTTCTATCCTGTTGTTGATACCAAGTATAAAATAATTTTCAGATCCATTAGATCTTAACCTTATTTGTATTTTTCTCTTTGAATTATAAATATTGTTAAAGTCATCAACCACAGATTTTGCAATTTCCTTTATATCAATTTTTTGCATTGTCTCTGTAGAAATTACCACTTCATCTTTCAGCATTTGAGAATAATCAGTGATTAGTCTTTCTATTCTCTCGACATCGTGAGATACAATATTAATTAACTTTTCTCTTTTAGTTTTATCTTCAGTTTCTGAAATTATCTCAGATGCACTTTTTAATGAAGCAAGAGGATTTCTAATTTCATGAAGTAAGTCTGTTGAGTAATTTTCAGCAGTTGTAATTCTTTTGTTTAATTCACTGGTCATTTCATCAAGTGATTTTGATAATATTCCTAATTCATCATTTCTTGTCTTAACCCTTTCTATATCTGTTTTTTCGTTACTTTTGTCTTTTATGATTTTTGTATAAGTAACTAAGTTTTTAATAGGTTTTAAAAAATATCTATTTAAAACATATGAAAAAATAATTATAACCAAAAGTACTACAAGAGCTGTTCTAATAATAAAGTTCTCTCTTTCGTCAATCTGTGCAATTATATTATCAGCATTTTCAGATATAAGAATATAACCCTTATTATTTAAATAATTTATACTCCCAATACTAAAAACAAAAAACTGCTCTTGGATTTGTTTTAAATTGGTTAAAGATTTTTCAGATCCTGATAAATAATATTTATTAAGATCTTCATAGAAAATTGTTTCATTTTTATTTTCTTGATTATTAAAATTATTCTCACTTGATTGTTCATTTAACTCTTCAATTAGTAATGATGATGATGGAATAGATCTTGTATCTCCAATCCAATTTAATTTATCATCAAAAAATATTACTCTATCTAACTTTTCAAAATAAGGAAATCGTGATTTTTTAGAGAATAAAAATTCACTTATTCCATATTCATTTAGTTTTATGTTTGATTTTTCTAAATTTGATATTGTTTGAGTAATTATATTTGTATGATTTTTTTGTTTCTCACTAATTAAATTTTTTTGAATAGCACCTAGGTAAAAGAACGTTATTATTATTATAAATATGAAAACTACTAGATTAATAAATAAAAATTTCTGTAATATAGAGAGATTTTTTAGTATTTTTCCCATAATTATTATTTAACATTCCATCTATATCCACTTCCATATCTTGTTTCAATTGCTGAAAAATCAGTATCTACCTTTTTAAATTTTTTTCTTATTCTTTTAACATGACTATCAATAGTCCTATCCTCAATATCTGTATCTTCTCGATATGCTACATCCATGAGTAAGGCTCTCTCTTTAATCATTCCTGGTCTTTTTGCTAGCTCCTCAACAATTTTAAATTCTGTTGTAGTTAGCTTGTCAGGCAATTGTTTACCATCCCATTCACATTCGAGTTGGGAAGGATCTAATTTTAACTTACCGTGTGAGATTACATTTTTATTTTCCTCTATATTGATGTCCTTATCTTTTTTTCTTAATTGTACTTTAATTCTTTCAACTAAAACTTTGGTTGAAAATCCTCCAGTTTTACCAACAAAGTCATCTGCACCTAGCTTCAAACCACTAACCTCGTCGGTTACTTCATCTTTAGAAGTTAAAAAAATAACTGGCATAGAACTTTTTTTTCTCAGTTTTCTTAGGAGTTCTTCGCCATCCATTCTTGGCATTTTAATATCAATAACAGCAAGATCAGGTGGTGTTCTTGATAATCCAACAAGAGCATTTTCACCATCAATATAAGTTTGAACTTTAAAACCCTCCTTTTCTAAAGCCATCTGGACAGATGTTAATAGATTTCGATCATCATCTACTAACGCAATTGTTTGAGACATAAATTATAATAAAAATACTAAATTGTTCATATTAGGGCAATTGTTTGTTTTCAATGAAGTTCACCCCAATTATCTCCAATATTCACATCAACTAAAAGAGGTATTGAAAATGAGTGAAGTTCACTATCTTTCACACTTAACATCAAATCCTTAATTAATTTTGTACTTTTTTTTGTTTCTTTTGAGCTTTCCTCAAAAATTAACTCATCGTGTATTTGTAACAATATTTTTAGACTATTATTTTTATTATTAGAGATTTCTTTATTTATTCTGATCATCGCTAATCTCATTATCTCTGATGCTGACCCTTGAATTGGAGCATTTATCGCTGCCCTCTCCTGAAAATTTCTTACATTAAAATTCTTATCATTAATTCCAGTGAGATGTGTTTTTCTTCCAAATATATTACTTACATAGCCACTTTTTCTACAAAAATTCACAGTTGTTTTCATATAATCTTTAATTTCTGGAAATTTTTTAAAATAAGAATTTAAAAATTCTTCTGCTTCATTGTTTGAAACATTGATTTGTTTGGCTAAACCATATTGTGAAATACCGTAAATTATTCCAAAGTTGATTGCTTTTGCTTTTCTTCTTGTTTCTGAGTCAATTTTGTTAATTTCTTTTCCAAAAACCTGACTAGCTGTCAAAGCATGAATATCCTCATTATTTAAAAATGCCTTTTTTAGCTGTTTTACATCTGCTAGATCAGCCAAAATTCTCATCTCAACTTGGTTGTAGTCTGCTGAAATCAATTTATTGTTTTTTTCAGAAACAAAGGCTTTTCTTATATCCTTACCATCATCTGATTTTATTGGAATATTTTGTAAATTTGGATCACTAGATGCAAGTCTACCTGTTGTAGTGGCTGCTAATAAAAAAGATGTATGAACTCTTTTAGTATTTTGATTTATGTGTTCTGGCAATGCATCTGAATAAGTATTCTTAAGTTTACTAATTTGTCTCCATTCCAAAATAAGTTTTGGAAATTCATAACCTTTAAAAGCTAAATCTTCTAAAACTGAAGCACTAGTAGCAAAACTTCCTTTTTTTGTTTTTTTTAAAGCAGATATTTTTAAATCGTTGTACATTATTTCACCAAGTTGCTTAGTTGATCCAATATTGAATATTTTTTTTGAAATTTTAAAAATAGATTTTTCTAATTTTTCGATTTTGGATGAAAACTTTGAGGACAGTTTGTTTAGTGAAGATTTATCAAGTTTAATACCTTTTATCTCCATCTCTGCTAGTATTTTTATTAGGGGTTTTTCAAATAACTCATAAATATTCAATAATTTTTCTGCTTTTAATGATTTTAAAAAAATTTTGTATAATCTAAATGTGATATCTGCATCTTCGGCCGCGTAATCCTTAGCTTTAGATATATCCACTTGAGAAAAATTAAGTTGTTTTTTTCCCGTTCCAACTAAGTCTTTAAATTTTATAGTTTTATGACCTAGATGGATCTCTGAAAGAGTATCCATATTATGCCTATTTTTACCAGCATCTAGTGTGTAAGACATAAGCATAGTATCTTCCATGGAATTTAAAGTTATTCCACGGTGATAAAAGACAATAAAATCAAATTTAATATTTTGTCCTACTTTTTTTATACTCTCATCCTCTAAATAATTCTTTAAAACGCTTAAGACTTTTTTTTCGTTAAGATTATTTCCACTAACATGATTTAATGGAATATAACATGCATTTCCAATTCTGTTAGAGATTGAAATACCTACTAACTTTGCTGTGTGAGGGTCTAGTGAGGTAGTTTCAGTATCTATTGCAAATTCTCCTACTTCCTCAGATTGTTTCATCCAATCCTCAATCTCCTTCTCATTTTTAATTAATTGATAATTTATTTTCTTGATTTCTGATGTTTTTTCTGAATTTTTCTCAATATCTTTAGTTTCAGGATTGTTTGTGCTCCCGTACTTTGAGATGGCAGAACTCAATAGCCTATTAAATTCCATTTCTCTAAGAAAGGTATAAAGCTTTTCTTGATCAACACTTTTCAATATGAATTCTTCAATTTTATTTTTTACAGGTACATCTTTTTTTAATGTAACTAATTTTTTACTAATAATTGCATCATCCTTGTTATTTATTAAGGTTTCTCTTCTTTTATTTTGTTTTATTTTTGATGCATTTTTTAATAAATTTTCTAAAGTTCCATAATGATTTATCAATTCAGCAGCAGTTTTAACTCCAATACCAGGTACACCAGGCACGTTATCTGTGCTATCACCAGCTAAAGACTGGACATCTATTACTTTTTCAGGAGTAACTCCAAATTTATTAAGCACATCGTCTTGATTTATAAATTTGTTTTTCATTGGATCATAAATTCTCACTCCCTTTTTATAAAGCTGCATTAAATCTTTGTCAGAGGAAACAATTGTTACTTTTGCACCTAAGTCTAGAATTTTTTCTACATAAGTTGCAATTAAATCATCTGCCTCATAATTAATTAATTCAATTGAAGGTAAATTGAAGGCTTTTACAGATTGCCTAATGTATTCAAATTGAGGAATTAGATCATCAGGTGCATCAGATCTATTTCCTTTATAGTCTGAATATATTTCATTTCTAAAATTCTTTCTTGCTGAGTCAAATATTACAGCAAAGTGTGTCGGTTTTTCTAAATTATCATCAGATTTAGAGTCTTCTAATAATTTAAAAAGCATGTTGCAAAAACCACTGACAGCACCTACTGGCAATCCATCGCTTTTTCTAGTTAAAGGAGGGAGTGCATAATATGCTCTAAAAATGTATCCAGAACCATCTATTAAATAAAAATGGTCTTTTTTTTTAATTTTCTCCATAATGTAATGATATCTTAATTTTTATAAATGTAATAAATGTATGCCCTCATATGAATAAAAAAAGCGTCTTAACTGTTAAAAACTTGAATAAAGTTTATTCAAAAAACGGTTCTAAACAAACGCATGCACTTAATAATTTAAACTTAGAAGTGAAAGAAGGTGAAATTTTTGGTCTTTTAGGACCCAATGGTGCTGGAAAGAGTACATTTATAAACATATTAGGTGGATCAGTTGTAAAAACTGGTGGTGAAGTAAATGTTTGGGGGTTTAACTTAGATAAAAACCCTAGACAGGTTAGAGCCTCTATTGGGATTGTTCCACAAGAAGTAAACTTTGATCCATTCTTTAGTCCTAGAAAACTTTTAGAGCTTCAAGCAGGACTATATGGAATTAGAAAAAAAGATAGAATTACAGATACTATATTAAAGTTAGTATCATTAGAGGAACAAGCTAACAGTTACGCTAGAGCTTTATCGGGTGGTATGAAGAGAAGATTGCTTGTAGCAAAAGCGATGGTACATCAACCTCCAATTATAATTCTAGATGAGCCTACCGCAGGAGTTGATGTGGAGCTTAGAAATACACTGTGGGAAAATGTTAAATCTTTGAACAAACAAGGAGTAACAACAATTTTAACAACTCATTATCTTGAGGAAGCAGAAAAAATGTGTGATAGGATTGGTATTCTAAGTGGAGGAAAATTAGTTGCTTTGGATACGACTAAAAATCTCTTGGAAAGAATTCAAACAAAAATTGTGTATGTCACCACAAATAAAAAAACTAATATTAGTGACAACACTTTTGAATCATTAAAAGTTATATCAAATGACGGAAAGAAGTTAGTTTTATCATATGAGAAAAGTAAGCTAAGCATTGATTCAATAATTTCGGAAATTAAAAAACAAGATATAAAAATAGAAGATATTTCGACCGATGATGGAGATCTTGAAGATGTATTTTTAAGACTTACAAAAAATTAGTTTATCTAGGAGATCTTTTAGATAGTATTCTCTGAAGAGTTCTTCTATGCATTTTTAATCTTCTTGCAGTTTCAGAGACATTTCTATTGCATAACTCAAAAACTCTGTGTATGTGCTCCCATTTTACTCTATCCGCTGACATGGGGTTTTCGGGTGGGGCTGGTTTATGATTTGGATCAGCTAAAAGTGCTTTTTCAACATCATCTGCATCTGCAGGTTTAGCAATATAGTCAATTGCACCCTCTTTAATTGCTGCAACTGCTGTTGGAATATTACCATATCCAGTTAACATAATAATTCTACTTTTAAGGTTTCCCTTTTGGATTTCTTTTACTACCTCTAATCCATTCCCGTCATTCAATCTAAGATCAACAACAGCAAATGCAGGGCTTTTTGATTTTACGGTATCAATACCAATTTTTACACTCTCAGCTTGTGTAACTGTAAAACCTTTTTTTTCCATAGCTCTAGCTAATCTTTGTCTAAATGGATTGTCATCGTCTACTATCAAAAGCGATTTATCCTCAAAATCACTTAGTTTTTGTAGTGTTGGTTGGTTAATCATAGCCCTTATATGGAAGTGAATTTTAATATTTCAATAGCATTATTTACTTTACATTATTAATTATTTCACCTAAATGCTGCATTTATGAAACTTGCATAGTAGATATGCAGGTTTTTTTTGTAAATTTTTTTTAGAGGTGCAGATATGCAAAAATTTAAGTCAGTTGAAAAATTAGTTAATCAACTGAGACCGACAGGACCTGTTTATTGTATTAGAAAGGAGTCAATTAAGTTGGCTTCCAAATACTTTCAAAAAAATTTCCCTGGAAAAATACTTTATGCGTTAAAAACTAACCCTCATCCAATAGTTCTTAAAACTATTGTTGAAAGTGGTATTAATCGTTTTGACGTAGCATCTATAAAAGAAATAGAGGCCATAAGAAAAATAAGTCCTAATGCGAACTGTTCTTATATGCATACAATTAAAAGTAGAGAAAGCATTAAAGAGGCATATTTTAAATATAATGTTAAGGTCTTCTCTTTGGATACTAAAGATGAATTAATAAAAATTTTAGAAAGTACAAATAACGCTAAAGACCTAGAGTTATTTGTTAGAGTTTCTGTGTCTAATGAGCATGCAGAGATTGATTTATCAAAAAAATTTGGGGCTATTAATACTGAAGCAACTGGATTACTTAGATTAACAAAACAATATTCTAAAAAAATTGGACTTAGTTTTCATGTTGGTTCACAATGTATGCACCCAATATCTTATTCAAAAGGAATATTTGAAATTAGTAATATAATAAAAAAAACAAAAATTATTCCAGATGTAATTAATGTTGGAGGTGGCTTTCCAACTATTTACCCTGATCTTATTCCTCAATCTTTAGATGCTTACTTTAATGAAATTAAAAAAGCCTTAAATAATTTAAAATTAAATATACTTCCAGAAATTATTTGTGAACCTGGAAGAGCGATTGTTGCAGAAAGTGGCTCAACGATAGTAAGAATTGATTTAAGAAAAAAACAGAAACTTTATATAAATGATGGAACGTATGGAACTTTGTTTGACGCAGGTGTTCCTAACATTGTTTACCCATCAAAAATGATAACTAAAGGAAGAGTAATATCCAAGAAATTAACATCTTTCGATTTTTACGGCCCAACTTGTGATAGTATGGATTATATGAAAGGTCCTTTTGTTCTACCAAATAATATAAAAGAAAATGATTATATAGAGTTAGGACAGCTTGGGGCGTATGGATTAACTTTTAGAACTAATTTTAATGGATTTTACTCAGATGATATTTACGAAGTTGAGGATAATCCAATCATGACGATGTATGACAAAGAAGCAAATAAAGATTTTCTTGTTGCTTAATGTCAGATAATAAAAACCAATCAAGTAATAGAAAAAGTGATTTACTTAGTAAAGAAGTAGAGCATATTGATATAACTTCATTTGACGCTAGAAAAATTGTCTCTTCAATGGAAAAAATGTCTTTCGTTTCAAGAGAGACTGCAAATGCTGCAAATATTTATAATGAGATGATAAAAGATAAAGATTGTACAATATTTTTAACACTCGCAGGATCAACATCTGCTGCAGGATGTATGCATATTTATAGAGATTTAGTAAAATTTAATATGGTAGATGCAATAGTAGCAACTGGGGCTTCAATTATTGATATGGATTTCTTTGAAGCACTTGGTTTTAAACATTATCAGGGATCCCAATATCAAGATGATAGAGAATTAAGAAATAACTACGTTGATAGAATATATGATACTTACATTGATGAAGAAGAGCTTCAGATGTGCGATAAAACTATTGGAGAAATTGCAGATCAATTAGAGCCCAAAAGTTATACATCAAGAGAGTTTATAAAAGAGATTGGTAAATATCTTAAAACTAATGCAAAGAAGAAAGATTCATTGATAGAAGTTGCCTATGAAAACAACGTTCCAATTTTCTGTCCAGCGTTTACTGACTCAAGTGCAGGATTTGGGCTTGTAATGCATCAAGAAAGAAATCCAAAAAATCACATCACAATCGACTCAATCCGAGAGTTTAGAGAATTAACTGAAATTAAAATTAAATCTAAAGGATCAGGTCTTTTTATGATTGGAGGAGGTGTGCCAAAAAATTTTATTCAAGATACAGTTATATGTGCTGAACTTTTAGGTAAAGATGTAGATATGCATAAATATGCTATTCAAATAACAGTCGCTGATTCCAGAGATGGAGCCTGCAGTAGCTCAACATTAAAAGAGGCAAGCTCATGGGGTAAAGTAGATATTACAAAGGAGCAAATGGTTTTTGCAGAAGCAACAACTGTGCTACCCTTAATAGCAAGTGATGCCTACCATAAAGGTGAATGGAAAAATAGAGAAAGAAAAAATTTTTCCAAAATATTTTGATTAATGATCAAAAAAATCAAAATTGGTTTAATACAAAGTAAATCTTTAGGGACAATTCAATCTAATATTGATTTGGCTATAAAAAATATTAAAAAAGCTGCAAACAAAAAGGCAAAGATAATATGTCTACCAGAACTATTTTTAACTAATTACTTTTGCCAAACAGAAAGTCATTCAAATTTTAAATTAGCAGAAAAAATTCCAGGAAAAATTTCTGGAATATTTTGTGATTTAGCAAAGGAGCTTGGTGTTGTATTGAATATTACTATGTTCGAAAAAAAAACATCTGGATTTTATCATAACACTAGTGTCATTATTAATGAAAATGGTAATATTCTATCTAAATATCGTAAGATGCACATACCTGATGACCCAGGGTATTATGAAAAATTTTATTTCAGTCCTGGAGATCTAGGTTTCAAAAGTGTGAAAACTAAATTTGGCAAGATAGGTCCTCTTATATGTTGGGATCAATGGTTCCCCGAAGCAGCAAGATTAACAGCTTTAAAAGGGGCTCAAATTATTTTTTATCCTACTGCTATTGGATGGCACCCAAAAGAAAAAAAGAAATTTGGAAAATCTCAATTAGAATCTTGGATCACAATGCAAAAATCTCATGCTATTGCTAATGGAACTTATGTGGCTGCCATAAATAGAGTTGGTGTTGAAAAAAAAGGAAAAAAAAAAATTGAATTTTGGGGTAATTCAATGGTGATAGATCCTAGTGGTAAAGTAATTGCAAAAGCAGGAAATAAAAAAGAAGATATTTTAGTTTGTGAAGTAGATTATAAAAAAATAGATACTGCTAGACAGCACTGGCCTTTTTTAAGAGACCGAAGAACTGAATTTTATAGAGATATTCTCAAAAATCCTAAAGATGAGTAAAAAAATAGATGAATTTAGAATGCCAGCAGAATGGGAGCCTCAAAAATCAGTTTGGATGTCGTGGCCTCATAATAAAAATGATTGGCCTGGATTATTTGAAAAAATTCCAAATGTAGTTGGGAAAATAATAAAATATCTAACAAAACATCAAAAAGTAGATTTATTAGTCAATAATACCAAAAGTATTGAAACCACAAGAATATATTTAAAAAAACTAGGTTGCAATATATCCAACATTAAATTTCATAAACTTAAAACAGACAGACTTTGGTTAAGAGATTCTGGGCCAATATTTTTAGTAAATAAAAAAAAAAGAAAAAAGACCATGCTTGATTTTAAATTTAATGCCTGGTCAAAATATAAAAACTTCAAAAATGATGACAAAATCAATAGCCTTATTAGTAAATATTTGAATATTAAAAGTATTTTACCTAAAAAAGTAAATTCAAAAAAATTTGTAAGAGTAGTGATGGAAGGAGGTGCATTTGACAACAATGGATCAGGCTCAATATTGCTTACAAAGGAGTGCTTATTAAGTAGTAAACAAGAAAGAAATAAAGGATTCAAAAAAATTGATTATGAAAATCTATTTTCAAAATATTTAAATGCAAAAAATTTTATTTGGCTAAATAAAGGAATTGTTGGAGATGACACACACGGTCATATTGATGATATTGCAAGATTTGTTTCAAAAAGTACAATTATGATAGCTGTAGAAAATAATAGATCAGATAAAAATTATAAAGCTCTTAAAGAAAATTTAAAAATATTGAGTAAAAGTTACGATGAAAATGGAAAAAAATTAAAAATTATAAAGATACCTATGCCAAGCCCAGTTGTCATAGACAAAACTCGTGTCCCAGCAAGTTATTTAAATTTTTTCATAAGTAATAAAACAGTCTTGGTTCCAGTATTTAATGTGAAAGAAGACAAAAAGGTTTTAAAAATTTTTAGAAAATTTTTTACAAAAAGAAAAGTTATTGCTATTAATTGTAGTCATTTAATTTGGGGTTTTGGAGCTATTCATTGCATGACCCAACAAGAGCCAAAAATTTGAATTAAGCAGCTTTTAAAGTACCTAATAATAATCTAAAAGGTATCAACATTACTAAAGCTACAAAAATCTTTACTGCTAAATCTCCCAAAGACAGTGTCACCCAAGGTATTCCTGTTCCATAAAATGAAATCGAAAAGAATAAAAATGTATCAACGGTAGAACCAATTAATGAAGAGGCAAGTGGCGCAATAAACCATTTTTTTTGTCTTAATTGATCAAATATTTGTACATCCAATAATTGAGCAATAATAAATGCTGTTCCTGAACCAATTGCTATTCTTACTGAGATTAAATCGGCAAAATTTGTTGAAAAAATTAGTGTAAACAAAATACCTATTGTAAATCCTATATATACAATTTTTCTAGCAACTAATTTGCCAAAAGATCTATTTGCTAGATCAGTTATTAAAAAAGCTATTGGATAACTGAATGCTCCATATGTAAGAATTTCTTGGAGACCATAGTATTTAATTGGAAATTGGACTAAATAATTAGACGCTAAAACAACCACTCCCATTAAAAATGAGAGTGTTAAAAATACTTTATTCATTATGCAGATTTACTGACTAAAAATTTTTTTAATTTTTTTAGTCTTAATGATAAATCTCTAGACTTGGCTGAAATAAGAAATTGATCAAAACTACCTTTTTTATCTACTGATCTAACACCAGCATTTGAGACGGTTAATCTTAAACTTCTCTTAAGTAGTTCACTCTTAAATTTAACTTTTTTTAAATTTGGAAGAAATCTTCTTTTCGTCTTATTGTTAGCATGACTAACGTTATGACCCTTGAGTGGGATTTTTCCAGTAAGTTCACATTTTTTAGACATAAATTATGAGCCTGTATAGGATCTGAATCTTATCGCGTCAAGATTAATTTTTAGTTCCAATGGCCTCTGAAACATTTTTAAACCCCTTATTTTTTAATAAATCAATTAATTCTGTACTTATTTTTGAAGCTATACGAGGACCTCTATAAACCATTCCAGTATATAATTGAACGAGTGTTGCACCAGAAATGATTTTTTCAAAAGCATCTTGTCCATTACTAACACCACCCACTCCTATTATTTTTGTTTTATCTTTTAGAATTTTATAAAATTTAGAAATTGCCTCGTTTGAAATCTTTTCAATTGGTTTACCTGATAGTCCACCCTTTTCTAATTTATTTATATTTTTTAAATTTTCTCTATTCTTATCTGTGGTATTGGAAACAATAATAATTCCTATTTCTTGTTCCATAATGATCTTTGATACTTCATTAATTTGATCGTCGTTAAGATCAGGTGAAACTTTTATTGCTAATGGAATGTTTGAATTCAATTTTTTTTTTTCATTCTTTAGTTTGTCAATCAATGAATTTAATTCATCCTGGTTATGAAAGTCTCTTAAATTTTCTGTATTTGGTGAGGAAATATTTATAGTTATATAATCGGCTAAATTATAAAATTTACGAAAACAAATTAAATAATCATCAATTCTATTAGTGGAGTCTTTATTTGGTCCAATATTTATTCCTAGAAAACCCTTTTTATTATTTTCCTTAATTGTCTGACTAATTTGTTCTGAACCAGAATTGTTAAAACCTAATCTATTTATAAGAGCTTCATCTTCTTCAAGTCTAAAAACTCTTGGTTTAGGGTTACCAAATTGAGGCTTTGGAGTAATTGTCCCTACTTCAACAAAACCAAATCCAAGATTAAACAGAGGATTATATACTTCAGCATTTTTATCAAACCCAGCAGCAACACCAATTGGTGAAGATAATTTTTTTTCACAAAAAGTTATTTCTAAAATATGATTATCTTTAGGTTTTGAGTAAGGAATATTATTTAACTTTAGTGCTTTTATTGCTAAAGAATGGGCTACTTCAGGGCTAAATTTAAAAATTAATGGTCTTAAAATATTAAACATTTTCTAATTTACTTTTTATTAATTCTTTGGTTTCTTGAACCCCAAAAAAGCTTATAAAAAAACCAAATCGTGGTCCATTTTCTACCCCAAAAACTACCTCATATATTAACTTAAACCAATCACGCAAATTTTCTTTATAGCCATTTTCTTTACCGACTGTATAAATTGTAGTCTGAATGTCCTCTGGTTTCATTGCGTCATCGCAATTATCTAAAGAGTTTACTAAAGCGTCTAAAGCAATTTTTTCACTTTCATTTGGTTTTTTATAAATCTTTTTAGATTTTATAGCGTCATTAAAATATTTAATTGCATAAGATATTAAATTGTCAAAAATTGGATGAATTTCCTCATTAATATCTTTCTTATATTTCTTAACAAACTTCCAAAGTAATTCTTTATTATCAGCATTGCTGGTCTCAACTAAATTTAGTAGCATTGAGAAAGACATAATTGAATTTTCCTCTGGTATCTCTGAATTATGAACATGCCAAACAGGGTTCATTAGTTTTTGAAGTTCATTTTGAGTTTTACCTTTTTCAATAAAATCAAGATATTCATCGACAGCCTTTGGTACTACTTCTCTATAAAGTTTTTTTGCTCTTTTTGGATTTTGGTACATATATAAGGAGAGACTTTCAGGTGAAGCATACTCTAACCATTGGTCAATAGTAATACCATTTCCTTTTGATTTAGATATTTTTTCACCCTTTTCATCTAAAAATAACTCATATGCAAAGCCAGACGGATTTGACTTACCTAACAATTTTATGATTTTTGTTGATAAAATTGCACTCTCAATCAAATCTTTCCCATACATTTCAAAATCTACATCGAGAGCATACCATCTCATTGCCCAATCTACTTTCCATTGTAATTTGCAATTGCCATCTAAAATACTTTGTTCTAATTTTTTACCTTTATTGTCAAAAATTATTTTTGAATTTTTAGTATCTAGTTCTAAGACTGGTATTTCTAATACAACCCCTGTATCTGGACATATTGGTAAAAATGGAGAATATGTTTTTTGTCTTTCTTTACCAAGTGTGGGAATAACTATATTCATTATTCCTTCATAATTTTCTAAAATTAATTTTAATGGATCATTAAAAAAACCAGATTTATATAAAATAGTTGAACTTTTAAAATTATATTTAAAATTAAATTTATTTAGAAAGTTTTTTAACATTTCATTGTTATGCTCTCCAAAACTATTAAATTTTCCAAAAGGATCTGGAACTTGAGTTAAAGGTTTATGAAGATTTTGTATTAGTTTTTCAGAATTAGGAATATTTTCAGGCACTTTCCTTAATCCATCCATATCATCAGAAAAAGTAATTATTTCTTTAGGAAGATCTGTTAAATGATTTAAGGCATTAACTATCATTGAGGTTCTTGCTACTTCACCAAAAGTACCAATGTGTGGTAAACCACTGGGACCATATCCTGTTTGCAGAATAATTTTTCCTTTGTTTTCAATATTTTTTTTTCTTTCTCTGAGAAGCTTTTTAGCTTCAAGAAAGGGCCAAGCGTTTGTTTTGTCTATGTTGTTTTTATCTATCACTTTTTATTAAACAGCCTATAAAATAACGTTTTTAATAATTCTTATAGAGTTGAAATTTATTTACCATAAAATAATGTCCAATCAAAATGTCCAATTATAAAACAGTTTTCTTTACGCTTGGAGTTTTGCAAATTATTTTAGGGTTATCGATGATTGCGCCAATTTTAGCGCAGTTTTTTTATAATGAACTAGACTCTGGTTTCATAAGTTCAGGAATTGTAACTATTATTTTTGGAACTCTCTTTTTACTTAGTAATTTAGATCACAATAAGAAGATTAGTTTACCTCAAGCTTTTCTGTTAACAGCTTTATCTTGGTTGAGTATTGCTATTTTTGGCTCACTTCCTTTCATATTTTCTGAGATTGAATTGACTACAACTGATGCATTTTTTGAAAGCATGTCAGGTATTACTACAACTGGATCAACTATAATCACGAATTTAAATGAAGCCCCAAAAAGTATTCTTCTTTGGAGAGGAATGCTTCAATGGTTAGGTGGAATTGGTATTATCGTTATGGCAATTACTTTAATGCCACTTATGAATATTGGTGGAATGCAGTTGTTCGTTATATCCACAAGTGATACTCCAGAAAAAATTTTACCTAGATCAAAAGAAATAGCATTGAGATTGATCTTGGTATACTCAGGATTAACTTTTATTTGTGCATTATTTTATAAAATATTTGGGATGAACTTATTTGATAGTGTAGTTCACTCTATGACAACAATAGCAACCGGAGGTTTCTCAAATTATAATGAGTCTATAGGTTACTTTGATAATTCTTTAATAGAATTAACATCAATAATATTTATTATTTTGGGAAGTATTCCGTTCATTGCTTACATCAAATACTTAAATGGCGATAAAAAAATATTTTTTAAAGATACACAAATTAAAACTTTTATAAAAATTGTGCTTTTTTCAATTATATTAATGTATTTATATCTGTTCATAAAAAATCAAAGTTTTTTTGATACTAACATAAGGTCAGTTGCATTTAATGTAATATCAATTTTAACTGGAACTGGATATGTAACTCAAAACTTTAGTGATTGGGGTCAATTCCCATTAATTTATTTTCTGATTCTTATGTTTATAGGTGGATGCGCAGGTTCAACCGCTTGTGGGATTAAAATATTTAGAGTCCAAATTTTATTCCAGTTTGTATCTGTACAACTAAAGAAAATAATTTATCCAAGAGGTATATTTAAAATAAAATATGAAAATAATAATATTGATGAAAAATTTTTAGCATCAATCATTTCATTTATATTTTTATATATTGTAATCTTCTTTATTATAACGGCACTATTATCAACAAGCGGTTTAGATTTGACAACCTCAATATCTGCTGCTGCAACGTCAATATCAAATGTAGGGCCTGGTTTAGGTGATATTATTGGTCCAAATGGTAATTTTTCAAATTTATCTGATTTTTCGAAGTGGGTTTTAAGTTTAGCGATGATTTTAGGTAGATTAGAATTGTTTGCTGTATTAGTATTATTTATTCCATCATTTTGGAGAAAATATTAATGTCTGAAATAAAACAAAGCTGGGTAGATTCATTATTAGTTTATAGAGATATTAGAATGTTGAGAATATTGCTTCTAGGAGCAATAAGTGGTTTTCCATGGGTATTAATTGCAAGTAGCTTAAGTCTTTGGCTAAAGGAGGAGGGATTAAGTAGATCAACAATTGGTTGGGCAGGATTAATATTTGGAGTTTATGCATTTAATTATTTATGGGCTCCAATAATCGACAGAGTACAAATTCCACTTTTAACGAAAAAATTAGGGCATAGACGTGGATGGATTGTATTAATGCAATTAATTATTTTATCAAGCTTGATAGTTTGGAGCTTTATAAATCCTACTCAAAACCTAGCACTCTTAATCAGTGTTGGATTGGTTATTGCTATTGCTTCTGCTACTCAAGATATTACTGTTGATGCACTAAGAATAGAACAGATTAATTCAAATGAGGGAAAATCTATGGCTGCCGGAGCTGCTATGGCAGTTGTTGGATGGTGGACAGGGTATAAATTAGGGGGTGTGGTAGCATTGTTTACTGCAGAATTTTTTGAAAAGATGGGCGTAGTAGATTATTGGCAGGCTACTTTTTTAGTTTTAGGAATTTTAATTATTTTGATGAATATAGGTTTGATGTTTGTTCACGAAACAATTGATTTTAATAGAGTAAATAATCAAAAAGCAACAGATCAAATTATTAGAGATAAGCTTGGATCTAATAATATTATAACAAATTTTGTTGCTTATATAACAGGAACTATTGGAGGACCAATAATAAGCTTTTTTAAAAAAAATGGATTAGCAATTGCACTAGGAATTTTAGGTTTTGTATTTTTATTTAAGATAGGAGAAGCATTTTTGGGTCGAATGTCTATTGTTTTTTATAAAGAAATTGGTTTTTCTAAAGGTCAAATAGCTATCTATTCTAAAGGATTAGGATGGATTACTACTGTAATTTTCACTTTACTTGGTGGAATAATGGCAATGCGGGCTGGAACTATTAAAACAATGTTTTTTGCTGGTGGTTTAATGGCTTTAACAAATCTTATTTTTGCAGCCTTAGCTTGGACAGGTAAATCTGAACTTTTATTTGCAATAGCAGTAATTGCAGATGACATAACTGCAGCATTCGCTACTGTTGCATTTGTTGCCTTTATATCATTGTTAGTGGATAGAACTTATACAGCTACTCAATATGCTTTGTTGGCATCAATTGGAACAGCAGGCAGAACAACACTTGCCTCATCGTCAGGAGCATTGGTAGATTGGTTGAATGGAGACTGGGGTACATTTTTTGTAATTACAACAGTAATGGTAATTCCATCACTAATTTGTCTTTGGTTTATAAGGAATAAAGTAAAAATTGGCGCAAAATAGGCACTTTTGCAGTAATTCATACTTGAACGTATATGAGTTGGCGTCCAAAAACTCCAATATAAGCACTCAATTATTATACGGTGAAGAATTTAATATAATCCAAAAAAATAAAGATTTTTTAAAAATTAAAACTAGCTTTGACAATTATGTGGGTTTTATAAAAGTTGGAAGGTTTAATAAAAGATTAAATAAGACACATAAAGTTTGTGTATTAAAATCTAAAATTTATTCAAAACCCAAAAGTATATTTAGTACTAAAAAATATCTCCCATTTTCTGCAGAAATTGAATTTTTAGAAAAAAAAAATAATTTTATAATGTTTGAGAAAAACAAATGGATCAGCTTTAATGAATTAGAAACTATAAAAAAAAAAAATAAAGATTTTACAAAAATATTTAAACTTTTTTTAAATTGCAAATATAAGTGGGGCGGGAAAAGTTTTGATGGTATTGACTGCTCAGCTTTATTGCAAATATTTTATAAATTTAATAATAAATTTTTTCCTAGAGATACAATTGACCAAGTAAAAATTAAAAATGGATCAATTAAAAAAAATAAATTCAAAAAAGGAGATATTATTTTTTGGAAGGGACATGTTGCAATTTGTTTAAATTCAAAGAATTTAATTCATGCATATGGACCGAGAAAGAAGGTATTAATCATGCCAATTAATCAGACCATTAAATTAATTAAGAAAACTGCAAATTTAAAAGTAGCAAAGGTTATATCAATTTAATCTTGATCTCTTCCAAAATCTGGTTTTGCTATATCTTGTTTTAAACTTAATATCTGTTGCCTTACTTTTTTTGAATTAATTAATTTTTTTCTTAATGTTCTATCATCTAAATTTTCTATATTTTTTTTAAATGAATTTAAATTATTAATAAATAAGTTTATTGCATTTACTATATTTCTTTTATTATTGAAAAATATATCTCTCCACATTATTTCATTGGACGCAGCTATTCTTGAAAAATCTCTTAATCCTCCAGCACTAAACTTTATGACATCCTTTTTTTGTTTTTTTTGAAAGTCTTGTGCAGTTTTAATCAGGTTATAAGCAATTAAATGAGGCAAATGACTTGTTATTGAAAAAATTTTATCATGAATTTTTGCATCCATAATAATTACATTTGAACCTAATTTTTTCCAAAAATTCAACAATTTATTCTGTTTTATTTTATTTTTATCACTTACTACAACACACCATTTATTTACAAAAAGATTTTTCGTTCCATACTCAGGTCCACTTACTTCTGAACCTGATATTGGATGACTAGTTATCCAATCAAGAGATTTTGATAGTTTTTTATTTTTAAGTTTTAATATATTTTCTTTAGTTGAGCCCACATCAGTAATTAAGCAAGTTTTATTCAAATACTTATTTAAATTAGGAATAATTTTCTCATATTCACTCATTGGAGTTGATAACACTACAAGATCTACATCGGATAATTTATCATCCAGTTTTTTAAGAATTCTTATTTTATTATCAATTTTTTGTATTTTTCGAATATTTTTTTTTGATTTTTCGTAAACAAAATAATGTTTAGAAATTTTTTTAGTTATAGAGCCTCTCAATATTGAAGATCCTATAAGTCCACAACCAATAATTAAAATTTTTTTAAACATTTTTGAAAATATTTTTCAGTTTGTTGAGTAATAGTTTATTTTCGTGATTATTTCCTATAGTTAGTCTCAGGCAATTTTTAATTCCATATGAATTCATCTCTCTTAAAATTATTCCTGAAGATTCAAGTTTTTTTTCTACAAAGTTAGCTGAAAGTTTACAATTTTTAAAATCTAAAAGAAAAAAATTTGGCCCAATATCGTTTGTCCTAATATTATATGAATTCAATGTCTTTTGTATTTTTTTTGCCCAATCTAAATTATGTTTTACAGACTTTTTTATAAAACTTTGATCTTTTAAAGATTCAATAGCACATACCTGGGCTATTTTATTAACATTAAATGGTGGTTTGATTTTATACAGAGCTTCTACTATTTTTTTACTTCCATATCCCCATCCAACTCTTAAAGAAGCAAGTCCATAAATTTTAGAAAAAGTTCTCAATATAAATACATTACTTTTATTTTTAAAAATCTCTAAACCTGATTTGTAATCTTTGTTTAGCATGTATTCAAAATAAGCATCATCAACAACAAGTAAAATTTTTTTATTTAACCTCTTTCTTAATTCTAATAACTGTTTTTTAGAAATATATGTACCTGTAGGATTATTAGGATTAGCTAAAAATACAATTTTGGTCTTGTTTGATACTTTTTTTAAAATTTCATTATTTGATACTTTAAAATTTTTTTCTTTAGAAAATACAACCTTCGCTCCCACTATTTGCGCGTAAATTCTGTACATTAAAAAACTAAACTCTGGTACAATTACCTGATCCCCTTTATTTAAAAATAATTGGCATAACATTTGAATAATTTCATCGGATCCAGATCCACAAATTATTTGGTTTTGATTGCAGTTGTATTTTTTTGAAATTATAGAAGTTAAATCTCTGAATTTTCCATCTGGATATTTAGAGATATTATCATTAAATTTTTTTATTACTTTTTTAGCACCATTGCTCATGCCTAAGGCAGATTCATTTGCCGATAATTTAATTATTTTTTTTTTTTTAGTTAAAAAAGATTTTCCTGGTTTATAAGTTTGTATGGTTATTTTTCTAAATATTGGAGTATTCATGATGCTAATTTTATTAATAAATAGTCAGATAATTAGATAATACAATCAATAATTCAAAAAAAATTGACATCCAAAAAGCTATCTTATAAAACGTTTTTGCGCTGATTTAACTGAATTGCGAGCGCTATAAAAAACCTGCTAAATAAGTTTTTTTTCTCACAATTCATTCAGCAAAAATATTATGAGTAATTTTGTAAAAATGAAAAGTATAACAATTAAACAACCTCTTAAACTTGATTGTGGAAAAGAAATATCAAATTTTCCATTAGCTTATGAAACTTACGGAAATCTTAATGAAAAAAAAGATAATGCCATATTAATATTTCATGCACTAACAGGAGATCAGTTTGCTTCAGATATAAACCCTGTGACAAATAAAGAAGGTTGGTGGAATTATGCAGTTGGCCCAGGTAAAGCATTTGATACTGAAAAATTTTTTGTGATTTGTGCAAATGTCATTGGTGGTTGTATGGGGTCATACGGACCAGCAACTATTGATCCAGTAACTAATAAACCTATCGCAACAAATTTTCCAGTTATTACAATTAACGATATGGTTAACGCTCAATATAACCTTTTGGATCACTTTAAAATAGAAAAATTATTTGCAGTCGCTGGTGGTTCAATGGGTGGTATGCAAGTATTACAATTTGTATCAAATTTTCCGAACAAAGCTAAGGTTGCCTTGCCAATTGCTTGCACAGCTAGTCACTCAGCTCAAAATATTGCTTTCAATGAACTTGGAAGACAAGCAATTATGTCTGATATTAATTGGAAAGATGGTTTATATGATGGAAATACATTTAATCCAGACAAAGGTTTAGCTGTAGCTAGAATGGCAGCACATATTACATATTTATCAAAAAAAGGATTACAAGAGAAATTTGGTCGAAATCTACAAGAAAGATCTGATTTAAAGTTTAGTTTCGATGCTGACTTTCAAATTGAGAGTTATTTAAGATATCAAGGCTCAGTTTTTGTGGATAGATTTGATGCAAATAGTTACTTATATATCACAAGAGCAATGGACTACTTTGATTTAACTAAACAACATGGTGGAAATCTTTCTAGTGCTTTTAAAAATAGTAAGACAAAATTTTTCGTTATTTCATTTACTTCAGATTGGTTATATCCAACTTCTGAAAATAAAGATATTGTAATAGCACTAAATGCTTTAGGATCTGATGTTGGTTTTATAGAAATTAAAACTGACAAAGGTCATGACTCATTTTTATTAGATGTGCCAGATTTTTTAAGCACTATTAAAAACTACTTAAACAATACTTATTTAAATATAAATGAAAGAAGAATTTAAAGTCATATCAGAATTAATTGATGAAAAATCAAGAGTCCTAGACGTTGGATGCGGTGACGGAGTTTTGATGGAATATTTGACAAAAAATAAAGTGGTAGATGTCAGAGGACTTGAAATTTCCAAGGAAAAAGTCAAAAAATGTTTATCTAATGGACTAGCTGTAGTTGAAGGTGATGCAGAGTACGACTTAAAACAATTTCCAGATTTATCTTTTGATTACGTGATTCTAAGTCAAACACTACAAGCTTTCATGAGTCCAGAGAATGTAATTAAAGATTTATTAAGAGTTGGGAAAAAAGTTATTGTAACCATTCCAAATTTTGGACATTGGAAAGTTCGAGTAGATTTACTTTTTAAAGGAGAAATGCCAATTACCAAAAATTTACCTTATGAATGGTATAATACTCCAAATTTACATATGTGCACAATTCAAGACTTTTATAATTTTTGTAATAATAAAAGGATCAATATTTTTAAAACAATCTCCTTAAATGGACAAAAAACTTCAAAAATTACATCTTCAAATTTGAAATTTAAAAACCTAATATCTGAATTAGGTATTTTTTTACTAGAGAAATAAAATGAAAATAGAAATAATAAAATGTTTAGAGGATAATTTTTCATATTTATTAATTGATGAAATTACTAGATCTGCTGTTGTGATAGATCCAAGTGAGGCAGAGCCCGTAATCAATAAAATTGAAAGTCTCAACTTAAAGTTAAAATTTATAATGAATACTCACCATCATTATGATCACGTAGGAGGCAATAAAGAGCTTAAAAAATTATATAATGCAAAAGTCATCGGTTTTGATCAGGATAAACACAGAATACCTGGAATAGATATCTTGGTAAAAAATGATGAAATTTGGAAAGATGGTATATTTGAAACCAAAATTTTTCATATTCCAGGACATACTTTAGGTCATGTATGTTTTTATTTTTTTAAAGAAAACGCACTGTTTTCTGGAGATACATTATTTTCTTTAGGCTGTGGAAGAGTGTTTGAGTGTACTCACAAAGAAATGTTTAATTCTTTACAGTTAATAAAAAATTTACCGTTAGATACAGAAATTTATTGTGGACATGAATATACATTAAAAAATTCTGATTTTTGTTTAAAGCATGATCCAGAAAATAAAGTGCTACTAACTAAAATTAAAAATGTGAAAAATTTGTTATCAGTTGGGAAGCCAACCATACCCTCTACTCTTGGAGAAGAACTACAAACCAATATTTTTTTAAGATCAAAAAACGTTAAAAACTTTTCAAAATTGAGAGATTTAAAGGATAATTTCTAGCTTATTCAGCTTGACTAAAATAAGCTCCTGACTATATTGCTGATAATTAAAAACTAGAATTATTAATGTCATACGCAGTTATACAAACAGGTGGAAAACAGTACAAAGTCTCTGCTGGTGAAATTATTAAAGTTGAAAAACTGGCTGACTCAAGTCCAGAAACTAAAGTGGAATTTAATGAAATTTTAGCTTATGGAGACGATAAAAACATTGAATTAGGTGCGCCAACTTTAGATGGTGCAAAAGTTGAAGCTGAATTATTAAAAAATGGTAAAGAAAGAACCGTTCTAATTTTTAAAAAAAGAAGAAGAAAAAATTCAAGACGTAAAAACGGACACAGACAACAGTATTCACTAATAAGAATTAACAAAATTTTTTCAAAAGATGGTAAAGTTTTATCAGAGGCTGAAATGAAAAAAAGCGAAGTTGTAGTGAAAGAAGCTAAGGAAGAAAAAACTGAGGCTTCAAAATAAATAGGTAATTTATGGCAACAAAAAAAGCAGGTGGATCATCGAGAAACGGAAGAGATAGTGCAGGCCGTAGACTAGGTGTAAAAAAATATGGTGGTGAATTAGTAATACCTGGAAATATTATTGTAAGACAAAGAGGCACTAAAATTTTTCCTGGAGAAAATGTTGGAATGGGTAAAGACCATTCAATTTTTTCTGTTGTTAAAGGAAAAGTTGTTTTTAAAAAAAGCAAATCAGACAGAACTTACGTATCAGTAAAGCCTAATTAGTAGACAGCTAATTAATTCTGTAAAATCATGAAATTCTTAGATCAAGTTAAGATATTTATAAAAGCTGGAGACGGTGGATCTGGTTCTCCTAGTTTTAGAAGAGAAAAATTTATAGAATTTGGAGGCCCTGACGGAGGTGATGGCGGGAAAGGTGGTTCTATTATTCTATTGTCAGAGAGAAATTTAAACACACTAATTGATTTTAGATATCAACAGCATTTTAAAGCTGAGAGAGGTAGAGATGGAAGTGGTAAAAATAAAACAGGAAGAGGAGGAGAAGATTTATATTTAAAGGTACCAGTTGGAACACAAGTATTTGAGGAAGATAACAAGACTTTGATATTTGATTTTAAGGAGGAAAATGAAAAATTTGTTGCAGCTATAGGTGGTAAAGGAGGTTTTGGTAACACAAGGTTTAAATCATCAACTAATAGAGCTCCAAAGAAATTTACCAAAGGTACAGTTGGAGAAGAATTCTGGATTTATTTACAACTTAAGACAATTGCTGACATTGGTATTATTGGATTACCCAATGCAGGAAAATCTAGCTTATTAGCATCATTAACAAGCGCTACTCCTAAAATAGCAAATTATAAATTCACCACTTTAAATCCAAATCTTGGTGTCGCAATGTATGACGATAAAGAAATAACTTTAGCAGATATTCCAGGATTAATTGAAGGGGCTCATCAAGGAACCGGATTGGGGATTAAATTTTTAAAGCATATTGAAAGATGTAAAGTGCTTTTGCATCTAATTGATATATCAGAAAATGATTTAGCCAACTCATATCTTCAAGTGAGGCATGAAATGAACAAATATAGTTCTGAGCTTTTAAAAAAGCAGGAAATAATAGTGTTTAACAAAATAGACCTAATTGATGAGGCTGAAATAAAAGAAAAAATTAAAGATTTTGAAAAAATTATCAAGAAATCTACTTTTACAACATCAACACTCGATAAAAAATCTGTATCTGATATTAAATCAAAATTGCTTAATTATGTATCTTAAAGACTCAAAGACGGTTGTTATCAAAATTGGATCATCTTTATTAATTAATGACCAAAAGATTGTCAGAGAAAAATGGCTGTCAGAATTTGCAAAAGATATTCAACATCTACAAAAATTAAAAAAAAATATAATTTTGGTTAGTTCGGGAGCGATTGCTCTAGGATGTAAGAAATTAAAATTAAGTAAAAAAAAATTGAAACTTGATAAAAGTCAAGCAGTAGCTTCAATTGGCC
The DNA here is from genome assembly GCA_003282945.1 of Pelagibacteraceae bacterium AG-325-E23. Classification (GTDB taxonomy): domain Bacteria; phylum Pseudomonadota; class Alphaproteobacteria; order Pelagibacterales; family Pelagibacteraceae; genus Pelagibacter. The sequence continues at coordinate 59,018 of QBYG01000001.1, forward strand.
AAATTGAGTTAATGAATCTTTTTAAAAAAACTTTTAATAAGTCAAAAATCAATCTTTCTCAAATTTTGTTAACTCTTGAAGATACGGAAAAAAGAAGAAGAGCTATTAATGCAAAAAGGACTTTTGAGAATTTATTTAGTCTTGGTTTTATTCCAATAGTAAATGAAAATGATAGTATAGCCACCTCTGAAATTAAGTATGGGGATAATGATAGACTGGCTTCTAGGGTTGCACAAATATCAAGTGCAGATTGTTTAATTTTATTATCTGATGTAAGTGGTCTTTACTCTAAAGATCCAAAATTAGATAAAAAAGCTAAATTAATTCGTGAAATTAAAAATATTGATCAAAATATAGAAAAGTTAGCAACAAATAAAACTGGAGAATTTGGATCTGGTGGAATGAAAACGAAGATTGATGCTGCTAAAATTTGTCAATACTCAGGGTGCCATATGGCGATTGCTAATGGCTTAATAAATAGACCAATTCAAAAAATTTTAACTAAAAATATATGTACTTGGTTTTTGCCTAAAATTTCAAAATTAGATGCCAGAAAAAAGTGGATTATAAGCTCAGTTTCTCCAAAGGGAAAAATAGTTATTGATGAAGGTGCATTATCAGCTTTGAATAATGGAAAAAGTTTACTTGCCGCAGGGATTAAGGATGTCCAAGGTAGTTTTAGTAAAGGTGATCATATCAAAATCCTAAACAATAATATGACCGAATTTGCTAGAGGATTAAGCAGTTTCTCTTCGGATGAAATCTTGAAAATTAAAGGGAAGCACTCTAATAAAATAAATGATATTTTAGGTTATATTTCAAAATCAGAAGTTATTCATAAAGATGATATGGTATTAATCAAATGAGTAAAAACTTAGAAAAAATTGGTATAAATGCGAAAATTGCTTTTGAAAACAAAATAAGTAATAAAAAAAAAAATAAAGTATTAAATTATTACATTCAACTTATTAAAAAAAACCAAAATAAAATTTTAGTCGAAAACATAAAAGATATAAAAATAGCCAAATCTAAAAAACTTAAAGAAAATTTAATTAAAAGACTTGCTCTTAATAATGACAAAATATGCTCAATTATTGAATCAATTGAAACTATTGCAAAATTTAAGGATCCAGTAGATGTTGATATAGAAACCTGGAAAAGACCAAACGGTTTAAAGATAAAGAAAGTATCAATTCCGATTGGTATTATTGGTGTAATTTATGAAAGTAGACCAAATGTTACTTCGGATGTATCTACACTTTGTTTTAAATCCGGGAACTGCGTAATATTAAGAGGAGGATCAGAGGCTTACTATAGTAATAAAATTTTAGCTAATCTTTTTAGAAAATCATTAGAAAAATACAAAATAAATAAGAATTTTGTTCAGTTTATAGAAAATAAAAATAGAAAACTGGTCGACTACATGCTGTCGAAAATGTCAAAATATATAGATGTTATTATTCCCAGAGGTGGAAAAAGTCTTGTAAAAAAAGTTCAAGATCTATCCTCTGTTCCTGTCATTGGACACCTTGAAGGTATGTGTCATACTTATATTGATAAAGATGCAAATCTTTCAATGGCAAAAAAAATATTAATCAATGCTAAATTACGTAACACTAGTATTTGTGGAGCTACCGAGACACTTTTAATACATAAAAATAAATCTAAAAATGTAGATGAGATATTAAATGAACTCACTAAGAGAGGTTGTTCTATTTATGCTGATAGAAAAATTTCTAAATTGTTTAATGGGAATTCAAGATTAGCAAATAATAAAACATGGTCGAAGGAACATTTATCTGCAAAAATTTCTGTAAAACTAGTAAATAATATTAATGATGCAGTAAATCATATTAATAAATATGGAACAATGCATACTGATGCGATAATTACAAACAATAAAATTTCTGCAAAATTTTTTATAAAAAATATTAAAAGTTCGATCGCTATTCACAATTCTTCAACACAGTATGCTGATGGTGGTGAATTTGGTTTTGGAGGTGAAGTTGGAATTTCAACAAACAAACTTCCACCAAGAGGTCCTGTTGGACTAAACCAGCTAGTTAGTTACAAATATGAGATATATGGATCTGGACAAACAAGGAAATAAAAAAAAAATTGGTATTCTTGGAGGCACCTTTGATCCAGCACATATAGGACATTTAAGTATCTCTAAAGAGGCAAAAAAAAGATACGATATTGATAAGATTATTTGGGCTGTTACCAAAAAAAATCCATTTAAAGAGAAAAGTAGTTTAAGTTTAGATAAAAGAATAAATTTTGCAAAAAAAATTTCTAAAAAAAATTCATTTATAAAAGTAAAATATTTTGAGGATAAAATTAAATCAAATAGAACAATTGACCTGATAAAGCATATTAAAAAAAATAATAAAAAAACTGATATTTATTTCATAATGGGAGCAGATAGTTTGATTAATTTTCATAAATGGAAAAACTCTGATTTAATTTCATCTATTTGTAACATTCTAGTATTTGATAGAGATAGATATAAGGCCAAATCATTAAGTTCTAGAAGCTTTAAAAAGTATAGTAAGAAAAGCTTAAAATTTATAAAATTTAATAAGGTCAATATTTCATCTTCTAAATTAAGAAAAATTTGATACTCTTTTAATAATTAATGGACAAAATCTCTACTCTTCACAAAGATGTGGTCAATCTCTTAGATGCAAATAAAGCCCTAGATATTGTTTCAATAGATTTAGATGGAAAATCATCAATAGCGGATCAAATGATAATCGCTAGCGGGACGTCTTCAAGACATATCCAAGCTTTATCAGAGCAAGTATATGAATACTTAAAAAAAAATGGTGTAAGCAATTGTAAAATCGAAGGAAGAGAAAGTAGTGATTGGAAACTTGTAGATGGAATTGATCTGATTATTCATATTTTCAACCCTGAAAAAAGAAAATTTTATGAATTAGAAAAAATATGGTCGGAATTAATTCCTAAAGAAAAAGTAATTATATGATAAAAAAACTTAAAACATATTTTTTATCATTATTTATTTATTTTTTTGTAACTAGTATTGTTGCCGTATCAGAAGAGAATGATATTTATAAAAAAATAGATGTTTTTTCAGAAGTCTTAGATAAAATTAATAAAGAATTTGTTGATGAGGTAAACCAAAGTGATGCAATGGATGCTGCAATCAATGGTGTTCTTCAATCCTTAGATCCTTATTCTGCTTATATGTCACCAGACTCTTATCAAAGTATGCAAACAGAAACGAGTGGAGAATTTGGAGGACTAGGAATTGAAGTGAGCATGGAAGCTGGGGTAATAAAGGTAATAACACCAATGGATGATTCACCTGCGGCTGAAGCAGGAGTTAAAGCTGGTGATTATATAGTAAGAATTAATGATATTCAGGTTCAAGGTAAATCTTTAAGTGAAGCAGTTGACATAATGAGGGGTCCTGTTGGATCAGATATTGAAATAACAGTTAGAAGAAGGGGTGAACGAAAGGCATTAGTTTTTAATATTACTAGAGAAAAAATTAAAGTTTCATCAGTAAAATCTGAGATATTAGGTAATCAAACTGGTTATTTAAGACTTACTTCTTTTAATGAAAACAGTAGTGGTCAAATTAGAGACAAAATTAAAGAGTTTAAAAAAAATGAAAATGTTAAAAATTATATTTTAGATTTAAGAAATAATCCTGGTGGACTACTTTCTCAGGCAATTAAAATTACAGATTTTTTTATAGATAGTGGAGAAATTGTTTCAACAAAAAGTAAAAGAAAATATGAAAGTAGAAAATTCTTTGCAAGAAAAGGTGATATATTAGATGGAGATACAATTGTTGTACTAATAAATTATGGTTCAGCATCTGCATCTGAAATTGTAGCAGGGGCGCTAAAGGATCACAAAAGAGCAATAATAATTGGAGAAAATAGCTATGGTAAAGGCTCTGTACAATCAATCATTCCTCTCAAAAATAAAGGTGCAATAAGATTGACTGTATCTAAATATTATCTTCCATCAGGAAAATCTATATCAGAAATAGGTGTCTCGCCTGATATTGAGGTAGCTGAAGGATCTGATGACTTTAGGTTTAATACTGATACAGACAATCAACTTCAATTCGCTCTAGAGCTTTTAAACGGCTAAAATGAAAGAGAAATATAAAAATTTACCACTTAGAAGTGGTGTTGGGATAGTTGTTTTAAATAAAGAAAATAAAATTTTTGTTGCAAAAAGAATAGATAATAAAAAAAACTTTTGGCAAATGCCGCAAGGTGGGGTTGATAAGGGTGAAGACTTTTATGAGGCTGCAATTAGAGAATTAAAAGAAGAAACTAGTATTAAATCAGTAAGTTTAATTAAAAAAATTGACGGCTTACTTACCTACCACTTACCAAATGAATTATTAGGAATTATTTGGAAAGGTAAATTTAAAGGTCAAAAACAACAATGGTATATAATGAGATTTAATGGTGAAGAAAAAGAAATTAATATTAATACAAAACATCCAGAATTTCTTGAATGGAGATGGGTAGATCCAGATAAAATTACTGAACTTGTGGTAGAATTTAAACTACATGTATACGAAAAAATTCAAGAAGAAGTAAAAAAAATTTTAGTTAATTGATTTTAATACTTCAAGTTTTTGATCAAGCAAATATTTTTCCTGATCATTTATATCAGACTTATTAAGTTCTTCCTCGGCAGATTTCTGAATTTCTGAAATTTTTTCTTTATCAATGTCTTTTAAATTTAAAATAAGACTTGTAAGTATAGAAAGATTATTATCTTTAAATTCAATTATTCCATCATTTACATAAAAACTTTCCTCACCAGACTTTGAAAATATTTTAATTATTCCTGGTTTTAAGAAAGAAATAATAGAAATATGGTCTTTTAAAATCCCTATCTCACCTTCAAATGCAGGGACAACTACCTCGGTGACATCATTTTTTGATAAAAATGATTTTTCAGGGTTTACTATTTCTACAGAATATTCTTCGCTCATTATGCAGCAGCTTCGTTAGCTAAATTCTCAGCTTTTTGAATAGCTTCTTCAATAGTGCCAACCATATAAAATGCAGCTTCTGGTAAGTGATCATATTCACCTTTGCAAATAGCATCAAATCCTTTGATAGTTGACTCTAAATCTACAAGCTTACCTGGCGAGCCAGTAAATACTTCAGCTACAAAGAAAGGTTGAGAAAGAAATCTTTGTATTTTTCTAGCTCTAGCAACAACTAATTTATCCTCTTCTGACAATTCATCCATACCTAAAATTGCGATAATATCTTGTAAAGATTTATAAGTTTGCAGAACTTTTTGTACTTCTCTAGCAACTCTATAATGTTCGTCACCAACTATTCTAGGATCTAAAATTCTAGACGTTGAGTCTAATGGATCTACCGCTGGGTAAATTCCAATTTCAGCAATTTGTCTAGAAAGTACCGTTGTTGCATCTAAGTGAGCAAATGAAGTTGCAGGCGCAGGGTCAGTTAAGTCGTCTGCAGGAACATAAATTGCCTGAACAGATGTAATTGAACCTTTATTCGTTGTTGTAATTCTTTCCTGTAAGTTACCCATATCAGTTGCTAATGTTGGTTGATATCCTACAGCTGAAGGTATTCTACCAAGTAATGCAGAGACCTCAGATCCTGCTTGTGTAAATCTAAATATATTATCAACGAAGAATAACACATCCTGACCTTCTTGATCTCTAAAATACTCTGCAACAGTTAATCCAGTTAAGGCAACTCGCGCTCTTGCACCTGGAGGTTCATTCATTTGTCCATAAACTAATGCTGCTTTAGAACCTTCCCCGTCAGTTTTAATAACACCTGAGTCTATCATTTCATGGTAGAGGTCATTTCCCTCTCTAGTTCTTTCTCCCACTCCTGCAAAAACAGAAAATCCACCATGAGCTTTTGCAACGTTGTTAATCAATTCCATAATTAAAACAGTTTTACCAACTCCAGCTCCACCAAATAAACCAATTTTACCACCTTTTGCATAGGGTGCTAAAAGATCAATAACCTTTATTCCTGTAACAAGTATTTCAGTTTCTGTTGATTGATCATTAAATTCTGGTGCAGCTCTATGAATTGGCCAGTTATCTGAACTTTTAACTTCTCCTCTTTCATCAATAGGCTCACCAATCACATTTATAATTCTTCCAAGAGTCTCTGGCCCCACTGGAACTTTAATTGGAGCAGCTGTGTCTGTTACCTCGTCTCCTCTTTTAAGACCTTCTGTTGCATCCATTGCAATTGTTCTGACACTTGACTCCCCTAAGTGTTGAGCAACTTCTAAAACTAATCTATTTCCACCGTTATCGCACTCTAATGCAGTTAAAATTTCTGGTAGTTCCCCATCAAATTTTACGTCTACTACCGCCCCAATGATCTGTGTTATTTGTCCTTTTCTCATAATTATAAACTTTCTGCTCCTGAAATTATTTCTATTAACTCTTTAGTAATTGCTGCCTGACGACTTCTATTATACTCAATAGTAAGTTTGTCAACCATTTCACCTGCGTTTCTGGTTGCATTATCCATAGCACTCATTCTTGAACCTTGCTCGCTAGCTGAATTCTCTAACATCGCTTTAAAAATCTGAGTTGAAATATTTTTAGGTAACAAGTTGCTCAATATCTCATCTTCTTCGGGTTCAAATTCATAGTTATCCTCCGATGAATTTTCATCTTTTTCAGATATTTTTAAAGGAATAATTTGTTGTTCTTGTGGTATTTGAGTAATTACATTCTTAAATTGGTTATAAAAAATTGCACATACATCAAATTCTTTTTTTTCAAATTTTTCAATAACTATCTTACCGACTTTATCAGCATCAAAATAATTAATATTTTTTGATTCTTTAAAAGATATCCTTTCAATAATATTATCACCATACAGACGTTTTAGTTGGTCATAACCTTTAGTTCCCACTGTAATAATTTTTAAAGTTTTTCCTTCATCTAAAATTTTTTGAAAATAAAGTTTAGCTTTTTTAATAATATTTGTATTAAAACCTCCACAAAGGCCTCTATCTGATGTCATTACTACACATAGATGTACTTTATCTTCTCCAGTACCAGATAAAAGTTTCGGAGCGTTATCAATGTCAGATATACCATTTGATAAGTTTAAAATAATATTATTCATTTTATCAGAGTAAGGTCTGCCTTTCTCAGCACTCTCTTGGGCTCTTCGCAATTTTGCAGCAGCGACCATTTTCATTGCCTTGGTAATCTTCTGTGTAGACTTAACACTTGATATTCTTTTTTTTAGATCGTCTAAACTAGCCATTATTTTTTATGAGTTAAAATCTTTCTTAAGTTGTAAAATAATTTCATTCAATTCTTTTTCTTTATCATCTTCAAGTTTTCCTGAAGCTGTTATTGACTCAATAATATCTGGCTTTTCAGATTTACATTTTTCAATAATTTTACTCTCAAAACTTGAAATATCCTTTTGTTCAATATCATCAAGATGTCCTTTAACTCCACAAAATACAGAAATGACTTGTTCTGCAACTGTCATGGGAGAATATTGATTTTGCTTTAAAAGTTCAGTTAACTTTGATCCTCTATTAAGTAATTTCTGAGTAGACGCATCAAGGTCTGAACCAAATTGTGCAAACGCAGCCATTTCACGATATTGCGCAAGCTCCAATTTCATGGACCCTGAAACTTTCTTCATCGCTTTAGTTTGAGCAGATGATCCAACTCTTGATACGGATAATCCAACATTTATGGCAGGTCTTATGCCTTGGTTAAAAAGTTCAGTTTCAAGAAATATTTGACCATCAGTAATTGAAATAACATTTGTTGGTATAAATGCGGAGACATCACCACCTTGGGTTTCGATTATTGGAAGAGCGGTTAATGATCCTCCACCATGCTCATCACTTAATTTTGCAGCTCTTTCAAGTAATCTACTATGTAAGTAAAACACATCTCCAGGATATGCTTCTCTTCCGGGAGGTCTTCTTAATAGAAGTGACATTTGTCTATATGCAACAGCTTGTTTTGATAAATCATCATATATAATCAATGCATGCATCCCATTATCTCTAAAATACTCACCCATAGTACATCCAGTGTAAGGGGCTAAAAATTGTAAAGGTGCTGCATCTGATGCAGTTGCTGCAACTATTGTTGTGTATTCCATCGCACCAGCTTCTTCTAGTGTTTTTTCAATCTGTCTAACTGTAGATCTCTTTTGGCCTACGGCCACATAAATACAATACAATTTTTTCTTCTCATCACCTGACTCGTTGATTTTTTTCTGATTTATAATAGCGTCAATAGCAACTGCTGTTTTGCCTGTCTGTCTGTCACCAATAATTAATTCTCTTTGTCCTCTTCCAATTGGAACTAGACTATCAATTGATTTAAGACCAGTCTGCATTGGTTCACTTACAGATTTACGTGGAATTATACCAGGAGCTTTAACCTCAACCCTACTTCTTTTTAAACTTTTATCTAACGCACCTTTTCCATCAATTGGATTTCCTAAACCATCAACTACTCTACCGAGTAATTCTTTTCCAACTGGTGTATCAACAATCGCACCAGTTCTTTTTACAGTATCACCTTCTTTAACCGCTCTATCATCACCAAAAATTACAACACCAACATTTTCACTCTCCAGGTTTAATGCCATTCCTTTCGAACCATCAGAGAATTCTACCATTTCTCCAGCTTGAACATTATCTAATCCATAAATTCTTGCTATACCATCTCCTACTGATAAAACTTGACCAACCTCTGTAACCTCAGCTTTATCTCCAAACTTTTTAATTTGTTCTTTTAATATTTTTGTAACTTCTGAAGGATTTATTTCCATTTAAGCCTCTATCATTGTATTTTCGATTTGTTGTAATTTATTTTTAATAGAGGTATCTACCATAATACTACCTACTTGTATTACCAAACCTCCAATTAAACTCTTATCATATTTATAGTCTAATTTTATTTTCGCGTTAAAATTTTGAGACAATTCATCTTTTATTTTATTTACTTGTTCTCCTGATAATTCTTTAGAAGAAATTAGTTCAGCTTTTACTTCTCCTCTTTTTTTTGAACAAGTATCAACAAAATCTTGAAGAATTGTTTTTAGATAAAAAAATCTTCTTTTAGATATTAGAAAACCTAAGAATTTTGATAGTAAAGAGTTTAATTTATAATTATTAGCAATCATATTGATTACATCCTGAAGTTCATTTACAGAGTTAGTTGGATCTTTAATTAATGAACTAAAATCTTTGCTCTCATCTATTAATTTTAATAAAGATATTGATTGTTCTTCAACTTCATCTACTGAATTATTTTCTTTAGCTAGCTCATAAAGTGCTAGGGAATATCTACCTACTGTGGTAACTGAAAAACTGTTATTTTTACTCAATTTTGTCTCTTTATTTTAGAAGATTTTCTGGATTAAGTAGCATATGCATTTGATGTCTTCAAGCATCAGATTAACAATTTAATATCTATTTTGTCTCTTAATTAAAGGTTATTGGATCCACATCAACTGACAGTTTTATTTCACTAGGTAATTTGTGCTTATTCAATATTTCAGCCAACTTATTTTGTATTTTCGACCCCTTTTTGGACCTTATTAGGAGCCTTTGGCGATATTTTCCTTTAACTCTATAAATAGGTGCATTCACAGGTCCTAAAACTTTATCATCAAGAGAACTTAGGAGTACTTGTTTTAAATTTTGAGACTCTTCATCTAAATTATTCTCTTTAGAGGAAGTAAGTATTAATGAAATAAATCTTTCAAATGGTGGAAGATTATTTTTCTCTCTTAATTTCAATTCATTATCTAAAAAAATAAATGGGTCATGGTGAGTAATTTGATTTATTATATTTCGATTAATACCAAAAGTTTGAAAATATACTTTAGCAGGTTTACCAGTCCTTCCTGCTCTTCCTGATAACTGGTGGTATAGTTGAAGATTTTTTTCAGCTGTTCTAAGATCGTGACCATTAGATGTTAAATCAATATCTAGAACAACAATGCAATTTAAATTTGGAAAATGAAAACCTTTTGAAATTAATTGTGTCCCAATTAAAATATCAACTTCACCATTTATTATACTTTCAAGTTGATCTTTAGACGATTTTTTGTTCATGGTATCGCTTGAAAAAATAGATATTTTTTTGTCAGGAAATAATATCTTTACTTCCTCCGCTATTCTTTCAACACCTGGACCACTAAAAACAAAATCACAAGTGTTTCCTTTGCTACAATTTCTATTTAATTTACTTTTGAAACCACAATAATGACAAAGTAAAATATTTTTACCTTTATGATATACTAAATTTATAGAACAGTTTGGGCAGGAGTATACTTTTACACAATTTTTGCATAGAGCATAAGGTGCAAAACCTCTTCTATTCATAAAAAATAAAACTTGATCATTTTTTTTTAAATGATCTTTAACCTTTTTCAAAGTTTCAGTAGCAATCCATGATTGTTTATTTAATCTGCTATTATTTAAATCAATTATTTCAAATGAAGGGAGATTTGCATCTTTATATCTTTTAATTAATCTCGAGATGGAATACTTATTTTTTTTAACATTTGCATATGTTTCTATTGATGGAACTGAAGTTACAAGGTTAATGGGTATATTTTCAAAGTTAGCTCTAGCTATTGCCATATCCCTTGCATTATAAATAACACCTTCATCTTGCTTAAATGATTGATCATGTTCTTCATCAATTACTATTAGTCCTATTTTTTTAAATGGCAAAAAAAGAGACGATCTTGCCCCAATAACTACCTTTATTAATCCTGATGCGACTCCACTCCAAATAATTTTTTTTCTTTTTGGCGTTACTCCCGAATGCCAAATTGCAGCTTTAAAACCAAAAAATTCCTCAAATTTTTTCTCAAATTCTGAGGTAAGTCCTATTTCTGGCAGTAAAATTATTGCCTGATAGCCTTTTTTTAAGATTTCCTCTATTTGCTTAAAATATACAATTGTTTTTCCAGATCCAGTTGTTCCTTGAAGCAAATGTACTCTAAATTCTCCATTTTTTTTTAACATTTCTTTAAAGACTTTATTTTGATCTTCAGAAAGTTTAAAATTTTGCCTAGTTTTTTTATTATTAAAGATTAGATATTCTTTATCATCAAGTTTGGTTATTGCATCACCACCAATTAAATGAAGTTTTAAACACATACCAATCGGTACCAAATTATAATTTGAGAACCAATTCAAAAAATTTATTGTTTCAATTTTCAAAGGATTTATTTGGATAATAGATTTAATTTTTTTAAGTTTAAATTTTTTTTGAATTTTCTTTTCAAATGAGTTCCAAACAACACCTGTTAAATCCTTTTTTCCAAATGGTACCTTCACATAAGTTCCTGGGCTTAATTTTTTATCAAATTCGTATGTAAAAGGGTGGTTGAAAATATTTGGTAATAAAACTGGAATTTGCATTTATTTCAACCAAGAATACTTATCTTGGTAATCCTTAAATAGATAATAATATTTCGAATACTTATCAGTATTATAGCTAGTAATCTCATTCCTGATTTGAATATTGCTTGTCGTTCTAATATCTAAATCATCTCTCTTATAAAATTCGAGAGCATTTGCATCCCATTTTAAACCACAAAAATTAAATATTTCTTTAGAAATTTTTTCTTTATTTTGTGTAAGATTTTCAAGAGATACATCATGTATGATACTCGGATATTTTTTTTTAAAATATTTTATTATTTTTGTATAGTTATCAATATAAGTAATTATGTTTTGTATACTATGTGTCCAAGATAAGTCAGGTAGTAAAGATTGATAAATTCCTACAATGGAGTCCTTAAGACTTCTATGACAATGTAAAAATTTAGCTTTAGGAAATATACTTAGTATAAAATCAATGTTAAAGAAATTCTCTAAAGATTTATCTACAAAATAATTTACATCTTTTTCAATCAAAGAAAATTGGGAATATTTCTTATTCACAAAATTTTTAAATTCATTGACTTTAAAATTAAATATTTCTTTCTTTTCATCATTTAATGATATTTTAGAAGAAAGTTGATTTATTACACCCATATTAATGAAAGCAGATTCTCCAAACGATGGAATATTGTTTTCTGAAGAGGTTATAATTGCTTCAACTAGTGTTGATCCTGATCTTGGTAAGCCTATAATAAATATTGGTGAAATATCATTAAATAAATGATCTTTTTTATCATTTTCTATAAAATTTGACTGATTGTAATGTTCTAAAATTATTTTTGAATAATACTTTTGTGATTGAAGGTTATAGTTTTTTTTAAAGTCAAAACAAAGGCTGTGTGAATTATTTAAAAAAGCTAACTCTTTTTTAATGTTTCTCTCTTTCTTTTCTTTTTTAGATAGTAAGAATTCGGATAAAAACTTTTCTAAAATATTTGCATTTGGATTATCATTAATTTGTTTAATAATTTCAAAGTGACTTGTTTTAAGAAAATTTGGTTTCAATGTGAAAATTCCATAATAGGCTCTAATATCTCTTATATTTATATCTAGAACTTTAAGATAAGTTGATAATGATTTTTCTATATCACCGGTAGACTGCTCTAAATATGCAACTTTTAAATAAGTATTTAAAGATTTAGGATCTATTTTTTTGCATTTATCAAAAAATTTTAGGCTCTTTTTTATATTCTTTAATTCAAAATTAATAATTGCAAGATTATAATTAATTTCGAAGTTATTATTATTTTTATTCAAATCTAGAAATATTTTTTCTGCATCTTTAAAATTTTTTTGTGAAAGAAATTTTTTTCCTAAATCTAAACTCATACTTAAATATATCACTACTATACAATTAATATAATGAAAGATATGATTTTAAATAAATCTAAGAGTGTATTTGTCTTTTATCAACTGATAGAGCTGCTTCTTTAATTGCTTCCGAGAAAGTAGGATGTGCATGACAAGTTCTTGCTATATCCTCTGAACTTGCTCCAAATTCCATAGCTACTGACATCTCAGCAATCATTTCACCAGCATGTGGACCAATTATGTGCACTCCTAAAACTCTATCTGTTTTACTTTCAGCTAATATTTTTACGAATCCCTCTGGCTCATTTATTGCTTTAGCCCTTGAGTTTGCCGCAAAAGGGAATTTACCAACTTTAAAGTTTATTTTTTTTTCTTTTAATTCTTCCTCATTTTTACCAACATAGGCTACCTCTGGTGAAGTATAAATTACACCTGGTATGATATCATAATTCACATGACCTGACTGTCCAGCAATTAGCTCTGCTACAGCTATTCCTTCCTCTTCAGCTTTATGAGCCAACATAGGTCCATCTATAACATCTCCTATTGCGTAAACATTTTGTACATTGGTTTCAAAATTTTTATTAACTTTTATTTTTCCTTTTTTATCAAGATTTACTCCAATTTTTCCTAAATTTAATTTATCTGTGTAGGGTTTTCTTCCAACAGAAATCAAAACTACATCGGCTTCAATATTATTTTTTGAATCTTTATTTGTCGTTTCTATAACTACTCCTTTGTCGTTTTTAGTAATTTTTTCAACTTTAGTATTTAATTCAAATCTAATATTCTGTTTTTTTAAAATTTTCATAAATTCATTTGAAATTTCTTTATCGAGTCCTGGAGTGATGTGATCTAAATATTCTACGACGTGAACCTCAGTTCCTAATCTTGACCAAACAGAACCCATCTCCAATCCAATATACCCACCCCCAACAACAACCATTTTTTTTGGAAGCTTAGAAATATTAAGAGCTCCTGTTGATGAAAGGATTTTTTTTTCATCAAAATCTATTCCTGGAAGTGATAAAGGTTCTGATCCTGTGCTTATTATAGTTTTATCAGTTTTAATTTTTATTTCTGATTTATCATTTTTGACTAATATTTCATTTTTTTCATTAAAAGATCCCACCCCTTTAATGTAAGTAACTTTGTTTTTTTTAAATAAAAACTCCACTCCTTTTGTAAGTGTTGCAACAGAGCTTTCTTTATTGCTCATCATTTTTTCCAGATTTAGCTTAATTTCACCAGTTTCAATGCCAATATTAGAGAAATTTTTAGCTTTATGAAAACTTTCAGACATATTTAATAGGCTTTTAGAAGGAATACATCCTATATTAAGACAAGTGCCTCCCAAAGATCCTCTGGACTCTACACATGCAGTTTTTAATCCTAATTGTGATAATCTAATTGCACATACATATCCTGCAGGTCCTCCTCCAATTACAGTAACATCAAATTTTTCAGCCATTAGATATTTAAAAATAATCTTCTAGGGTCTTCTAAATTTTCTTTAACAGTTTTTAAGAACGACACGGATTCCTTTCCATCAATAATTCTATGATCATATGACAAAGCCAAATACATTATAGGCTTAATTTTTATCTCACCATTATCATTTACTGGTCTTTCAACAATATTGTGCATTCCTAATACGCCTGATTGAGGTGGATTTAATATTGGTGTTGAAAGCATAGAACCATACACACCTCCATTACTTATAGTAAAGGTACCTCCCTGTAAGTCCTCAATTGTTAGGTTACCTTCGTTTGCTTTCTCAGATAATTTTTTAATTTCTTTTTCTATATCAGCGAATGACATCTCATCTGCATTTCTTAGCACTGGAACTACTAAACCTTTTTCGGTTCCAACAGCAAAGCTTATATTATAATAATTTTTGTAAATTATATCTTGATCTTCAATTTCAGCGTTTATTGCTGGAAATAATTTAAGTCCAACAACACAAGCTTTAACAAAAAATGACATTAAGCCCAATTTAATTCCATATCTACTTTTGAAATCTTCTTGGTTATCTTTTCTCATTGCCATAATCCCAGACATATCTACCTCATTAAAAGTAGTTAACATTGCTGCATTTTCTTGTGCTTGTTTTAGTCTTTTAGCAATCGTTTGTCTCAAACGTGTCATTTTAATTCTCTCTTCTTCACCATATTTAATTCTTCTCTGATTAGGTTGTGGGTTGGTTCCCATCATACCAATTAGATCACCTTTTAAAATTCTTCCTGCTTTACCTGTTCCTTTTACATTATCTACGTTGATATTTTTTTCTGCAACCATTTTTCTAACTGCGGGAGATAGAATAATTGGTTGTTGTGAGGTTTCTTCTGTTTCTACTTCCTCAGTTAAAAGTAAAGGCTCTTCTTCTAATAGCTCCATTGAGTTATCCTCAGTTAATACTAGTGGATCTTCTAACTTAGTTTGAGGTTTTTTTTCTATATCTAAATTAATTACATTGCTTTTCTGATCTATAATTTCTTTCTCTTCATTATCATCAAGTTGTTTTTTGCTTTCAGGTATATTTTTAATATCAACATTCCCCTCAGAAATTGAGCCCAAAACAGCTCCAACTTCAACTGTATCTCCGTCTTTAAAACTAATTTCTGATAATGTACCACTAATCGGGGAAGGAACTTCTAAATTTACTTTATCAGTTTCCAGTTCAACTATTGCCTCATCAGCCTCAACTGTTTCACCTTCTCTTTTCAACCACTTAGAAACTGTTGCTTCTGTTATACTTTCACCTAACGTAGGTACTAAAATTTTTTCACTCATTAATTAAATACTTCATTTATAATTTCTTGTTGCTCAAGTTGATGCCTTTTAGCATATCCAGTGGCTGGTGATGCATCAGGACTTCTTCCAATATAAGAAATCTCATTATTTTTAGCTTTAATGGTATCTAAAGTCCATTGTATATAATCTCTCACTGAAAACCATGCGCCCATATTTTTTGGCTCTTCTTGACACCAATAAAAATTAGCATTTTTAGCATATGGTTTAAGTTCTTTTACTAAACTCTTTGCTGGAAAAGGATAAAGTTGTTCTATTCTGAAGATTACCACATCATCTCTTTTTAGCTTTTCTCTAGCATTTAAAAGATCGAAGTATACTTTTCCTGAACAGATTATGACTTTTTTAATTTCACTTAATTTTTTTAGTTTAATAAAATTTTTAGATTGATCGCTTAATGCATGATCCCACATTATTCGGTGAAATGATGTTTGCTTACTAAAATCATCAATGGTTGACACACAAAATTTGTTTCTTAACAAAGATTTAGGCGTCATGATTACAAGTGGTTTTCTAAAATCACGGTGTATTTGTCTACGTAAAGCATGAAAATAATTTGCTGGTGTTGTGCAATTCATAACTTGAAGATTATCATTTGCACACAGTTGTAAAAATCTTTCAAGTCTAGCTGATGAATGTTCTGGTCCTTGACCCTCATAACCATGAGGTAATAACATAACTAAACCTGAAGCTCTTTGCCATTTTCTTTCACCAGAAGCAATAAATTGATCAATTATAACTTGTGCACCATTAGCAAAATCACCAAACTGAGCTTCCCAGAGTGTAAGAGTATTTGGTTCCACTAAACTATATCCGTATTCAAATCCTAAAACTGCAAGTTCTGATAAAAAACTATCAACTATTTCAAATTTTTTTTGATGTTTTGAAATATTATTTAAAGGAATATATCTAGAGTTATCCATTTGATCTCTTAAAACTGAATGTCTTTGACTAAATGTTCCTCTCCCAGAATCTTGTCCCACAAATCGAACAGGAAATCCCTCATCTAATAATGCACCAAATGCTAACGACTCTGCTGTAGACCAGTCAATATTTAAACCATCATCGACAGATTTTTTTCTAGTTTGCAAGATTTTGTTAATAGTTTTGTGAATACTTATTTCGGATGGAACTACGTTTATTTTATCTGAAATATTTTTAAGTATTTTTTTATCTGCTCCGGTAATGCCTCTTTTATCTTTTCCTTTTTTAGGTTTATAGCTAGACCAGGCTCCTTCAAACCACTCAATTTTAGGATTATAATCTTTAGCTGTTTTAAATTGATCATCTAAAAGATCTTTAAATTTTTTTATTTGATCATTTAAATCTCCTTCAGATATTAAATTTTCATTAATAAGCTTAGATCCATATATATTTGCTGTTGATTGATGTGATCTAATTTTTTTATACATCAGTGGTTGTGTGAATGATGGCTCATCTCCTTCATTATGTCCAAATCGTCTGTAACAAACTAGGTCGATGACTACATCTCTATTAAACTTTAATCTAAATTCAGTTGCAATTCTTGAGCCATAAACAACAGCTTCTGGGTCATCTCCATTAACATGGATGATAGGAGCATCAACCATTTTTGCAATATCTGATGGGTGAGGTGAGGATCTTGCAAACCTTGGGCTTGTGGTAAATCCTATTTGGTTATTAACTATTATATGAATAGTTCCACCTGTATTGTGTCCAGGTAAACCCGACATTGCAAAACATTCAGCAACAATACCTTGTCCTGCAAAAGCAGCATCACCATGTATTAAAATCGGAATTACTTTATTTCTCTCAGTATCTTTATGAAAAAATTGTTTTGCTCTAGTCTGACCCAATACTACTGGATTAACTGCTTCCAAATGTGAAGGATTGTCAGTTAAACTTACATGAACAGAATTTCCATCAAATTCTCTATCAGATGAAGCTCCCAAATGATATTTCACATCGCCAGCACTATCTTCATCGGTATTATTTAATTCACCAGCAAATTCATTAAATATTCTTTTATAAGATTTTTGTAAAACGTTAGCTAAAACATTTAGTCTTCCTCTGTGAGACATTCCAATTTTCACCTCTTTAATCTTGGACTGGCCCCCTATTTTTATAATTTGTTCTAAACCTGGAATTAAACTTTCACCACCATCTAAACCAAATCTTTTAGAGCCAACATATTTAGTATGTAAAAATTTCTCAAATCCTTCAGCTTGAATTAATTTATTTAAAATTGCACTTTTACCATTTTCAGTAAATTTTAATATATTTTCATCTTTTTCTACTCTGTCCCTAAACCATTTTCTCTCTGTTGGGTTGGATATGTGCATGTATTCATAACCAACTGATCCACAATAAATTTTTCTAAGTATAGATAAAATTTCTCTTATGTTTGAATACTCTTTATTTAAAACACCATCTAAATATATTTGCTTATCATAATCTTCTTTATTAAAACCATAATTTTCTGGGTGTAATTCATCTAAATATTCACTTTCTCTTATTTCAAGTGGGTCTAGCTTAGAAAGTAGATGTCCTCTTTGTCTATAAGATCTAATAAGTGAAACAGCTCTTATTGAATTACTGTTACCAGCTATTACATCAACTTGATTAACTTTTAGGTCAGAATTTTCTTTTTTAAAGTCTGAGTTTTCTTTAATTTTTACTTTTTTTGGACTCCATGAGGGACCTTTTATTTCTTTAACAACAGAGTCTAAATCTTCACCGATATCAAGAAAATATTCTTTCCAACCATTTGGTAGGCTAGGATCTTTATTTATAAATTTAACATACATTTGCTCAATAAAAGCGTTATTTGACTTATTTAAAAATGAAGTCTTTTTGTACTCAAGATTTTTGGATGCTGACATGTTTATTATTTAAGTATTATACAAACAAAATGTTATCAATTAGACAATTTATTTAGTAGCGTTTTTCCAATATCAGAAGGAGAATTTGCTACTGTAATACCACAATCTTCCATAATTTTTATCTTTTCCTCGGCATTTCCGTTGCCACCTGAAATAATAGCTCCAGCATGTCCCATTCTTCTTCCCGGTGGAGCAGTTACACCAGCTATAAATCCAACTATTGGTTTTTTTATTTTGTGATTTTTAACAAACTCTGCGGCTTCCTCTTCAGCAGTTCCACCTATTTCTCCAATCATTAAAATAGACTCTGTTTGATCGTCATTTAAAAATAAATCAAGGCAGTCAATGAAATTAGTTCCATTAATTGGATCGCCGCCAATTCCTATGCATGTTGATTGACCAAGATTATTCTCGGTTGTTTGAGCAACTGCCTCATAAGTAAGTGTTCCTGATCTAGATACAATTCCAACTGAACCTTTTTTATGAATATTACCTGGCATTATTCCAATTTTACATTCATTGGGTGTAATTATTCCAGGACAGTTTGGACCAATTAATCTTGAGTTAGAGTCTTGTAATTTTTTTTTAACTTTTAACATATCAAGAATTGGTATTCCTTCGCTTATACAAACAATTAATTCAATAGATGCATCGATGGCTTCAATGATAGCTGATGAAGCGAACTTTGCAGGTACATATATCATTGTTGCATCCGCACCAGTAGCATCTTTTGCTTCTTTAACTGTGTTAAACACTGGTCTTTCTAAGTGAATTTGTCCCCCTTTTTTTGGTGTTACTCCCCCAACTAGGTTTGTTCCATATTTAATAGATTGTTCAGAGTGAAAAGTACCATGGGATCCTGTAAAACCTTGGCAAATTACTTTTGTATTTTTATCAATTAATACTGACATTATTTTATTACCTCTACAACTTTTTTTGCAGCATCTGATAAGTCATTTGCAGATATAATTTTTAAACCAGAATTCTGTAAAATCTTTTTTCCTTCTTCAAAGTTTGTACCTGCTAATCTTACTACTAACGGTACTTTAATTTTAATTTCTTTTGCTGCATCTACAACACCTTGCGCAAGTACATCACATCTCATAATTCCACCAAAAATATTTATCAATATTCCTTTGACATTTTTATCTGATAAAATAATTTTGAACGCAGCAGAAACTTTTTCTTTTGATGCTCCACCTCCTACATCTAAAAAATTTGCAGGCTCTTCACCATAAAGCTTTATGATATCCATTGTAGCCATTGCCAATCCTGCACCGTTTACCATACATCCTATACTTCCATCTAATTTTATATATGCCAAGTCATGTTTGCTTGCTTCAATTTCAGTGGCTTCTTCCTCATTATAGTCTCTTAATTCTTGAATCTCAGGATGTTTAAATAATGCATTTTCATCAAATGTCATTTTTGCATCAAGACAAACTACTTTATTTTCTTTCGTTAAAATAAGTGGGTTAATTTCTACTAAATTTGCATCATTTTCTGTGAACAATTTATAAATTGCTTTTATTAAGCTTATAGCTTCTGAACCAGAATTATCGTCTAATTCAAAAACCTTAATAATTTTCTTACAATCAACCTCGGAAATTTCTTGGTTAAAATCGACCTTAGTCGTTAAGATTTTTTCAGGTGTATTTTGGGCAACTTCTTCAATGTTCATTCCTCCTTGATCACTTGAAATAAATGCAATTTTTGAACTTGATCTATCAACTAGGCAAGAAAGATAAAATTCTTTACTAATATTAGATACTTCTTCGACATATAGTCTTTTTACTTCTCTACCTAAGGGTCCTGTTTGATGAGTAATTAGGTTTTTGCCAAGCAAAATATTTGCTTCTTTTTCTAAATTTTCTAAATTATCAACAATTTTTACTCCACCAGCCTTACCTCTTCCACCAGCATGAATTTGAGCTTTAAGAACATACTTATCAGTTTTCAATTCTTTAGTTTTTTGCAAAAGATCGGATACATTAAATGCAAATACTCCCTCGGGTACATTCGCTCCATACTTTTTTAGAATTTGTTTTGCTTGGTGCTCGTGAATATTCATTTAGTCTTTATTCAAATCAGGATCTATTTTTGATGCCGCATCCCACAATTTGATGACTGCTTCAACAGAATTATTAAATTCTGATTTTTCATTCTCATTAAGATCAATTTCATCAATCCTTTCAACGCCTTCTTTTCCGATGATAACAGGAACACCAGCATAAACATTATTAATCCCATATTCTCCATGTAGATGTGCTGCACATGGTAAAAGTTTTTTTTGATCTTTTAAGAATGCTTCTGCCATCTCTACTCCGGAAGCCGCTGGCGCATAAAATGCAGATCCTTTTTCCAAATATTTAACAATCTCAGCACCACCATCTCTTGTTCGTTGATTAATACTTTCTAATTTTTCTTCAGAAATTCTTCCATCTTTTAATAAATCCATTAAAGATTTTCCAGAGACCTTAGTAAATCTTGGAAGAGGTACCATTGTATCTCCATGCCCACCCATTACCATTGCATCAATTTCTCTTACAGGTACATTTAATTCCTCAGATAAAAAAAGTTTAAAACGTGAACTATCTAAAATACCAGCCATCCCAACTACTTTATTTGCTGGAAGTCCTGAATATTTTTGAAATGCCATTACCATTACATCTAATGGATTTGTAATACATATAACAAAAGCGTTAGGTGCATTTACTTTTATTCCTTCTGCAACCTGCTTAATAATTTTTAAATTAATTCCAAGTAAATCATCTCTACTCATACCTGGCTTTCTTGGTACTCCTGCAGTTATGATAATTACATCAGAGTCTTTAATATCTTCATAATTATCTGTTCCTGAAAATTTTACGTTAAATCCATCAACTGATGAAGATTGTGCAATATCTAAGGCTTTTCCTTTGGCAATTCCACTAGCAACATCAAACAGCACAACCTCATTTACAAGCTCTTTTAAGCCAATTAAATGAGCTAAAGTCCCACCTATTTGACCAGCACCTATTAAAGAAATTTTTGACATACTTTATTCCATAGTTGGCATAATAAATTCAGGATTTGACCTTATGCCTGAAGGCCATCTAGAGGTAATAGTTTTCAATTTTGTATAAAATTTAACTCCTTCCATGCCATGCATTCCGCTATCTCCAAACAATGATCTTTTCCATCCACCAAAACTATGAAATGCCATAGGAACTGGTATTGGAACATTTATTCCAACCATTCCAACTTGGATTTTACTTGCAAAAGTTCTTCCTGCATCACCATCTCGAGTATAAATACTTACACCGTTTCCATACTCATGCTCATTTATCATTTTGGTTGCTTCTTCAAAAGTTTTTACTCTTACCACTGATAGAACAGGACCAAAAATCTCTTCTTTATAAATTCTCATATCAGTAGTTACATGATCAAACAAACATCCACCTATATAAAAACCATTTTCATACCCTTGAAGTTTTAGATCTCTACCATCAAGAGCTAATTTAGCTCCCTCTTTTACTCCTAAATCAACATATCCTTTTACTTTTTCTAAATGTTGTTTTGTAACAAGAGGACCCATTTCTGAGGATTTATCCATACCAGGACCAATTTTTAATGCTTCAGCTTTTTTTACTAACCTGGATACTAACTCATCACCAATATCACCAACTGCTACTGCAACAGATTGAGCCATACATCTTTCACCTGCAGATCCATATGCAGCACCCATTAGACCATTTACAGCTCCTTCTAAATCGCAATCGGGCATCACCACTAAATGATTTTTAGCTCCGCCTAATGCTTGAACTCTTTTTTCATTTTTGGCAGCATTCTCATATATATATTTAGCTATAGGTGTTGATCCAACAAAGCTTAAAGCTTTAATATCATTGTTTGAAAGTATAGCGTCTACAACTTCTTTATCTCCATTGACGACATTAAAAACTCCAGCAGGAAGACCGGCTTCGTGAAGTAATTCTGCTAATCTCATTGGACATGAGGGATCTTTTTCTGATGGTTTAAGAATAAAAGTATTTCCACATGCTATAGCTAATGGAAACATCCACATTGGCACCATTGCAGGAAAATTAAAAGGTGTTATTCCAGCAGCTACACCTAAAGGCTGTCGCATGGAATAACTATCAACATTTGTTCCAACATTCTCAGAAAATTCACCTTTAAGCACATGAGGAATTCCACATGCAAACTCGACAACCTCCAATCCTCTTATTAATGATCCTTTTGCATCCTCATAAACTTTTCCATGTTCAGAGACAATTAACTTTGTTAATTCATCAAAATTTTTTTCTATAAGTTCTTTAAACTTAAACATTATCCTGGCTCTTTGAAGTGCAGGCTTAAGTGACCATGTATCAAAGGCTTTCTTAGCAATTTCTACTGTTTTATCTAAATCTG
Source organism: Pelagibacteraceae bacterium AG-325-E23 (assembly GCA_003282945.1). Taxonomy (GTDB): domain Bacteria; phylum Pseudomonadota; class Alphaproteobacteria; order Pelagibacterales; family Pelagibacteraceae; genus Pelagibacter. Next base: position 81,880 of record QBYG01000001.1, read on the forward strand.
ATTTAGTAGCTAAAATAACTTCTGATTCTTGCTCTCCAGTAGCAGGGTTAAAAACTTGTCCTTTTCTTCGTGAAGTACCATCTATTACTTTTCCACCAACGAAATGTTTGATTATATTCATGAGTGAAATTATTTAATTAAGTAATTAGGCCGTTGCAAGCATTTTCTTTATCTCTGCAATAGCTTTTGCAGGATTCAAGCCCTTTGGGCAAGCATTTGTACAATTCAAGATAGTATGGCATCTATAAAGCTTAAGTTCATCAGCTACTTTTTTAAGTCTTTCTTTTCTATCTTCATCTCTACTATCAATTATCCACCTATAAGCCTGAAGTAATACAGCTGGACCTAAATATTTTTCACCGTTCCACCAATAACTTGGGCAAGACGTTGAACAACACGCACACATAATACATTCATATAATCCATCTAATTTTGCTCTGTCATTTTTAGATTGGATATTCTCTTTATCATTTACTTTTGAGGTTTTTAACCAAGGTTCAACAGACTCATATTGTTTATATAATGTGCTTAAATCACCGATTAAATCTTTTAAGACTTTTAGATGTGGTAAAGGATAAATATCAATATCTCCATCCAGTTCAGAATGGGACTTCGTGCATGCTAAACCATTTTTTCCATTCATATTCATCGCACAAGATCCACAAACTCCATGGGCACAAGATCTTCTGTAAGCTATAGAAGGATCTATTTCATTTTTTATTTTGTTTAAAACATCAAGGACTTTAGACGAACAATTATCCATATCAACTTCATAGGTATCAAGTCTTGGATTTTCATTTTTTGATGGATCCCATCTATAAATATTTATTTTTCTAATATTTTTTGAACCTGTTTTATCTTTATAATATTGACCTATTTCTACCTTTGAGTTTGCAGGTAAATTTAATTGAACCATTAATACACTCTTTCCTGTGGAGGAAAATATTGTACATCATTTGTAAGTGTTGATCTATGAACAGGTCTGTAATTAATTTTAGTTTTTGAACCATTACACCAAGACAGAGTGTGTTGCATATAATTCTCATCATCTCTCTTTGGAAAATCTTCTCTTGCATGAGCTCCTCTGCTTTCTTTTCTATGATACGCAGAGTCCATTGTAGTTATTGCTTGTCTTATTAAGTTGTCAAATTCTAGTGTTTCAACTAAATCTGTATTAAAGATTAATGACTTATCTTTTACAGAAAGAGAGTCCATTCCATCATAAGGTTTTCTAATTTCATCAACGCCTTCCTTTAATGTTTTCTCAGTTCTAAATACAGCGCACTTTGATTGCATTGTTTTTTGCATTGAAAGTCTCAGTTCAGATGTTGGATTTGAACCCTTTGAGTTTCTTAATTTGTCAAATCTATCTAAACATCTATCCGTTTCATTTGTATCAATTTCATCATGCTTCATTCCAGGCTTTACTAACTCTGCAGCTCTTTTCGCTGCAGCTCTTCCAAAAACAACTAAATCTATTAATGAGTTTGAACCTAATCTATTTGCGCCATGGACAGAAACGCATGCTGCTTCTCCAATAGCCATTAACCCAGGTACAGTTTTTTCAGATCCATTTAATGTTAAAACTTCTGCTTTATAATTTGTTGGTATTCCACCCATATTATAATGCACTGTAGGTACTACTGGTATAGGTTCCTTAGTTACATCAACATTTGCAAATAATTTTGAAGCCTCTGATATTCCTGGAAGTCTCTCATCGATAACTTTTGGATCCAAATGATCAATGTGAAGATGAACATGATCTTGTTCTTTTCCAATACCTCTTCCCTCATTAATTTCTATTGCAATTGATCTACTTACAACATCTCTAGATGCTAAATCTTTTGCTTTAGGAGCATAACGCTCCATAAATCTTTCACCTTTTGAATTTACTAGATAACCACCTTCTCCTCTTACACCTTCAGAAATTAATGTTCCATGACCATATATTCCCGTTGGATGAAATTGTACAAATTCCATGTCTTGTAAAGGTAATCCAGCTCTTAAAGCCATAGCATTACCATCTCCGGTGCAAGTATGAGCTGAAGTAGCTGAGTAATACACTTTTCCATACCCTCCTGTTGCAATAATTGTTGTGTGGGATCTAAATCTGTGAATTGTTCCATCATTAAGGTTCCAAGCAATTATACCTTTGCATGCTCCATCTTTCATTATTAAATCTAGCGCAAAGTATTCAATAAAAAATTCGGTATTATGTTTTAAAGCTTGTCCATACAATGTGTGAAGTATTGCATGTCCAGTCCTATCTGCTGCTGCACATGTTCTTTGAACCGTTTCATTTCCATAGTTTTTTGTCATACCCCCAAAAGGTCTTTGATAAATTTTTCCTTCCTCAGTTCGACTAAATGGAACACCATACTTTTCTAATTCAAGAACAGCAGCTGGTGCTTCTTTACATAAATATTCAATAGAATCCTGGTCACCTAACCAATCAGCACCTTTGACTGTGTCATACATGTGCCATCTCCAGTCATCTTCTCCCATATTTCCAAGTGCTGCGGAAATACCACCTTGGGCTGCAGATGTGTGACTTCTTGTTGGGAATACTTTTGATACACATGCGGTTTTTAGACCGGCCTCACTTAGGCCAACAGCTGCTCTTAGTCCAGATCCACCTGCACCTAAAACAACTACATCATATTCATGATCAATAATTTTGTACGCACTCATAACTATATATTAAATACTAAGATAATTATTATTAATGGAAATACTATAGCAAAGATATTTAATGATTTATTTGCGGCATTTTTGATTTTTTCGTCCTCAATATAATCTTCAAAAACCTCACTAATGCTTAAAGCTGAGAAAAAATATGCAAAAATCAAAAAAAGACTAAATAATAACTTAGATGGTTGAGATGTTATGAATAAAAGTAATTCATTATAACCTTTGTCATAAACAGAGGCCAAATGTATAGAAAACCACAGCATTAATGGTAGTAAAATTGCAGAACTTACTTTTAGAAAAAGCCATTTCTTTGTTACAGATCCCATTAAATTAAGTGCCTTCCTATGAGAAAAATTATAACAGTAAGAGGAAATGATCCAACCAGAACTATTAATCCAGTTACTTTTGTAGTTTTCTGCTCAAATCCGTAACCTAAATCCATGATCAAATGCCTTATTTCGCTGAGCATTTGAAATGTAAAAGACCAAATAACTCCTAAACAAACAAATTTACCAACTAAAGATGACAAGAAAAAATTAGTAAATACATAATTTTCCTCTCCTAATAATAAAGATGCTATCCAAATACCTATCAAAGTTATTGTAATGAAGTTTATTATACCAGTTACTCTGTGTGATATTGAAACTAATGAAGAGATGTGCCAGTTATAAATTTGTATATGTGGCGATATTGGATTTTTATTTTCCATAAAAATCTTTTTCTACTAAAGCCTCAGCAATTTCAACTGCATTAAGTGCAGCACCTTTTAACAAATTATCAGACACAATCCACAAATTAATTGAATTTGGTTGAGAAGAATCCTCACGAATTCTTGATATGAATGTTTCAAATTTGTCTTCAGCTTCAACAGGGGTAATGTATCCTCCATCTTTTTGCTCATCAACTACCTTACATCCTGGTGATGTTGATAAGACATTTCTTATTTCTTCTAAGTTATGTTTTTTGTTGAATTCAACATTCACACTTATGGAGTGAGAAACTAGAACAGGGATTCTTACACAAGTAGATGTAATATTAATTTTACTATCTAAAATTTTTTTTACCTCATCATGATTTTTTTGCTCTTCTTTTGTGCTTCCATTTTCAAGAAAACTATCAATATGAGGTATAGCATTAAAAGCAATTTGCTTAGTAAAATTTTTTGACTCAACATCTTTATTTTCCAACACTTCTTTAGTTTGAGATATAAGTTCATCCATACCAGCTTTGCCTGCTCCTGATACTGATTGATAGGTTGATGCAACTATTCTTTTTACATTATACAAATCATGTAATGGTTTGAGAGCTACGACTATTGGTATTACTGAACAATTGGCATTTGCTATAATATTCTTATTTTTAAATTTAGATAATTCTTTGGAATTTACCTCTGGAACAATTAAAGGAATTTCTGGATCTTTTCTAAAGAATTTTGAATTATCAATTACAATGGTTTTTTCTGCTGCTATCGGTGCCCATTTTTCAGCAATTGAAGAACCAGCTGCAAAAAAAGCAATTTTTACTTTTGAGAAATCAAATTGTTCTAAATTACTAACAGTATGCTCTTTTCCTAAAAAATTAATTTTTTTTCCTTCACTATTTGAAGACGCAACTAAATAAGCCTCTGTTATTGGAAAGTTTTTTTTTTCCAAAACTTCTATTAATTTACGACCTACGTTTCCTGTCGCTCCTACTATTGCTATATTCATGATATTTTAAAGTTTTATACTAAATGAAAGGTAAATCACAAACTTTTCCATCAAAATCAGAGCCATTTATATTGATTTTAAAGGTTTTCGAAGTCTCAAAGTGTGGTTTGTTAATCATTGCAATCCCAATGACTTGTTTAAATGTTGGATTGTAACAACCAGATCTTAATTCTCCAATTACATTATTATTTTCATCTACTAGATCCATCGAGCCATTAACACTTATTTCCTTGGCATCAATTTTTACTCCCATAAGTTTTTTTTTAATTCCTTCAGCTTTAATTTTTTTCAGTTTTTCTTTACCTAAGAAATCGACATCACTATCTATATTTACATACTTATCAAAACCACATTCATATGGATTGTCTCCATTATCCATATCATTCCCATGCGAAAGTAATCCACTTTCAATACGTTCGATTAGGTTAGGGCCTCCTGGCTGAACATTAAATTCTTTACCAATTTCAAATAGATGATCGTATAATTTTAAACCAGAGTCATTGTGTTCAACATAAATTTCATAGCCACCTTGTTTAGACCACCCGGACCTTGCAATTAAGTGCTTATCACCACCAAATTCAAAATAATCAAAGCCAAAAAATTTTAAATTTGCAATTTTTTCCCCAAAAACCTTTTCCATTAACTTAAATGACTTTGGACCTTGCACTGCCATAATATCAATATCAGGCTCAACAATTTTAACATCAAAATTTTTTCCAATAGCTAGTCCTTTTGCAAATAATATTACATCTGTATCAGCAATAGAAATCCACCATTTATTCTCATTAAACTTCAAAACAACTGGATCATTAATTAAGCCGGCATTATCATCTATAATTGGACAGTAATAACATCTTCCCTCTTTCGATTTTGATAAATCTCTACAAGTCATCAACTGAACTAATTTTGCAGAGTCTTTTCCCGTAATTTCTACTTGTCTTTCAGCAGCTACATCCCAAATTTGAACATTTTCTTTTAAATGATGATAAGAATCTTCTACTGAACCAAATGCTGCTGGGAGCAACATATGATTATAAATACTGTAAGCGGTGACACCCTGTTTTTCAATTCTAGAGGTATAAGGTGTCCCTCTAAGTCTTCTTGATTTAGCTATTAAAAAAGTTTTCATTTTTTTGAGCATTACTGCCATCTTATTTGATTTTTGTAAAGAAACTATATTAGTTTAATTCTTTAGCTTGTTTTCTCAGCTCAAACTTTTGAATCTTTCCAGTAGATGTTTTTGGTAGAGGAGCAAACACGACTTTTTTAGGAAGTTTAAATCCAGCAAGAGTTTCCCGACAAAATGTAATAATTTCCTCTTCTGAGCTTGATTTACCTTCGATTAATTCAACAAAAGCACAAGGTGTTTCACCCCATTTCTCATCAGGTTTTGCTACAACAGCTGCTAGTGATACGGCGGGATGTTTTGAAATCGTATTTTCTATCTCAATAGATGAAATATTTTCCCCACCTGAAATTATAATATCTTTTGATCGGTCTTGAATTTTTATGTAACCACTTGGGTGAGTTACAGCTAAATCTCCAGAATGAAACCAACCTCCATCCATTGATTTTTCTGTTGCTTCTTTGTCTTTAAAATAACCTTTCATTACAACATTTCCTCTAATCATTATTTCACCCATTGTTTTTCCATCATGAGGAACAGGCTTCATGGTTTCAGGGTCCATTACAATAACACCCTCTGTATTAGGATACCTTACTCCTTGTCTTGCTCTAATTTCGTTTTGATTATTTTGATCTAATTCATCCCATTCTTCATTCCATGCACACTGCAAAATATGACCATAGGTTTCCGTAAGACCATAAACATGCATTACTTCAAAGCCTAACTTTTGCATTTTTTCAAAAATTATACTCGGAGGAGGGGCGCCTGCAGTTAATACATACACTTTTCTTTTTAACTCTTTTTGCTGATCCTGAGGTGCATTAGCTAACATATTTAAAACTATTGGTGCTCCACCAAAATGAGTAACTTCATACTTATCAATTAATTCAAATATTTTTTTTACATCAATATTTCTCAAACAAATTACTCGACCATGTATCATTGACATTGTCCAAGGATAACACCATCCATTACAATGAAACATTGGTACTGTGTATAAAAAATTTAATTGATTAGGCATATTCCATGCAACTGCACTTCCTGTTGCCATTAAATATGATCCTCTATGATGATAAACAACTCCTTTTGGATTACCAGTTGTTCCAGAAGTATAACCTAATGCAATAGCTTGCCACTCATCTTTTGGCATTTTCCATTTAAAATTTTCATCTCCAGAATTTAAAAACTCCTCATATTCCAACGATCCTATATTTTTAGAATCGGTTAGTTTTGCATCTTTATCATTTATATCAATTATAGTAATTTTTGAATTAACTTCCTCTAAGGCTTTTTTTACTACATCATGAAATTGTCTATCTACAATTAGCACCTTTGCTTCACTGTGATTTAAAATGTAACTAATTGTTTTAGAGTCTAATCTTGTATTAATTGCATTAATAACTGCTCCAACCATTGGTATTGAGTAATGAGCTTCAAATATTTCGGGTGTATTAAAAGCTAAAACAGATACCGTATCACCTGTTTTAATTCCTAATTTATCTAATGCACTAGCAAACTTAATACATCTTTTGTAAACTTCACTCCAAGTGTATTTCCTACTTTCATAAACTACTGCTTCGTAGTTTGGATAAATATCTTTTGCTCTTTCTAGAAATGATAAAGGGGTTAATGGAACATAATTGGCATCGTTTTTATCCAAATTTGTTTCATAAGGATTCATTCTAATTAAATTTGTAATTCATAATATAATTACTTCCAGTAGTTGCAGTAATAAAACTACTTTCTATCCTAGGAAGTACTCTATTAAAGAAAAATTTGGCAGTTTGGATTTTGTCCTCATAAAAATCTTTATTGCTTTCGTATTCTTTGAAGGAAACTTCTAGAACTTTTAGCCAAGCATGCCCAGTCGCAACTAAACCAAGAACTTTTAAATAGTCATTACATGCTCCACTTGCATCTTCTGGAGAATTTTTTATTTTTTCCTTCATCCAAATAGTAAATTTTGACAAAATATCAAGATGATAGTTAAGTTGTTTTACAAAAGGTTCAGCTTTTTCGTCAGTTATTTTAATCTCGTCTTTAACCAGGTTTAGATAGTTTTCAATAATATCACCATTTTTGGTGATCAGTTTTCTGAAGACTAAGTCAGCAGCTTGAACTGAGTTTGTTCCTTCATAAATAGGAGTAATTCTGTTGTCTCTGTAGAATTGTTCAATACCTTGATCTTTCGTAAATCCATACCCTCCATGAATTTGCATTGCTTCACTTGTTATCTCCATTGCATTGTCCGTGAAGAGCGATTTAACAACTGGAGTCATTAATGAAACAAGATCTGAGGCTTCTTGTTTTATTTTTTCATCAGAATGATTTAAGCTAACTTCAATTTGTTGAGACAGCCAGAAACTCAAAGCTCTTTGTCCCTCTATCATGGACTTCATACTCAAAAGTGACCGTCTAATATCAACGTGATCAATAATAAAATCTGCACCATTATTTGATTTTGAATTAAATGCCTTACCTTGTTTTCTTTCTTTGGCATAAGTAAGAGAATTTTGGTATGCAATTTCAGAAATGCCTAATCCTTGAATCCCAACGATAATTCTCTCCAAATTCATCATTGTGAACATAGAGTTAAGGCCTTTGTTTTTAGGTCCAATCATATAACCAACAGCATCATCAAAATTTAGCACACATGTTGCAGACCCTTTAATACCCATTTTGTTTTCTATTGAACCTGTTGAAACTCCGTTTCTTGGCCCGACTGATCCATCTTTGTTTAAAACAAATTTTGGAACTAAAAATAAACTGATACCTTTTGTTCCTGCTGGTGAATCTGTTGATCGAGCTAATACTAAATGAATAATATTTTCTGTTAAATCTTGATCACCAGAAGTAATAAAAATTTTTTGACCACTAATTTTGTAAGTTCCATCATTCTGATCTACTGCTTTAGTCTTTAAAAGACCTAAGTCTGTTCCACATACTGGTTCTGTTAAACACATAGTACCACTCCATTTACCCTCAACCATTTTAGGCAAATAAGTATTTTTTATTTCATCATCAGCGTGCCTTAACAAACAGTTATATGCTCCAATAGTCAACTCACTGTAAAGTTTAAAAGATAAGCTTGCCGATGATAACATTTCATCAAAGAAAGTACTGACTGTTTTAGGCATTCCTTGCCCACCATATTTTGGATCACAAGATAAGGAAATCCATCCATCCTCTATAAATTTTTGATAAGCTTCCTTATATCCTGGAGGTGTTCTAACTACTCCATTTTCTAAAATAGCTGGCGTTTCATCTCCACTTTTTGCAAGAGGTAAAATTAAGTTTTGAGTAATTTTTGCTGCTTCGTCTAAAATATCTTTAACTAATTCTGTGTTAACTTCTTTATATTTTTCAATTTCATTATATTTTTTATTGTTTCTCAATTTGTCAAAGAGAAACATCATATCATCTACAGGTGCATTATAAGTTGGCATAAATATACTTTAGAATAAATGTCTAATTATTGCAATTTTGAAATTATCGCATCTCCCATCGCTGATGTTGATACTTCTTTCATTCCTTTTGAGAATATATCCTTAGTTCTAAGTCCTTGATCAAGTACGTCTTGAACTGCTTTTTCTAAACTATCTGCCTCTTTATCTAGGTCTAAAGAATATCTTAAAGCCATTGCAAAACTCAGTATTGTTGCTATTGGATTAGCAATACCTTGACCTGCTATATCAGGTGCTGATCCATGAACTGGCTCATATAAAGATCTCATATTACCGTTTTTATCTTTAGCTCCAAGAGACGCGGATGGCAAAAGTCCTAGCGAACCAGTCAACATTGCAGCTTCATCTGATAACATATCGCCAAAAAGATTATCTGTTACTATCACATCAAATTGTTTAGGATTTCTAACTAACTGCATTGCACAATTATCTGCTAGCATATGTTTTAATTCTACATCACTATATTCTTTTTCATGAATTGCTTGAACTTCTTCTTTCCATAATTGACCTGCCTCCATGACATTCGACTTTTCACAAGAAGTGACTTTGTTATTTCTTTTTCTGGCTAGATCAAATGCAACACGGGCTACTCTCTCAATTTCACTAGTAGTATAGACATGAGTATTAATTCCTTTTCTTTCGCCATTATCAATTGGTTTTATCCCTCTAGGTTCACCAAAGTAAATCCCACCCGTTAATTCTCTAACAAAAAGAATATCTAAATTAGAAACAAACTCAGGCTTTAAACTTGAGGCATCAACAAGTTGTTTGAAACAAATTGCAGGTCTCAAATTTGCAAATAATTTTAATTCTTTTCTTAATTTTAATAGAGCTCTCTCTGGTTTTTTTGAAAAATCAATATTGTCCCATTTTGGTCCACCAACTGCACCCAGTATTACTGCTGCACTTTCTTGTGCCTTATAAAATGCTTCATCAGTTATTGGAGTTCCATGTTTGTCATAAGCAGCACCACCAACCAAATCTTGGTCAATTTCAAAATCCAAGGATTTATTTGAGTTTAACCATTCAATTATTTTTTTAACTTCAGCAATTACCTCAGGACCGATACCATCCCCTGGTAATAATAAAATTTTTCTTTTTTTAATTTTAATCATTAAATATCCAAGGTTTTGCCTCTTTAATTTTATTTTCGTATGAAACTATTTTTTCAGATTTTTCTAATGACAAAGCGATGTCATCTAATCCCTCAATTAGACATTTTTTCTTAAATTGATCTATTTCAAATTTAATTTCTTTATTACCAAAACTTATTGTTTGTTCAGGTAAATTTACAGAAATTTCTTCTTTTCTTTTCGAGTACTCTGAAATTTCTTTGATTTGATCCTCTGAAATTGTAATTGGCAAAATTCCGTTTTTAAAACAGTTATTATAAAATATATCTGCATAACTTGAACTGATTACACAAGTTATTCCAAAATCCATTAAAGCCCATGGAGCGTGTTCTCTAGAAGAGCCACACCCAAAATTCTTTCCTGCAATCAAAATTTTAGAATTATTATATGGACTATTATTTAAAATAAAGTCATCTATCTCTTTACCACTTTGATCATATCTCATTTCAAAAAATAAATTTTTTCCTAGTCCGGTTCTTTTTATGGTTTTTAAAAACTGTTTAGGAATTATCATATCTGTATCTATATTGACGATAGGTAGATAAGCTGGAATACTTTTTATTGAGATAAATTTATTCATTTAATTTTGGTATTTTCTAACATCATCTAAGTTTCCAGAAATTGCAGCTGCTGCAGCCATTGCCGGACTAACTAAATGTGTTCTACCACCTCTTCCCTGTCTACCCTCAAAATTTCTATTAGAGGTAGATGCACATCTTTCCTCAGGTTTAAGCTTGTCTGCATTCATTGCTAGACACATTGAACAGCCTGGCTCTCTCCATTCAAAGCCTGATTGTAAAAATATTTTATCTAAACCCTCTTGCTCTGCTTGCTCTTTAACTAAACCAGAACCTGGAACAATCATTGCATGTACATGTGATGCAACCTTTTTATCTTTTAATATTTTCGCAGCTTCTCTGATATCTTCTATTCTTCCATTAGTGCAGCTTCCTATAAAAACTTTATCAATCTTAATATCTTGAATGTTCGTATTTGGTTTTAATCCCATATAATTTAATGATCTATTAATTGAATTTTTTCTATCTGGGTCAGTTTCGCTTTCAGGATTGGGAACTTTACCGTCTATTTCAACTACATCCTGGGGAGATGTTCCCCAAGTTACCATTGGCTTAATTTGAGATCCATCTAATGTTAATTCTTTATCAAAGTTTGCATCCTTATCAGATTTCAATGTATGCCAATATCCTAAGGCTTTTTCCCAGTTTTCTCCTGTTGGTGACATTGGTTTACCTTTTAAATATTGAAATATCTTTTCATCTGGTTGAATTAGTCCTGCTCTTGCACCACCTTCAATCGTCATATTGCAAATCGTCATTCTTTGTTCAACACTTAGATTAGATATAAGGTTACCAGCATACTCAATTACATAACCTGTACCGCCTGCTGTTCCTATTTTTCCAATTATCTGCAAGATGACATCCTTTGATGTTACACCGATAGGTAATGAACCATTTACGCTAATTCTAAAGTTTTTAGATTTTTTTTGAACTAAAGTTTGTGTTGCTAAAACGTGTTCTACTTCTGAAGTTCCAATACCAAAAGCTAAAGCTCCAAACGCTCCATGAGTTGCAGTATGACTATCACCACAAACAATAATATTTCCAGGCTGAGTAAAACCTTGTTCAGGTCCTATAATATGTACAATGCCTTGTCTCTTATCATCCATTCCAAAAATCTCTACTCCAAATTCTTTGCAGTTTTTATTTAAAGTTTCAACTTGAATTCTCGAGTCTTCATCTGCGATACCTTTTGACCTGTCAGTTGTCGGAACATTATGATCTGCAACAGCAAGTGTTAGTTTAGGGTGTCTTACTTTTCTGTTTGAATTTCTTAAGCCTTCAAATGCTTGAGGGCTTGTGACTTCATGAATTAAATGTCTATCTACAAACAAAAGTGATGTACCATCAGGTTGTTCATCAACTAGATGATCGTTCCAAATTTTATCGTAAGTTGTAAAAGGCATTTAGAAAAAAATTATTTTTTCTGTTCTTGATTTTCTTTCGGTTCTTCTGTTTTTAAAGGCTCTGCTTTAACTTCTTCTTTAGGAGCTTCTGCTTTAACTTCTTCTTTAGGAGCTTCTGTTTGAGGATCAGTTGATGGCATTACGTTTTCCTCAGTGACCTCATTAATTTTAGTTTCTAAATCAATTCCGATCGTCTTCTTTATTTTTTCTGCAATTCTTGCAGATTTACCAGTTCTATCCCTTAGATAGTATAATTTTGCTCTTCTTACTTTTCCTGATCTTACAACTTTTATTGTATCTACAATTGGGCTGTATAAAGCAAAAGTTCTTTCTACACCCTCACCAAATGAAATTTTTCTAACAGTAAAAGATGAATTGATGTCTCTACTCTTTTTTGCGATACATACACCTTCAAAATATTGAATTCTATCTCTTTTACCCTCCGTTATCCTAACGCCAACCTTAACTATGTCACCAGGGAAAAAATCAGGATGTTTTCTCTCGGAAATAATTTTGTTTAAGTTTAATTTGTTTACTTCTTCAATATTTTTCATTTTAATTTTTCTTATATTTTTGCCACAAGTCTGGTCTTCGGTCGCGTGTTATAGCCTCAGATTGGGATAAACGCCAGTCTTTAATTTTGGCGTGATCACCTGAAATTAGCACATTTGGGACCTTTTTTTCCTCCCAAACTTGAGGTTTTGTGAATTGCGGATATTCAAGAAGTCCATTCTCAAAACTCTCATCTCTTGAAGAATTAATATTACCTAGAATTCCTGGAATAAATCTTAGAATAGAGTCTGTTACAACAAAGGCTGCAACTTCACCGCCTGACAATATAAAGTCACCAATGCTAATCTCTTCAATATCTCTACTCTCTAGTATTCTTTCATCTACTCCTTCGAAATGACCACAAATTAAATTGATTGTTTTTTCATTTGAAAACTCTCTTGCAAGTTTAGAATTAAAAACTTTTCCTCTTGGACTTAAATAAAGGGTTTTTTCTTTAGCCTTGATATTTGCATCTAATGAATTTGCCAAAACATCTGCTTTCATAATCATTCCATTTCCGCCACCATAAGGAGTGTCATCAACAGTTTTATGTTTGTCTAAAGCATAATCTCTTATATTTACTGTTTCTAAATCCCATTCTTTTCCTTTTGACTTGCCGAATAGGCCTTTGCTCAAATAACCTGGAAAGTATTCAGGATACAACGTAAATACTCTAGACAAAAACATTAATCTATTTAGCCTCTTCCTTTGGTGCCTCTGTTTTAGCCTCTTCCTTTGGTGCTTCTGTTTTAGCCTCTTCCTTTGGAGCTTCTGTTTTAGCTTCTTCTTTTGGTGCTTCTGTTTTAGCCTCCTCTGTTTTAGCCTCCTCTGTTTTAGGAGCATCTGCTTTAGCTTCGCCACCCTCTTCAGTTTTCTTTCTATCTTTTTTTGGAATTGCTTTTTGAGGATTATTACCTTTTGCTGGCATAGGCATAATCTCATTTTCCCCTAATAATCTTGCAACTCTGGTTGTTGGTTGTGCCCCTTGACCCAGCCAATACTTAACTCTCTCAACATCTAATCCCATTCTTTCTTTTTTTTCTCTCGGAATTAGAGGATTAAAAAAACCTAATTTTTCTATAAACCTTCCATCTCTTGGGAACCTACTATCAGCAACCACTATCTTATATACTGGTCTCTTCTTAGTTCCTCCCATTGATAAACGCATCTTTAACATTTGTTCTCCTATTTATTTTAATTGATTAAAAAGTTCTGGTGGTATGCCTTTATCCATCATCCCTTTTGTATTTCCTTTAGACATTTTTTTCATCATTTCTGACATCATCTTAAATTGCTTCAGCAATTTATTGATAGCGGCTACATCTGTTCCTGAGCCATTAGCAATTCTTTTTTTTCTAGAACCATCAATAATCTTAGGGTTTTCTCGTTCTTTTTTAGTCATTGATAGTATTACAGCTTCGTTTTGAGTAATTATTTTCTCATCTACTCCAGCTTGATCCATTTGAGATTTAACTTTTGAAACACCTGGTAAAAAGGACATTATACCTTCAATACCACCCATTTTTTTCATTTGTTTTAACTGAGTTAAATAATCTTCTAACGAAAACTGACCTTTTTTTAATTTTTCCTCTGTTTTTTTTAATTTTTCTTCATCTAGATCTTCTGCAGCCTTTTCAACAAGAGAAACAATATCTCCCATACCCAAAATTCTATTAGCAATTCTATCTGGATGAAAGACCTCAAAATTTTCTATTTTTTCACCAACTCCTAAAAATTTTATTGGAACATCTGCAACATATTTCATACTTAATGCTGCTCCACCCCTACCATCACCATCAGATCTTGTAAGAATAATACCAGTAAGATTAACTGTACTTTTAAATTCTTTTGCTACATTAGCTGCAACTTGTCCAGTAAGGGAATCTGCAACTAGAATTGTTTCTGATGGATTGATAATACTTTCAATTTGTTTAATTTCACTCATCATCTGTAAATCAATTTGAGTTCTTCCAGCTGTATCAAAGAGAATTACATCTGCTCCATTAAGGTTAGCAGCACTAATCGCTCTTCTACAAATATCTGCAGGAAGTTGATCTTTGATGACTGGAAGCGTTATTATATTATTTTGCTCACCCAAAAGCCTTAATTGCTCTTGTGCAGCTGGTCTATAGACATCAAGACTAGCCATCATTACTTTTTTCTTTTTATTAATCTCTAAAAATCTAGCAAGTTTTGCAGTTGTAGTTGTTTTTCCTGAACCTTGAAGCCCAACAAGCATCATAGGGACCGGAGGTACTGCATTTAATTCTATTTCAGAATTTTTATCGCCTAAAAAAGAAATTAACTCATCGTTAACAACTTTAACCACCATCTCTCCAGGTGAAGTAGATCTGACGATCTCTTGGCCAAGAGCTTTAGGTTTCACTCTATTAATAAATTCTTTTACAACTTCTAAAGATACATCAGCCTCTAATAGAGCAAGCCTAATCTCTCTCAAACCCTCATCCACTTGCTTTTCATCAAGCGAAGGCGCCTTTTTTAAAGAAGAAAATATTTCTTCAAATTTATTTGTTAAATTTTCAAACATAATCACATCCAGCAAGTATCGCACCAGTGGGCGAACTCTCGCTGACTGGTGTCGATCTCTTTGTTGCCAAAGACACCGCAAATTGCTGTATTTTGCGGAAACGGCGATAAACTATAATAGAGGTTCAAAATGTCAATAAATAAGTTAAATACTGAAGTATATGGAATTTAAAGCTTTTAAAATGGATGGTCTTGGCAATGATTTTGTAATTATTGACCAAAGACAAAAAAATATAGAATTAAGCAAAGACCAAATTGTTAAGATTTGTGATAGAGATTTTGTTGGCTGTGACCAACTAATCTATATTAACAAAAGTAATGATACTGATGCTGAACTAGTATTTTATAATTCTGATGGCTCTGGGTCAGATGCATGTGGAAATGGCACAAGATGTGTTGCGTACTTACTATCAAAAGAAAAAAACAAAAAAAGTATAAACCTTCTAGTAGCATCAAAACAGTTAAATTCAAACCTACTTGATGATGGTCAAGTTGAAACAATAATTGGCTTACCAAAAACTAATTGGAAAGAAATTCCTTTATCTGAAAATCTAGATACCAAAAATTTAGGTATAAGTATAAGAGATGAAAACAACCAAGAAATATCTGGTGGTATTGCTGTAAATGTAGGTAACCCTCATACTATTTTCTTTGTTAATGAAATAGAAAATTTTAATATAGAGAAAATTGGACCTGAGATTGAAAATCATGAATTATTTCCAGAAAAATGCAATTTAACACTCGCACAAAAAATAAATAAAAATTATTATAAAGTTAAAGTTTGGGAAAGAGGTGCAGGCTTAACAAAAGCATGTGGAACCGCTGCTTGTGCAACAGCAGTAGCAGCAAATTTAGAAAATTTAGAAAATTCTAGAACTGAAATTGAATTTAGTTTAGGAAAATTAGTAATTTATATTGACGAAAATCAACAAATTCATATGAAAGGTCCAGTGTCTAGTATCAAAGAAATAGACATAAATATTTAATGGGTATTTTTGAAAAGTTCAAATTAGGTTTTAAAAAAAGTGCTGACAGTATTTCCTCTGGACTTAGAGAAATAATCGTAAAAAAAGAAATTGATGATGAAACATTAAATAAGATTGAAGAATTTTTGATTAGTTCTGATGTTGGTATTGATGCCTCATCTGAAATAAAAAGTATTATCTCTCAAAAAAAAATAGATCCAAAAAAAAATGCAGTTGAGGAAATAAATTTAATTCTTAAGGAGTATATCCTGGAATTGATGATACCTTTGGAAAGAAAAGATTTTTTTGAAAAAAAAGAAAATATAAATGTAACATTAGTATCTGGTGTGAACGGAGTAGGTAAAACTACGACTATAGGAAAAATTGGTAAAATATTTAAAGATAACGGCTCAGAAGTAATATTTTCTGCTTGCGATACCTTTAGGGCAGCAGCTATTGATCAGCTAGAATCTTGGTCTGATAAAGTTGGCGCAACAATTATTAAATCAAATCCAGGATCTGACCCAGCTTCAGTTGCGTATAAGGCGATAGAACACGCAAAAAACAACAATATTAGTCAGGTACTTATTGATACAGCTGGCAGATTACAAAATAAGAAAAATTTGATGGATGAATTTAAAAAAATTGCAAATGTCATTAAAAAGACAGATGAAAGCGCGCCACAGGATGTAATCTTAGTTTTAGATGCAACATCAGGGCAAAATATAATAAATCAATTAGAAGAATTTGATAAAATTATTAAAATCACAGGTCTAATTATGACCAAACTTGATGGAACAGCTAAAGGTGGAGTATTAATTGCTATCTCAAAAAAATATAAAGTACCAATTATTGGATTAGGTCTTGGTGAAAAAATTGATGATTTACAAATATTTAATGCAGAGCAATTTGCAGATGCTTTTACTCAATTTAATTGATTAAATTTTTAGAAACCAAAGGTTTTTGAAGTTTACATTCAAAATTATTATCATGAGATTTATAGCCACATATTTTTGCATAAGATGAAATTATAAAATTCAATTTACCTGAATTTTCAAAATTGTTTAATTCATTATTTTTTATATTATACTGTAAATTTTGATTGAAACTCTTTTTACCACTGACTAAAATTAGAGTATTATTATCATTTAAAAGATAATATGCGAAATCTTCTGGAAATAATGGATAAGAATAATTTTTAAATAATTTTTTTATTTTTTTTGGAAACCATTCATATGTTATTAAAGGATAATCTGTATTCGATAAGTGATCGAATAAATATAAATCTTGGGGGTAATCATTCAAATAATTTGAATTTTCTCCCTTTGCAATAATCGCTTTACTTCTTGTCTTAAAATATAAAGTAAATTCATTATCATAAGATTTCATTTTACCTATATGAAAATATTTATTATTATTTGTATGATTAATGTCGCCAATGGTAAGTTGTGGATAAATTATAAGCAAAAATAAAATAATCTTTTTCGTCACAAATTTAATTTTAATAAAAAAATTGATTATAGTTTGTTTAAATTGTGTCTTAATTTAATTTGCTTATAAACAATCTAAGTGATCTTACTAAATTTTCATTAAAATCCATCATGTGATCATCATTCTCTATAAAATAACTATATTTTTGACTTTTATATTCTGAATATATTTCCTTTCCCATAGAGAAAGGTACAATCCTATCTTTTTCACCATGCATAACTAATAACGGTGAATTATTCATATTTAATTTGTCAATCGAGTTGAATTTGTCTTTTAATAAAATACTTACAGGAAGATAGGGGTAATATTTTTTAGCTAAGGTTTCCATTGAAGTAAAGGGAGACTCGAGGATAACTCCAGAAAATGAATTATCTTTTGCAAGATTAATGGCTATAGCAGTTCCAAGAGACTCGCCGTATAAAATAATATTTTTATCTTCTATTTCTTTTAAATTAAGCCATTTTTTAGCGGCAAGAGCATCCTCATATAAACCAGACTCAGATGGTTTTCCTTTGTTTCCACTAAAACCCCTATAAGCAAAAATTAGATAATTTACATCCATTTTTTCAAATTCATTTAGTTTATAAATTCTGTTATCAAGTTTGCCTGCATTCCCATGAAAAAATAAGATTGTTTTAAAGTTTTTATTTTTAAAAAAATACCATCCAACTAGATCGTCTTTTGAATTTACTGATATTTTTTGAATTTTATGAGTTAATGGACCTTCATCTAAATAGTTATTTTCACCTGGATGGTAAAGAAGGTTTCTTTGGTAAAAGTAAATAAACAAGCAAATAATAATATAAATTAAAGGAATAAAAAAAAGTAATTTTGATAATGTCATTTTAAAATTAATTCTCATTTTTATTAAAAAATATAAAAAAAAGATAACTTAAAATGCACAAAAATAAAAATATTGAGAAAGAAATTTTATAGCTTGTAATAGTGTCTGCACCCATTTTACTAGAGAGATCAATTAATAAGCCTATACTCCATTGAACAAAAAATGTACCTGAATGTATAAATACGTTCAAAGAGGTTAATGATTTTCCAGCAAGATTCTGTGGGAAACTTAAAGCTAGGGCAGGCTGAGTCAAAGATAAAACTATCGACGATAAAATATAAAATGTAAACATTGTAGCTCCAGCTTTTTGTCCCATAATTATTATACAAAATAAAATTATGTAACTTATAGGAAGACCAATTTTTACTATCTTTATGCTATCGATACCTAAAGATGATAATTTTGGTAAAATATATCCCCAAAACATAAACGCAAATAACATTGTAATGTTAATCCAAAATAAACCTGTTGCACTTTCAAGTGGAGAGTATCCCGCAACATTTAACATCCATGGGCCAGCCCATAAAGTCTGAATTGCTTGGACGCCACCATAATTTAAAAAAGCTAAAGGGACTAAACTTATAAAAAATTTATTCTTCCAAACATCCGAAAGATTACCTTTTTTTTGTATGCTTTGATTTTGAATATTAGTATTCCAAGATGGAGCAAAAACTAATATTAAAATTATACTTAACAAAATTAGAATAGAAATTAATAAAAAAATAAATCGCCATCCAATTACTGGAAGTAAAATTTGCACTGGTAGTGTTGAAATAACAAAACCAAAACTTGCTACCATCAGCATCCATGAATTAGCTCTTTGTTGATATTTATCCTCAAACCAAACACGGTACCCAGTCAAAGGCCCCATTAAGCATGCTGCAACACCAACACCTATAAAAAATCTAGAAATTAATAAACCTGTAAAACTTTTTGCAAATGCGAAAGAAATGGTACTAACTAGTGCTATTAATAAGAGATATGCTACTACTTTTTTGGGCCCATGCTTATCAAGAAGTAAGCCAGCTGGTATTTGCATCAAAGAAAAACCCAAAAAATATCCACCTGCTAGCAGTCCAAGGTTACCTGCTGTTAAATCGAATTCACTTGTGAGTACTGGAGTAAGAGTTGCAGTAATTGATCTTAATAAATTAGAAATAAAAAAACCAAACGCAAATACACAAAAAATTATAATACTTTTATTTGCTTTGTTTATCATTTATATCTCTCTAATTAATCATTACTATGAATAATCAATCAACTAAAGATAAAGATGCACGGTCAGCAAATGCTATGGCTGCAACATCTCATCCATTAGCAACTGAAGAGGCCTTAAAAATACTTAAAATGGGAGGAAATGCAGTAGATGCTTCGATTGCGGCTTCAATTGTTTTATCTGTGGTTGAACCTAACGCGACTAGTATTGGAGGAGACTGCTTTGCAATAGTTAAAATGAATAATAAAGATGCAGTGTCTTTTAATGGATCTGGTTTAGCACCAGAGAAATTAAGTTATGATTTCTTTAAAGAAAAAAATATAGATAAAATTGGATTAACAAGTCCTCATTCAGTTACAATTCCAGGTGCGGTTCATGCTTGGGAAACTATTCATAAAGAATTTGGTAAATTAGATTTTGAACAATTATTTTTAGGTGCAATTGAGATTGCAAAAAATGGTCACAAGATTTCTAAAGTAGTGTCAAATGCGTGGCATAATAGTTTAAATAAAATTAATGGTAATGAAAATTCTAAAAAAATCTTTTTAAAAGAAGGTCGTACTTATCAAGAAAATGAATTAATGAAAAATATTCCATTAGGAAAAACATTAGAGGCAATTAGTAAAAAAGGAAGTAAAGAATTTTATGAGGGTGAAACTGCAAAAGATATAATTGAAAGTTTAAATGAATTAGGGGGTGTGCATACTTTTGAGGATTTTTCTAAACAGAACACAATAAGATCAGAAACAATAAAATCTAGTTATAGAGATGAATTTATTCATCAATGTCCTCCAAATGGACCTGGAGTAACTGTTTTGATAATGATGAAATTATTAGAGAAACTAAATATTCAAAACTATAAATTCAATAGTACAGAAAGATTTCATCTTGAAGCCGAAGTTACAAAACAAGCTTATAAGGTTAAAGAAACAAGTTTGGGCGATCCAAATTTTGTAAATTTTGATTTAGATGAAATTTTAAGTGATAAGAATATTGAAGATATTTTAAATAAAATTAACCTCAATTCTTGCTATGATGTTGGTGACTTAAATATTCCAGCTCACCCAGAAACAATTTATCTAACAGTTGTAGATAAAGACTTAAATAGTGTATCCATAATTAATTCTGTTTGTTATGTATTTGGATCAGGTATCACTACAAACAAAAGTGGAATACTTTTACATAACAGAGGTACAAATTTCAGAGTAGAGCATGGACACCCAAACTGTATAGAAGGCTTAAAAAGGCCATTACATACTATTATTCCAGGTATGGTCATTGATAAAGATAACAATGCAACTTTAAGCTATGGAGTTATGGGAGGGCAGTATCAGCCAGTAGGACAGGTGCATGTTTTAAATAATATGATTGATTATGGCATGGGGCCTCAAGAAGCTTTAAGTTTTCCAAGAGCCTTTCATTTTAACAATATTTATAAGCTTGAAAAATCAGTTGATAATCAAATTTTTAACGAATTGAAAGAAATCGGTCATAATGTTGAGTATATTGATGGCACTCATGGTGGTGGTCAAGCTATAAAAATAAATCGATCAGAAGGGGACCTTTTAGGAGGATCTGATCCTAGAAAAGATGGTTACGCAAAAGGGTACTAAATAATGTCAAAAAGAATTGTTAGAAACATTTTTGAAAATGTGAATGATGAAAATATCGCTCTAACCTCTGATATCAGTACCGAACTAAGTTACAAAGATTTAAAATTATTTATAGATAAAATTTCTAAACAGTTGGCTGGAAATGGATTATCAAACAAAGATAGAGCAGCAATAGTTTTACCAAATGGACCATACATGGCTTCAAGTTTTTTAGCAATTTCAAGCTATATGTCTGCTGCACCTTTAAATCCATCATATAAATCTGAGGAGTATGAATTCTATTTAAAAGATTTAAATCCAAAAATTGTTTTAGTTGAGAAAAATTCCGAAAATCCAGTTGTCGATGTAGCAAAAAAATTAAAAATAGAATTATGCGAGATTTATCCAGAAAAGGATGGACCTTCAGGAATATTTAATATTTATGAAAAAGAAAGTGAATATTCGTTACCTGATGAAAGTGATGAGGCATTAGTGCTACACACCTCTGGTACTACATCAAGACCAAAGATTGTTCCTTTAACAAATAAAAATATTTTTTCTTCAGCAGAAAATATTTCTAAAAGTTTAAATCTTTCAGAAAATGACCATTGTCTTAATATTATGCCACTTTTTCATATACATGGTCTAATAGCTATTTTAGCTTCATCAATGAAAGCTGGTGCATCTGTGTGTGCATCAAATGGTTTTAATGCTATCAAATTTTTAGATTTAGCTAAGTCAGAAAAAATAACATGGTACTCGGGAGTTCCCACAATGCATCAAACTATCTTGTTAAGAGCACGTAGAAATTTAGAAATTGCTAAGGGACTAAAACTAAGGTTAATTAGATCATCATCTGCATCTTTACCACCAGCAGTATTTAATGATTTAAATGATGTTTTCAGTTGTCCAGTAATTGAAGCATACGGTATGACTGAAGCTACTCACCAAATGACTTCCAATCCATTGCCACCTAAGCAACAAAAAGCAGGATTTGTAGGCCTTCCAGCAGGCCCAGAGGTATGTATTATGAATGAAAATGGGGAAGTGCTAAAACAAGGTGATGAAGGAGAAGTGTGTATAAAAGGTGAAAATGTAACTCTTGGATACGATAATAATGAAGAAGCAAATAAAACAAGTTTTACCAATGGTTGGTTTAGAACCGGCGATCAAGGTTATTTTGATAAAGAGGGTTACTTAAAGATTTCAGGAAGATTAAAAGAAATAATTAATAAAGGTGGAGAAAAAATATCTCCATTAGAAGTTGATAACGTATTAATGGACCATCCATTTATAGATCAAGCAGTTTGTTTTGGTTATGATGATAAAATGCTTGGAGAAAATATTGCTAGCGCAATTATAATAAAAAGTGGTGAGACATGTTCAGAAAATGACGTTTTACAATATGCTCAAGAAAAACTTGCTAAGTTTAAAATACCAAAAAAAATTTTTTTTGTTGAAGAAATTCCAAAAGGAGCAACAGGAAAATTGCAAAGAAATGTTTTAGCAAAAAAATTTGGTTTAAACAATTAATGAAAAAAGTTTGTATATTTGGTGCAGGATCAATAGGTGGATATTTAGCTGCATGTTTGAGTAAAAATAATATTGATTTATCGCTCATAGCCAGAGGTCCACACAAAAAAGCTATAGAAGAAAACGGCTTAACATTAATTAAAAATGATAAATCAGAAAACTTTAAATTAAAAGTAACAGATGATCCTAAAGAACTTGGGATTCAAGATTATATTTTTATTTCAGTGAAAGCTCACGCGATTACTAACATAGTAGAATCTCTTCAAAGCTTAATTGGAAAAAATACAACTATAATATCTGCTGTAAATGGCTTACCGTGGTGGTATTTTCATAAAGCTAACACAGGGACAAACTTAGATGAGAAACATATAGATAGCGTTGATCCTGATGGTAAAATTTGGAATTCTTTAAAACCTTCAAGAGCCCTTGGATGTGTGGTTTATCCAGCAGCTGAAATTACTGAACCTGGTGTTATTAAACACAATGGTGGTGAAAGATTTACATTAGGCGAACCTGATGGATCAAAATCAGAAAGACTTAAAATTATTGCAGACTTATTAATTGCAGGAGGTTTAAAAGCACCACAAAAAAGCAACCTAAGAGATGAAATATGGATAAAACTCTGGGGTAATTGTTCATTTAATATTGTAAGCGCACTACACGATAAATCTTTGGATGAGATTGGAGATGACCCAGAACTATTGAAAACAGTGAGAAAATTGATGGAGGAATGTCAGTCAGTGGGAGAAAAAATTGGAGTTAAATTTAATGTTTCGATAGATCATAGAATTAAAGCAGCAATTTCAATAAAAGGCCATAAACCATCTACTACTCAAGATTTACATGCAAAACGTCCTCTAGAAATTGATCCAATCATTGGATCAATAATTGAGATTGGAAATAAAATTAATGCAAATACTGAAAACTTAAAGTCTGAATATAATAAGTTAAAACATAAAGCTGAAGGCTTGGGGTTATATAAAAGATCAAAAATAATTGATCAAATTACGAATTAACTAAAAATTTAGAGAAATGTCTCTATGTATTGAATTACATCTTGAGACATAAATAGCTTGCTCTTTTGTAAGTTTTGATTGGAGACGTAGTCCAATAGTTTCACTAATAACTTTATCATGAGCATTGATTTTGTCTATATAACTTTTCTTGAAATTTTTTCTCCAATCTATCTCTTGCTGGAATAAAACATAAGTATCATTTGCTGAACTTTGAAGTTTTTCAAAATCAACTTCATCTTCATCCATAAGAGTAATTAAATAATCAAGCTTATCAGCAAATTCATCGGATCCTGAAATTTCTCCAACTTTCTCAAAAATATTATCAATAAATTCTATTGCATCAATATAACCTCTATTATCTATTTTTGATTTAAGAAGTTTCATATCTTGACCTAATTCTTCTAATTTTTCTCCATCATTTATAAATTCCTTAATTAGTAATAAATCCTCATATGCATTATCCACCGTCTTTTTGTATTTTTTTACAGCTAAATTTTTTGCTTTATTAATTTTATTAAATTCATCATTTTTAGCTTTCCACTCTTGAGGTATTGAATTTTGGATTTCTTCGATCTCTAACTTAATATTTTCAATTTTTTGCAAAATTTTATTTTTATCTGATACATCTTCATCATCAAGATTTCTTATTTCGGCTTTAAACTTATCTATCTTTTTATTTAATTTTATTATTTTCTTTTGTTTTTTTCTTGTTTTAAAATGTAAATCTCTATAATCAACCGCATAGTCATCATAGATTGATTGAGCACTCTTAACATCGTCTACTAATTCAAAAGAATATTTAGAATTATCAACATGACGTTGGAAGTAACTTAATTTATCTGCTGGTAAATTTGCTAAAATGATGTCATCAAATTCATTGATACTAGTTTTAATTTGATCTCCATTAGTTTCAAAGTTTGCAAATTTGTATTCTTGCAAACAATATTGAAGTTTAGGGTTCATTGGCGGTGGAGCAACATTTGATGTTAAATAAACTCTGTTAGGGAGATAATTAACAAGACTTGGATAAAAACCAACAATACCAAGGCCGATTAGCTGTAGAGCTATGAAGGGCACAACACCTTTCCATATATCTAATGTCTGAATAATTTTAGGAGCAACTCCTTTTAAATAAAACAAAGCAAACCCAAATGGAGGTGTTAAGAATGACGTCTGTAAGTTTACACCTATCATTACTCCAAGCCATACAGCAGTTACATTTGCTCCTGTTTCAGCAAGTAGTATTGGTGCAATAATTGGAACTACAACAACAGCTATTTCTATAAAGTCTAAAAAGAATCCTAGAAGGAAAATTACCACCATAACAACAATGAACTGTGTCCAAAAACCTCCAGGCAGATCTTGAAGAAAATCTCTAACCAACTCTTCTCCTCCAAATGCTCTAAATCCAGATGTAAGCATTGCAGCTCCTAATAGAATAATGAAAACCATTGATGTTGTGATGCAAGTTTCTGTCACGACTTCTTTTAATACATTGTCTGTCTTATAACTTCTCCAGAAACTCCATGCTATTCCATAAACAAGTATAATTACAAAAAAGGCAGTAGTATAGATTGCACCTATATTTCTTTCTTCTAAATTTTTTACGTTAAGTTCATAATTTGAAGCTAAAAAAGTAATTGGTATTATTGATCCTAAAATTAGTATTAAAGGGTAAAAAGCACTTTTTTTACCTTCAAACAGTCTATATCCTGCCATTAAAGTTGCACCAATTGCACCAATAGAACCAGCTTGGTTTACAGTTGCAATACCCATTAAGATTGAACCTAATACTGCAAATATAAGTGCAAGAGGTGGAATAATTATAACCACAACTCTCAACCAAAATTTAAAATCAAAATTTCCCGTAGATGGAACAGGAGGTGCAACTCCTTTTTTTATTCTTGCATAAAAAAATACATACGTCATGTACAGCGCTACTAGAACTAATCCTGGTAGCAAAGCGCCCAGGAACATATCTCCTGCACTAGACGATCCAACTCTAAACTCGCCAGGCATATTAAATTCACCAGTAATTGCTTTGTAGTCATTTTGTCTAATATTATTTGCAACATCAGATGCACTTGCCAGTTGGTCAGCAATAATTATTAACACAATTGATGGAGGAATTATCTGTCCTAGAGTTCCAGACGAACAAACAATACCACTCGCTAGCTTACGATCATAATTATTATTTAACATTGTTGGTAAAGAAATTAGTCCCATTGCGATAACGGTAGCACCAACAATTCCAGTTGTTGCGGCAAGCAAGGCTCCTACAAAAATTACAGATATTCCTAATCCACCTGGAATCGGACCAAATAGTTGACCCATAGTAATTAGTAAGTCTTCAGCTATTTTGGATTTCTGCAGCATTATTCCC
The DNA here is from genome assembly GCA_003282945.1 of Pelagibacteraceae bacterium AG-325-E23. Taxonomy (GTDB): domain Bacteria; phylum Pseudomonadota; class Alphaproteobacteria; order Pelagibacterales; family Pelagibacteraceae; genus Pelagibacter. The sequence goes on from QBYG01000001.1 coordinate 108,126, forward strand.
ATAAAAATAAATAAAGGAATTGCAATTAAAGTATCTGTTTCAACATCCCAATAGTTACTTCTAAAATTCGTAATTCCTGCAACTAACCATTCGATAGGTCCATCCACGGTGAAATAAGCGCTTGAATCTCCCTCAAATATTGTGCCAAAAAAAGCAGCTAAAGCAATTGAAATTATAGCTGAGCCAGGAAGGGCAAAAGCTACAGGATAACCTGAGGCAAGTGCTACAATCATAATTAAAACCAAAACAGCTAAAAATAATAATTCCATTATTGGCTTTCCACTTTGTTCTGTAAAAGTTTATGACTACTAGACATAAAATAACTAGTAAATTGTAATAACATAGTGACGGCGAAGACCGCTAAATATACTGCCATTAAATATAGTAGATATAGTCCATTTGAACCTTGCTGCGTAACTTCAAAAGCAACAACTGGTCCATTAATAATACTCGCTTTTCCGTTTAATCCTAAAAACAAAACTATCAAACAAAGAGGTACACCTAATAATGATGATCCAAGTACATTGGTCCATGCCTTTTTTCTCTCACTAAAAGATGAATATAGTACATCAACTCTTACATGACCTTCGTGAATTAAAGCATAGGCGCTTGCAAATAAATATAAAGCTGCATACCAAAATCTGACTAGATCTCCTTGAAAAGCTTGTTCATAAGAAAAAACAAACCTCGATAAAACAATTACAAATTCACTTAAGACAACTAATACTGCTAACCAGATGAAACCAACAGATTTTGTAAAGTAACCAATTATAAATGAAACTAATATAATTGGAAAATGTATATATGTTATTCTTTCTGGAGCTTTTACCATAAAGGCTTTAACTTCTGGACTAAATATAGCTTCCCATAATCTCTCAACAACCATAAATGAAATTATAAAATCAGCTATACCAACTAAAAATACTGCCCAAAAAGATCCTCTTATTAAGTATGCTGAAAATTTTGTTAAAATTTCTGAATCGTCAACTAAAGTTTGGGTATATGTCTTAAAAACATAAAAAATAACTGAAAGAATACAAACTATGTATATTAAAATTTGAATATAACCATATGTTAAATCTGAAGACTCTAGAGACTTTTGTTTATAACCAAATAAATCATAATGAGAAAAAACTTTTTTAATACCTGGCCATCCACCCCAAACTGTAAATATGTTATTTATTAAAAATGCCAGAGTAAATGCTAAAACCGAATAGCTTAAGATCCTTAAGTAAGTTGATAATTTACTGTTTTCTGAACTCATATGATTTTAAATTTTTTAAAAGTAATACTTAATTTTAGAATAAAAAAAAGGGCCCAAATAAGGGCCCTTTTAATTATTAAATTAAGCTCAATTACATTCCTAAAGCTCTATTTCTTTGAGAAATGTAAGGTGAATCAGACAAGTTAGTCCAAGATCCAATGTCTTTTCTTGCTTTTAAGAAGCTCGTATGAACTCTTTCAGCAAGACCACTGCTAGCTCTTGTTTCTTCAAACACTTCATTAGCAGCACCAGCAAAGCCATCATAAACCTTGTCGCTAAACTTCTCTAGTTTAACACCATGATCATTGATCAATCTTGCTAAAGCAGCACCATTTTTAGCATTGTACTCAGACATCATAACGTCGTTTTCCATTGATGCAGCTGCTTCAATCAATAATTGATCTGACTTGTTCAAGCTTGTGAACCAAGATTTATTTGTTCCGCATGCTAACATTGATCCAGGCTCGTGCATACCAGGATAGTAGTAGTATTTAGCAGCTTCTTGGAATTTCATAGCTTCATCATTCCATGGACCTACCCATTCTGTTGCATCAATTGCACCAGACACAAGGTTTTCGTAGATTTGTCCACCAGGTAATGAAACTGGAGATCCTCCAAGTTTACCAATTACTTGTCCACCTAAACCAGGCATACGCATTTTTAAACCTTTGAAGTCATTAGGGCTTCTAATCTTTTTGTTAAACCATCCACCCATTTGAACTCCTGTGCTTCCACACATAAAGTTTTTAAGACCAAATTTGTCAGCTAGCTCATCCCATAACTGTTGACCACCTGCAAATCTAATCCATGCATTCATTTCAGTATAAGTAAAACCAAATGGTACTGCTGTAAAGTAACCCCAAGCTGGATCTTTTTTAACCCAGTAGTAGTCAGCAGCATGGTACATTTGTGAGTTACCAGATGCAACTTCATCAAAAGAGTCAAATGCTTTAACTCTTTCATTTGCTGCATAGTAAGTAACTTGGATTCTACCATCACTTATATCTGCAATTCTTTGTGCAAATCTTTGTGCTCCTGTTCCTAAACCTGGAAAATCTCTTCCCCAAGTAGCAACCATTGATGCTTCTATTCTCTCAGCAGCAACAGCCGGAGCAGCTAAAGATGATGCAGCTACGGCAGCAACACCAGTCGCAGCGGCAGCTTTAAAGAACTTACGTCTTGAAGGTAATTTTTTACCTTTTAACTTTTTGTCTTTAATCATTTATTTCTCCTCTATAGTTAATTAACTGTCGACAATTAAACACAAATGTAACTTAGAGTCATTTTAAAAATTAAGAGATTAAGGAAAATACAATCCAAGATTGTATTAAATCAACTTTTCATTCTCATACACACAACATTTTTCAGGGGGGATATAAAGATTGATATCTCCAATTGAAATTGGCAATTCTCTATCTACTTTAGATTTGATTATAAAATTCTCCATATTTGCTGTCAATAATTTGAAATTTCCAAAATCTTCAACTCTAGTAAGTGAGGCTTTTATTGTATTTTCGCCCTCTTTTTCTACAACATTTATGAATTCTGACCTAATCCCAAGTTTTACGTTTTTATCTTTTAATTTTGAGAGATTAGAGTTTGTTTTAATTTCAATATTATTTATTTTTACAGAATATTCAGAAGAAACTTCGCTTTCAAAAATATTCATAGCTGGAGATCCAATAAAGTAACCAACAAATGTTGTTTTTGGTCTTTCAAAAAGATCTTTTGGAAGTCCAACTTGGACTATTTCTCCCTGGTCCATAACAATAATATTATCAGCAAACGTCATAGCTTCATTTTGATCATGGGTTACGTAAACTAAAGTGGTTTTATACTGTTCATTAATTTCTTTTAGATTTCTTCTAAGCCTAAATTTTAAATCTGGATCAATTACAGTTAATGGTTCGTCCATTAATACACCTGCAACATCTTCTCTTACCAATCCTCTTCCAAGTGAGATGAGTTGTTTTTGATCTGCAGTAAGTTTTCTGGCTGGTAAATTTAAAAAAGATGAAAGTCTTAATGTATCTGAAACAGATTTTACTCTTTCATCAATTTTTTCTTTAGAAAAGTTCCTACACTTTAAGGGAAAGGCTAGGTTATCATAAACAGTCATTGTACTATAAATAACTGGGAACTGAAAAACTTGTGCTATATTTCTTTCTTCAGTAATAAGATTTGTTACATCTTTTTCATCAAATAAAATTTTCCCTTTAGATGGTCTAACTAAACCTGAAACAATATTTAGCATAGTTGTCTTACCACAGCCTGATGGTCCTAAAATTGCATATCTTTTCCCATTTTCCCAAGTCATTGAAAATGGATTTAATGCATACGTTGGATTTTCATCATTCGGATTATACGAGTGAGAAATATTTGATAAATCTATTTTAGCCATTATTTGCTCCATATGGCGAAGATACTAACTCTCCACTCTGATTAAATGCATAAAATTTATTTGAATTAAAAATTATTTTTACTTTTTGATGAATCTTAAAATTCATTACTTCTTCTATTAATGCAATCAATTTTGAATTACCTTTTTTTAAATGAAGTAAAGTTTCTGATCCACTAATTTCTGCAAGTTCAATTTCAAATTCTTCACCATTTTCATCTAATTTTATTTCTGACGCTCTAATTCCAAAATTATAGTTTTGATTTTCAAGGTTTTTGAAATGTTTAGGAGACTTAATAGAAATATTTTCAAAATTTAAATTGTCTGAATTTTTTAATCCTTTTAAAATGTTCATTGGAGGGTCATTTGAAATCTCTGCAACTTTTAAGTTTAATGGGTTTTCAAAAATTTCTTTTGCAGGTCCTTTTTGTAAAACTTTTCCCTCATCAAGAACAATTACTTCACCATTTAACTCCATCACCTCTTGTGGGTCTGTTGTTGAATAAATTAAAATTGTGTCTTGTGACATACCTTCAGAGAAAATTCTTTTAAATTCTTCTCTTAATTGTTCTCTAAGCTTGTAATCAAGATTTACTAATGGCTCGTCCAGAAGTAATATCTTAGCTTTCTTAGCTAAAGATCTAGCAAGAGCTACTCTTTGTTGCTGACCGCCTGATAATTCTTGAATTTTTCTATTTTCAAAACCAATTAATCCTACAGTCTTAAGGGCTTCTTCAACATCGGTCTTAATTTTATCTTGGCTTAGTTTCCTTTGTTTTAGAGGGAAAATAATGTTCTCGTAAACATTTAGATGAGGATAATTAATAAATTGTTGATAAACCATGGCCACGTTTCTTTCCCAGACTGGAATTTTGCTAAAATTTTTTTCCTCAAATGATAAATTTCCACTATCAGGATTAAGTAAACCGGCAATTGTTTTTAGAAATGTGGTTTTTCCAGACAAAGTTCTTCCTAAAATTGTGTACAGGTTTCCTTTTTTAAAATTAAAAGATACATCATTTAAATGAAATTGGTCATCTGGTTTGTAAGTTATATGTTCTCCAATTAAATTCATTATTTCAATGCTCCAGATAAATTTCCTTTGGATAAATATCGTTCAACTACAAACGCTACAATAATTAAAGGTGCAACCGAAATTAATGCAGAGGCTGACAAACTCCACCATGGCGTAATTGAAGAGTTTAATGCTACAACTTTTACTGGCAGCAACTGTACTTCGGTAAAAGTTAAAATAAAAGCAAAGAAAAAATCTATCCAACCAAATATTATACAAAACATTCCAGCTACAATTAATCCTGGTATAGAATTTGGAAGCACAACTTTGTAAAATGCTTGATAAGGATTACATCCATCTATCAATGCAGTTTCATCTAATTCTTTTGGCACTCTATTAAAAAAGTCAACCATTATCCAAACTGCAATTGGCATTAATAATACAATATAAACTACAACTAAGCCAAGTAGGCTGTCTAATAATCCAATCGTACTTAAAAATATAAAGAAAGGTATTGATAAAACAATCGGTGGCATAATTCTTTGAGATATAAAAAAGAATGTAATATCATTATTTCTTACAAAGCCTGCTTTAAAAGTAAACCTTGATAAAGCATAAGCAGCCAAGGTCCCCAAAACAATACTAACTAAACTTGCAGTGCAAGTTACAAAAATACTATTGAAGTATGGTTCGACAATATCGACCCCACCTCTTGCAGGTGATTTAACTAATACCCGCCATCCCTCTAGCGTTGGTTCAAAATCTAACCAAGGAATATAAGTAACTTTACTATTTACTGATTGAAAATCTTTAAATGATGTAGAAACAGCCCAGAGAAACGGAGCAACAATAAAAACTGTCCATAGAGTGATAAAAGTATATTTTAAAAATGTATAGAGCTTTTCCATTATTCCTTAATCATTAATTTTGTTAAAACCTTTGCTATGATGGTTAAACTTATGATCATTATAACCAGATAGGTAAATGAAAGTGTTGCAGCATAACCCATTTGAAATTCTCTTAATCCTTTGATGTAGATATAAAAACTTGATGTCTCAGTTGCTGTCCCAGGTCCTCCTGATGTAAGAACAAAAACTGTGTCCATTATTTTTGAGGCCTCAATTAGCCTTATGATAATTGCACCAATTGAAATAGGGGCCATTAATGGAAATGTAACATAAACAAACTTTCTAAAAGGACTTGCTCCATCTATAGCTGCTGCAAGAAACGGTTCTTTAGGAAGTGACAGCAAACCAGCTAGCAACAGTAAAAACATAAATGGAGTCCATTGCCATACTTCAACAATTATAACAGTAAACTTTGCAATTACAGGGTCACTTAGCCATAAAATAGGACCAATTCCGATGTGTCCCAATAAGTCATTTACCGGTCCAAGCGATTCATGAAAAAAAGTTCTCCATATCACAGTCATTATAACTGGGGTTGTCATCATAGGTATCAAGAAAATAACTCTAAAAAATCTTTTAAATTTAATTTCTTTCCATACCATTAGAGCAAGTGCAAAACCAATTATGTATTGAAGTATAACTGTTGATACTGATAAAAAACTTAGTCTGAAGAATGACTCCCAAAACCTAGGGTCATCAGTAAACAACCTTATATAATTTGTTATTCCTATAAAGTTCATTTCTGGCGTATAGCTATTCCAACCAGATAAACTCAATCTAATAGTAAATATTATTGGAAAAATTAATATCCCTATAAGCACAAATAAACCAGGAAATAAAAAAACAAACTTGTGCTTAAAATTCATAAAATGTTATTTGGATTTTGTTAGTTGTGGCCGTCGTTATGACGGCCACATAGTTCTTTTTATAGCTTATTATCTTCCATTGCTACACCAACAGCGTAAGCTTTTCTTACGTTATCTTTTCCTACTCTGTTAAGTATATCATTCCACTGCTTAGCAGCTTCATCTAAAGCGGCTTGTGGTGATAATTGTCCAGCTAAAGCTTTTGCTGCAGCAGTAGCTAGAGCTGCATTAAACTCAAAAGTTCCAGGAACTCTTAATGGAAATACTCTATTTTTACTTTTTTCCATTTCAGCAAGTGTATCTACATATGATTGAGCAATATCTTTGTCCCAACCGATTTGAGTCCACACATCTGCTTGAAAGTCTGCATCTCTAAACGGGTTTACTCCAAATCTACCAATACCGATATCGGCTTGGTGGTTTGCCTCGTTAGCAAAGAAACATAAGTAATCAAAAGCCATTTCTTGTTCTTTACTTTTCTTAGCAACACCAACTGCCCATCCCCATACGAAGAAAGGAGCTTGGTTAAAACCTTCGTCCCAAGAGTTTGTTTTTCTATTCCAAACTTTAGTAGATCCAGGTAATTGAGCAGCACCTACTTTGTTGTTAATAGGACTGTCAGGTTGCATAGCAGCAACAAATGCATCATCCCATGAAAAGCTAAACAAAGTTTGTCCACCACCAAATGACCCAATTTCGTCACCTAGACCAAAGTTAATTCCTCCTGGCGGAACGTATTTAGTTGCAGCAACCCAATCAGTCAGAGCTTCAACAAAACCAGGATTATTAATCAATGGTGTCATAGTTTCTAAATCAAAGAAAAAACCACCTGGAGTTTTTGGATTTTTAGAATAAGCAGCTGATCTAGAATAAAATGCTGCATACATTAAGTCATCTTTTTTCATAACTTCAGCAGATCCATATTCTTTCTCACCATCACCATCCCAGTCCCAATCATTAAAGTATGCGGCCATCTCTCCATACTCTTTCCACGTAGTTGGGACCTTTAACTCTTTGCCAGTGTCGGCTTTATATTTTTTTTTATATTCAGGATTATCGATTACATCTTTTCTATACTTAAGATAGTGTCTGTCACCATCAACGGGGAATTGATACATTACACCGTCCCATGAAGCTATACCAATGTGAGAAGGTGTTACGTCCTTCATCTGTTTCATATCAGTGTATTTCTTTGGTACTGGTGCTAGGTATCTTCTCCAATCATTAATGAAATTAGAAAATCCAAATACTATATCGTAAGGAGCTTGACCTGCTTGGAAAGGAACCATAGCTTTTGCATATAGATCTCCAGCTGGTGTATGAGTTACATCAACTTTTGCTCCAGTTAGTTTTGCAAACTGTTCAGCGTGAAGAGCTGTTGGCTCTCCCATAACTGGTACTGCGTGCGTATTAATTTTAAGTGTTTTCCCCGAGTAATCTTTTTTAGACATTGACTCGTATGAACACTCACCAGGAATATCCCCAGTAGCTTTGATATGTGGAAATTGATCACTCCACTTATCTGCATACGCAACATTACTAAATACCATCAAAGCTGATATAATAGCAGTTACGCAAGTTTTTATTGTCTTCATCTTCATTTCCTCTCTTTTGTTATTTATGGAACCAACACAGCACGACCTTTGATTTTTCCATCATTAAGGTCATGTAATGCTTTGTTAGCTTCATCAAGTTTGTACTCTTTCATAGAAAGTTTTACTAAACCTTTGTCGGCTAGCTCCATTAATTCGTACAATTCAGCCCATGTTCCTACTAAGCTTCCAACTATACTTTTCTCCTGGTCAATCATATCAATTGCCAAAATTCTTATTTCTTCTCCATAACCAACTATATAGAAAGTGCCTGTTGCTTTAGTCATGCTTAGACCCATTGATGTAGATCCTTTCTCACCAACAAAATCTATAACTGCCTCTGCACCTTTTCCTTTTGTAAGTTCTTTTACTTTTTCTATTTCATTTCCATCTATAAGAACTCCGTGATCTGCGCCAAGTTCCATAGCATGATCTAAAGGAGATTTGGCTTTTTCAACTACAATAATATTTGCTGCACACATAGCTCTTAAACATTGAATTGCAATATGCCCAAGACCACCTGCACCAATGATTACACAATTTTCTCCAGGTAAAAGATGTCTTGTTGCTTTTTTTACTACTCTGTAAGCAGTTAAACCTGCATCAGAAAATGGAGCCACATCTATAGGACCTAAAACCTTCGGTATTTTTATTAAGTTTCTTACACTAGTTTGAAGCAACTCTGAATATCCTCCATGTTTTACATTTAATCCAGCGAAAATTGGATTTTCTGCATGCATATCATTACCTCTTCTACAGTCTAAACAAGTTCCACCTGTGCCTGAAACTTTTGGATGTAAAATTACTGCATCACCTTTTTTAAATCCCTCAACATCTTTACCAACATCTTCTACCCAGCCAGCATTTTCATGTCCCATAACCATGGGTAATAAGTCGTTGTTTTGGTCTGTAATGTGTTTCCAAACACCTTCGATTATGTGTAAGTCTGTTCTGCAAACTCCAGCAGCACCAATTTTAACAATCACATCGCTGGCTTTTTCTATTTTTGGATTAGGTAATTCTTCTCCTGTTACCCAAACAGCTTCTTTCATTTCTGGATCGTATTTATGTAAAACCTGAGCTTTCATTTTACTCCTCTCAATTAAAATTTATTTCTAAATTGTAGATTGAATCAAAAAATATGTCTAGGAAACATACCTTTTTTTTGTCACAGGAATTAAATAGTACAACTTGAGATTGTTAGTTAACTTTATTTTTGCAATGTCCTGTTTTGAAGTATTCATCCAAGTTGTCGATAGCTAAATTAGCCATAGCTGTTCTAGTTTCCTTTGTGGCACTGCCTAAATGAGGAAGTATAAATGCACTTTTATGTTTATAGTAGCCTTTATTTAAGTTTGGCTCATTTTTATAAACATCTAACCCAACTGCATAAACTTTTCTTCTATCCAGTGCATCAACCATTGCCTCGTCTTCAATTATATCTCCTCTTGCAACATTAGTAACTACTGCACCTTTTGGTAGGTATTCAATTGTATCTTTATTAATCATATCAATTGTCTCTTTTGATGCTGGACAACATACAGATAACACATCTGATACAGATAGAAGATCTTTTAAATTATCATGATAAATTGCTCCTTGTTCTTTTTCCTCACTAAGTTTTGATCTATTATGATAATGAATTATCATTCCAAGAGATTTAGCAACTTTCGCAATTTTTTGTCCTATTCTTCCCATTCCTAAAATACCTAACCTTGTGCCTGTTAGTTGTTTTCCAATTAATAAATCTGCTGACCAAACCCATCCACCTTCTCTAGCTCTTTCAATTCCCTCAGAAGCTCTTCTACAAGCACCAAGAATTAAAAGAACTCCTATTTCTGCAGTTGCATCAGTTAAAACATCTGGAGTATTAGTTACTGCTATTCCTCTTTTTTTTGCAGCCTC
>QBYG01000002.1 GCA_003282945.1 Pelagibacteraceae bacterium AG-325-E23
AATGGTGGGCCGAGAAAGACTCGAACTTTCGACCCCACCCTTATCAAGGGTGTGCTCTAACCAACTGAGCTACCGGCCCTTTTGTGCAAAAGGAAAAACACTTTTTTAAAAAGAGAAATGAGGACGGTCAACATTAACCTGTTATATTATTTAGATTAAGAAATAATCCTTAATCATCCTTAGAAAGGAGGTAATCCAGCCGCAGGTTCCCCTACGGCTACCTTGTTACGACTTCACCCCAGTCGCTGACTATACCGTAGTCAAGGGTTTAAAACCTTGCCTTAAGGTAGAACCAACTCCCATGGTGTGACGGGCGGTGTGTACAAGACCCGGGAACGTATTCACCGCGGCGCGCTGATCCGCGATTACTAGTAATTCCAGCTTCATGTACTCGAGTTGCAGAGTACAATCCGAACTGAGGCATCTTTTTAGGATTTGCTTGATGTCGCCACCTTGCTTCCTATTGTAAATGCCATTGTAGCACGTGTGTAGCCCAACACGTAAGGGCCATGAGGACTTGACGTCATCCCCACCTTCCTCCAGCTTATCACTGGCAGTTCTTTCAGAGTGCCCAACTAAATGATGGCAACTAAAAGTGAGGGTTGCGCTCGTTGCGGGACTTAACCCAACATCTCACGACACGAGCTGACGACAGCCATGCAGCACCTGTGTTTCGTCCGGCCGAACCGAAAACTCTAATCTCTTAGAGTCGCGACGAACATGTCAAGTGTTGGTAAGGTTCTGCGCGTATCTTCGAATTAAACCACATGCTCCACTACTTGTGCGGGTCCCCGTCAATTCATTTGAGTTTTAACCTTGCGGTCGTACTCCCCAGGCGGTGTGTTTAATGCTTTCGCTGCGACACTGAAAATAAATTTCCAACGTCTAACACACATCGTTTACGGCATGGACTACGAGGGTATCTAATCCTCTTCGCTACCCATGCTTTCGTTCCTCAGCGTCAGTAATGATCCAGAAAGCTGCCTTCGCAATTGGTATTCTTTCTAATATCTACGAATTTCACCTCTACACTAGAAATTCTGCTTTCCTCTATCATACTCTAGCTAAAAAGTTTTGATGGCAGTTCCAGAGTTAAGCTCTGGGATTTCACCACCAACTTTTTTAACCACCTACGAACTCTTTAAGCCCAGTAATTCCGAACTACGCTAGGTCCCTTCGTATTACCGCGGCTGCTGGCACGAAGTTAGCCGGACCTTCTTATTCGGGTACAGTCATTTTCTTCCCCGACGAAAGAGCTTTACAACCCAAAGGCCTTCTTCACTCACGCGGCATCGCTGCATCAGAGTTTCCTCCATTGTGCAATATTCCCTACTGCTGCCTCCCGTAGGAGTTTGGGCCGTGTCTCAGTCCCAATGTGGCTGATCATCCTCTCAGATCAGCTATAGATCAAAGTCTTGGTAGGCCATTACCCCACCAACAAACTAATCAAGTGCAGGCTCATCCTTCGGCGCATAAAGCTTTCTCCGTAAAGACTTATGAGGTATTAGCACAAGTTTCCTCGTGTTATTCCTCACCAAAGGGAAGATACCTACATGTTACTCACCCGTCTGCCACTAAGTATTGCTACTTCGTTCGACTTGCATGTATAAGGCGTGCCGCCAGCGTACGTTCTGAGCCATGATCAAACTCTCAAGTTTAAAAACGGCGCACACTAGCTTCTATACAAATACTAAGAATAATATTTGTATAATGTTGAAGTGTGTACGACAAATTTTGGTAACCTTAACCGTCCACACTTCTCTTCTTAAAATATTAACAATTCAAATAGCTAATTGAGCTATAATGCCCAATAAATAACATTTTTTATATGTTGAGTGTGACGCTTATATTAGAAATAATTTATAAATCAAGTTTTTAGATAAACAAAAAATGTGTTAAAAAGTCTTATAAATCAACATTTTTAATCTATCGAAACAATTGTGATAATAAAATTTAAAAGAAAAATTAAATCGCTTTCATTTATTTTGTGGTTATTTTTATTAATTATAATAATTTTTTTGGTAACAAATTATCTGCAAATAAATAAGAATTCTCAATATTTAAGCTTAAAAAAAACACTCGACAACGTTTACTTAAAAAAAACATTCAAAAAAATAACCTCTGAATTAGAGGATAGATATACAGAATTTGAATATACTGTTAAAGAAGGCGACAATTTCGAAAGTATAATTTATGGAATTAAAATACCACAAAATGAAAAAAAATTATTTCTTGAAACAATAAAAAAAAATAAACAAATAAAAATATTAAGACCTAATCAAAAAATCTTTTTTAAAATTGACAAAAAAAATAATCCTAAGCTTAAAAAATTTACAATTGAGATTAATAAAAAAAAAGAGATATATTTTACAAGAGACTTGGAAAAAAATATTTTTAAATCAAAAATATTAGAAAAAGAACTCACTAAAGTTGTAACTTATAAAGAAAGTATAATAACTAACAGCCTTTATCAATCTGCCCTAAGTCTAAAAATGAAGCCAAATATAATTGTTGAATTTGCAAGGCTATATGGTTTCCAAGTAGATTTTCAAAGAGATATTTGGAAAAATGACAGTTTTCAAATTATATATGAAGAATTCTTAAACGAAGATGGAAATGTGGTTGAAACTGGAAATATAATATTTGCTAATTTAAATTTACAAAATCAAGATCTTAAACTGTACAGACATGAGTATGAAAAAAACAAAATTGATTATTTTGATGAAAATGGAAAAAGTATGAGAAAGACGTTGATGAAAACTCCAATAAATGGTGCTAGATTATCATCTTCTTTTGGAAAAAGAAAACATCCTATTTTAGGTTTTACAAAAATGCATACAGGAACTGATTTTGCTGCCCCAACTGGCACGCCTATACTTGCATCAGGAGATGGTTTGGTAGTCAGAGCTCAATGGTGTGGTGGTGGAGGAAATTGCGTAAAAATAAAACACAATAGAATTTATCAAACTGTTTACGCACATATGTCAAAATTTGGAAGAGGAATAAAGAAAGGTGCTAAAGTAAGACAAGGTCAAATAATTGGTTATGTCGGTTCAACAGGTCTTTCAACTGGTCCACATTTACATTATGAAGTTATTGAAAATGGAAGAAAAATTAATTCACAAAAACTTAAGCTTCCTTCTGGAAAAATATTAAAAGGTGATCAACGTAAAGTATTTGAAGTAAATAAAATTAAAATCGATGTCCTAAAATCTGATCTAATATCTAAAATGTAGTTTATTTTGTTGATGTTTCTTCAAGTTCTTTGTTTTCAGTTTCAAGTTTAACTTGATTACCAACATTAGCATCAGAGGTATTTTCATTATGATTTCGAGAATTTTCTTGAGATAAAAGAATTCTAGAAAAGTGTTCTGAATGCTGCAGGTAGTTCTCAGACAAAATTTTATCTCCATTTGATAAAGCTTCTCTAGCTAGATCATTATATTTCTCAACTAGTTTTGCAGCATTTTGATTATTTTTTCCTGGATGTCTTCTTCTAAATGCTGATCCATTGCTAAAATCTCCATTGGGTTTATGTCCATTTCCGTTTCTTCTAAAGCCTCGATCTCCATTTGGTTTAAATCTAGCTCTTCTATTATTATTTTTGAAATTATTCATTATTGCAATTTAGTACTTACTATGCACCTATCTTTTCCAGATAAATCTTTGGATATTTTGTTAATGTAGTATTTATTCTCATTTAAAATTTTTATACATTGATTTTTTTGTTTATATCCAATCTCGATTATCAATTTTCCGTTTATTTTTAACAATTTATTACTCTTAAAAATTACTTTTTTTATATCCCTTAAACCATCAGAACCACCTGACAATGCTAATTTAGGTTCATGAAATTTTATATCATCATCTAATCTATTTAATTCTATACTATTTACGTATGGAGGATTAGATACAATTAAATCATAGTTATAAGATTTATATTTGTCAATATCGATATTAATAAAATTAATTTTATTTTCTAGATGATGTAATTTTGCATTAGTTTTTGCAACATTTAAGGCTTTTATAGATATATCTATAGCTGTTGCTGTACATTTTGGCCTTTCAGTTATTAAAGAAATTACAATACAACCTGATCCAGTTCCAATATCTAAAATTTTTTTTGACATATCAATTGGTAAGTGCTTCAAGGTTTCCTCTACAATTAGTTCGGTATCTGGCCTTGGAATTAAAACTGATTTATTAGTTAAAAACTTGTGTTTCCAAAAATGTTTATAACCAAGAATATATGCCATTGGCTCTTTATTATATCGTCTAAATAAATAATTTTTAAATTTTAGTAAATCAGTATTATTTAATTTATTATTGCCATTTAATAATATTTCTTCTCTTTTTTTGTTTATTACTTTTGTTAAGATTAATTCAGTATCTAAATTTGGATTTTTAATATTACTCGCTTTTAAAAAATTTTTTCCCTCTTTTAAAATTTGATTATAATTCATATTTAAATATTGCTAAGCTCATTTTCTTGAGCTTGAATCACTAAGTTTTCTATCATCTCGTCAAATATTTCACCCTCCATAAATTCAGATAATTTATGTAATGTTAAATTTATCCTATGATCTGTTACTCTTCCTTGTGGAAAATTATATGTTCTAATTCGCTCAGACCTGTCTCCTGTACCAATTTTACTTTTTCTATCTTTTGACCTTTCCTCATCTCTTTTTTGTCGTTCTAACTCATAAATTCTTGATCTAAGAATTTTTAATCCTTTTTCTTTATTTCTTATTTGAGATTTTTCATCCTGCTGACTAACAACTATTCCAGTTGGAATATGTGTAATCCTAACAGCAGAGTCTGTCGTATTTACACTTTGTCCACCTGGACCACTACTTCTAAAAACATCAATTCTTAAATCCTTTTCCTCTATTTTAACATCAACCTCTTCAGCTTCAGGCATTACTGCAACTGTAGCAGCAGACGTATGAACTCTACCTTGGGTTTCGGTATCTGGAACTCTTTGAACTCTATGTACCCCACTTTCATATTTTAATGAGGAATAAATATTTTTACCTTTTATTGTTGCAATAACTTCTTTTAATCCACCAGCATCACTTTTAGAAATAGATATAACCTCCATTAGCCATTTTTTTTTATGACTTACTTTTTCATACATTTTGAACAAATCAGATGCAAATAAACTTGCTTCTAATCCTCCTGTGCCAGCTCTTATTTCAATCATCGCATTTTTTGTATCTGCCTCATCCTTGGGTAGTAAGAATAACTTAATTTTTTTTTCATCGTTCTCATTATTTTTTACTAACTCATTTAATTCACTAATGGCTAAATTCTTCATCTCTTTGTCTGTATCATTATCATTAACTAAATTTTCTAATTCAATTTTGTTTTTTTGAAAATTAAAATAAGAAACTGCTTCTTTAATAATGTCATTTAAGTCAGAGTATTCTTTCGACTTCTCGGCAAAAGATTTTTTATCAATTTCTTGTGAGGATAGTTCTTTTTCCAATTTGGAATGTTTTGCTATTAATTCTTGAACTTTTGTTAAAGGTACCATTATTTAGCTTTTTCGATTTCTTCTGCTTTTTCTTCTACCAATCGTACAACTTTAGAAATCATCTCTTCACTTGATATTTTTTCACTTTCAACTCCTTTTAAATAAAGCATGTTATTGCCCTTTCCTCCTCCAGTAATACCTATATCAGTTTGAGCCGCTTCTCCTGGTCCATTAACTACGCATCCAATTATAGATAAAGAAATAGGAGTTTTTATATGAGATAATCTATCTTCTAACTCTTTAACAGTTTCAATTACGTTAAAAGCTTGCCTAGCACAAGATGGACAGGAAATAATTTTTACCCCTCTATTTCGTAAATTAAGTGATTTAAGTATTTCATTTCCTACTTTAATCTCCTCTACTGGATCGTCAGATAAAGAAACTCTTATGGTGTCTCCAATACCACTCATAAGAAGTGAACCAAAACCAATAGAAGATTTTATACTACCAGGTAAAAATGTTCCTGCCTCTGTAATACCTAGATGCAGTGGATAATCAGTAACCTTCGAAAGTTGTCTATAAGCTTCAATAGATAAAAATACATCAGAGGATTTAACACTTACTTTGAATTTATAAAAGTCAAAGTCTTCAATAATGCTAATATTTCTTAATGCGCTCTCCACTAGAGCTTCTGGACAAGGTTCTTTATATTTTTCTAATAAGTCTTTTTCTAAAGATCCAGCATTAACACCAATTCTAATTGAACAATTATTATTTTTTGCTGCTGAAATTACCTCTTTAATTTTTTTTTTATCTCCAATATTTCCAGGGTTAATTCTAAGACAAGCAGCACCACTCTCAGCTGCTTCTATTGCTCTTTTGTAGTGAAAGTGAATGTCAGCAACTATTGGTATAGTAGTATTTTTAATAATATCTGTAAGAGCTTTCGTTGAGTCTTGATCTGGACATGACACTCTCACGATATCAGCTCCCGCTTCCTCAATTTGCTTGATTTGATTTACAGTTTCTTTAACATTTTTTGTTAAAGTATTAGTCATTGATTGAACAGAAATTGGATTATCTCCTCCAACTTTTACATTACCAACATTAACCTCTTTTGTTTTTCTTCTTTTTATTTCCCTAAAGGGTCTAATGTTCATAAATTATTTATTTAATTTAAACTCTTTGTGAAGAGAAGATATAGCTTTTCGCACATTTTTTTTATCAATCAAGACAGAAATTTTAATTTCTGAAGTAGATATTACTTGAATGTTTATTTTTTGATTAGCAAGAGACTGGAACATTCTATAAGTAACTCCAGGAGTAGTAACCATTCCAACTCCAATTATTGATACTTTTGAAACATTCTTGTCAAATATCAAATCTCTAAAATTGATTTTTTTATTTTGCAAAATAATTTTTTTTGTTTTGCTTAGCTCATCTGATTTTATTGTGAAAGTTAGATCAGTTTCTTTTCCATTAGCAGAAATATTTTGCACTACCATATCTACATTTATAGAATTTTCAGATAGAGGTTTAAAAATTGACGCTGCAATACCTGGTTTATCTCTTACACCTAAAAGAGTGACTTTAGCATCATTAGTTGTATTTGAAATACCAGTTATAATCCTACTATTTATTATATTTTTTCTTTTTGTTATTAGAGTGCCTTTATTATCTGTAAAGGAAGATCTCACCTCTATATCTACCCTATTCAACCTTGCATCTTGAATTGAATGAGGTTGCATAACTTTAGCTCCTAGTGAAGCCATTTCTAGCATTTCTTCATAGGATATAACTTTTATTTTTTTAGCTGACTTAAATTTATTTGGATCTGTAGAATACACACCATCCACATCTGTATATATTATACATTTTTCAGCATTGAAAAACTTTGCAAACATAATTGCACTTGCATCTGTGCCACCTCTGCCAATAGTAGTTATTCTGTTTTTATTATTAATACCTTGAAACCCTGTAACTATAGGAATACCCCCTTTTTTTAAATAATTTGTGATTTGACTCTTATTAATTTTATTAATTCTTGAGAATTTATATTTTCCCTCAGTTTTGATTGGGATTTGCCATGACATCCAAGATCTGGAATTGAAACCTTTGTTAATCAATTCTCCAGAAATTAGTGCACAGGATACTTGTTCTCCTGATGAAACTAAAACGTCATACTCTGAGTCTGAAAAATTCTTGCTAATTTTTTTTGATAAATTGATTAAATTATTTGTCACACCACTCATTGCTGAGGACAGTACAATTACATTGTATTTTTTTTTATATTTAGCAATGATTTTTGCAACTTTTTTAATTCTGTCAGTTGTACCAACTGAAGTACCTCCAAATTTTAATACAATTATTTCCATTGATAATTTTTTTTAATATAAATTAAAATATATTGATAAAATACATCTTGATTGTAATGTCAATAAACAATGAAAAATAACACAATAAATAAAAAAGAAATAGAAAAATTTTCAAAAATAGCTGAGGAATGGTGGGATCCTAATGGAAAATTTAAGCCATTACATAAATTTAACCCTATCAGAATCAAATATATAAGGGATACAATTTTATCTGAATTTAAAATTAAAAAAGAGCATGAGCCCTTTAAAGGCTTAAGCATTTTAGATATTGGATGCGGTGGTGGATTACTTTCAGAACCCATGGCCAGACTTGGAGCAGATGTTATTGGAATAGATGCTTCTTTTAAAAATATACAAGTTGCTAAGTATCATTTAAAAAAAAGTAAACTAAAAATTAAATATTATAATTCTTCTCCTGAAAATTTAAAAATTAAGAAAAGATTTGATATAATTTTGAATATGGAAATTGTTGAACATGTTGAAGATGTTGATTTTTTTATTAAAGAAAGTTCAAAGTTTTTAAAAAAATCTGGTGTAATGTTCATAGCTACCTTAAACAAAACACTTAAATCATATTTATTTGCAATTGTAGGGGCTGAGTATGTTTTAAAGTGGCTTCCAATAGGTACTCATGATTGGGAAAAATTTATTAAACCAGAGTATCTAACAAATATTTGTAAAAAAAATTCATTAAAATTGAAAAAAATTGATGGAATGACCTTTAATCCAATCTTAAATAAATGGTCTGTCACATCTGACAAATCAGTAAATTATATTTCAGAATTCAAAAAAGTTTAATTTTTATCGTCATCAATCCAGGGTATAATGTCGGTTTCTATACCCTCTTCTCTCAATTCCTTAACGTCTTTAAGAGAAGCACTACCATAGATGCCTTTTTTCGGTTTTTTTTTATCGTAATGAATTGATCTTGCTTTATAAGTAAAATTTTCGCCAACATATTCAAAATTATCTTTAACAAATTTTTTGTAGTCGGAAAGTTTTTTTCTTACATCTTTATATTTTTTTATTTCTTTTAAATTTTCTTTTTTCTTAGTGTTCAATAAATTAGGTGACATCAAGGACTTTTCAACATTTATTGACTCACAGGATTGACAATTTAAAAGTTTTAATTTAAGCAACCTATCATATTCATTTGAGGCACTAAACCAGCTTTCAAATTCTTGCTTACAATCTTTACATTTTAACAAATACTTGATCATTATTAGTATTTAAATATTAATCTATACAATTTCAATATACTTAGGTCCTGTAATCAGCATTAATTTCAATATATTTTTTTGTTAAATCCATAGTATAAGATTTAAATTTTTTAATTCCCTGACCAATATCAACTTCTATTTCAATTGATTGGCCTTTCATGTATTCCTTAACTTTTTCTTCGTTATAAGATTTGTATAAAAGTCCTTTGTGATAAATTTTATATTCCCCAAAAGAAATAGATAATTTTTGTTCATTAATTTTAGAGTCACTGTTTCCAATTGCCATAGCTATTCTCCCCCAGTTTGGATCTTCTCCCGCAATTGCTGTCTTAACTAATAATGAGTTTGCTATTTTAAAAGATATATTTTTTGCATCTTTTTCAGTTCTGCAATTAATACAATTAATAGAAATAAATTTAGAAGCTCCTTCTCCATCGGAAACAACTTGTTTAGCTAAATTTAATAAAACTTCATGAACTGCCTTGTTAAAATTTTTAAGTTTACTATCACTATATTTTTTAATTTCTGAATGATTAACTTTGCTTGTTGAAAATATAGAAACCATGTCATTTGTACTTGTGTCACCATCACATGAAATTGCATTGAATGTTGTCTTTATATTGTTTTTTAAGACATCATTTAAAACTGATGAGGATAAAGTTGCATCAGTAAATATATAACCCAAGGTAGTTGCCATATTTGGATAAATCATGCCTGAGCCTTTTGCAATTCCATAAATTTTAATTGTTGATGAACCAATTTTTGTTTCGGCCATTGATACTTTGGGCTTTAAATCTGTTGTGATTATGCCCATTGCAGCTTTCATCCAGATTAATTTGTTTTGTGTATATTTTATTTTCTCAACTAATTCTGGTAACGAAGTTTTAATTTTTTCTAATGGAAATTTCTCTCCTATAGTACCTGTACAACCAAAAAGTATTTCTTTTGAAGAAATTTGTTTCGGAGCATCTTCATCTCTTTTCTGTATCTCAGTTAATTTTGAGGATAAGTCTAAAGATATTTTCTTCAATGCTTCATAGCCTTCTGGACCTGTTAATGCATTGGCATTTCTAGTATTTATTAATAATGCAAATATTTTTTTTGCTTTAATTTTTTTATTCCATTTTAGATTTTCTGATATTATCTTTGATTGGGTATATACAGATGCATAATTTGCACCATCTCTAAAATAAAATAAAACTAATTCATCTCTCTTAAATTTATATAAGCCAGCGCTGACTGCAGAAATTGAAACTCCATCAATATGATCTAAATCCTGAAAATCAACAATTTTGGAGCTTTGGCTGCTAGTATTTATAAAATTGTTTATGTTAAATTTCATGATATTTAAAATAATTAATTAATTACTATATATTTCTAATATTTAATTTTATATCAAAATGTTCAACCCACTAAATATATTTTCAAAGCTTATTAAAAGCGGAAATGAAAAGGAACTAGGCCGAATTCAACAAATAGTCAATAAAGTTAATCTTTTAGAAAAAGATTTACAAAATTTATCTGATGAAATGTTTCCAAAAAAAACCATGAAACTAATTGAAGATATTAAAAATGGTAAAAGTTTAAACGACGTATTGCCTGAAGCTTTCTCAATGGTTAGGGAAGCCTCTAAAAGAATTAGAAATGAAAGACACTTTGATGTTCAGCTAATTGGTGGTGTTGTAATCCATGAGAATAAAATTGCAGAAATGAAAACTGGAGAAGGTAAAACATTAACTATAGCTCTTGCGGCTTTCCTTAATGCTCTAGAAAAAAAAGGTGTCCATATAGTAACTGTGAATGATTATTTGGCTAAGAGAGATAGCGAGAATATGGGTAAGATTTATGAGTTTTTAGGTTTAACTTGTGGATATATTAATACTGGGCAAGATGATTTGAACAGAAAAGAAAATTATTCAAAAGATATAACTTATTCTACTAATAGTGAATTGGGCTTCGATTATTTAAGAGATAATATGAAATTTTCCAAAGAAACTATGGTTCAAAGAGAACATAATTATGCGATTGTCGATGAAATTGACTCTTGTTTAATTGATGAGGCTAGAACACCTCTAATAATTTCAGGAGCAACGGAAGATAAAACTAATCAATATATAGCTGTTGATAAACTTGTAAAAAATTTAAAAGAAGAGGATTTTGAAATAGATGAAAAGGATAAAAATATTTTATTAACTAATAAAGGTGTGGATAATGTTGAGAGTATATTTTCTAATGCTGGAATACTTAAAAATAAAAATTTTTATGATCCAGAAAACCTTCATATTGTACACTTAGTAAATCAATCATTACGTGCCATCCATCTTTTTCAGAGTGGTAGAGATTACATTGTAAAAGATGGGCAAATAATAATAATTGATGAACAAACAGGTAGACAATTACCAGGAAGAAGGTTTGGTGATGGCCTTCATCAAAGTCTAGAGGCGAAAGAAAATTTAACAATTAATGCTGAAAATCAAACTTTAGCATCAATTACCTACCAAAATTTCTTTAAGCTCTACAAAAAAATAGCTGGTTGCACTGGTACAGCCTTAACAGAGTCGGAAGAGTTTTTTGAAATTTATAATCTACCGGTAGTATCGATTCCTACTAATAAGCAGATGATCAGAAAAGATTCGAATGATCAAATATTTAGAACTAGTAAAGAAAAAGATGAGGCAATAATTAGTAAGATTGTTGAATGTAACGCAAAAGGACAACCATTATTAGTTTTCACTTCAAGTATAAATAAATCTGAACACTTCTCAAATCTATTGGATAATAAAAATATAAAACATACAGTTTTAAATGCGAAAAATCACCAAAGAGAAGCTGAAATTATTGCAGATGCAGGGAAAAAAAACTCAATAATTATTACTACAAGTATTTCAGGTAGAGGTGTTGATATCAAATTGGGAGGTCAGGATGAAAGTGATAAAGCTGAGATAAAAAAATTGGGAGGATTGTTTGTCATTGGTACAGAAAGAATGGAAAGTAGGAGAGTAGATAATCAAGCGAGAGGAAGATCAGGCAGACAAGGTGATGAAGGTAGTTCTATATTCTATGTAAGTTTAGAGGACGATTTAATGAGAATATTTGGATCTGAGTCTATGAATAATATACTTGAAAAACTCGGGCTTAAAGATGGAGAAAGTATAGACCATCCTTGGATAAATAAAGCATTAGAAAGAGCGCAACAAAAAGTTGAGGCAAGAAATTTTGATATTAGAAAAACTCTTTTAAAGTTTGACAATGTTTTAAACGATCAAAGGCAAGTAATATTTTCACAAAGAAATGAAGTAATAGAAAATAAAGACTCCAAGCAATATTCTGAAAATTTTCTAGATGAAATTATTGATGATTTGAAAATAAAAAAAACAAAAAAGTTAGCCAATGCAGGATCAAATGAAATCAATATGCAATTAAAATCATTATTTGGAAAATCATTTGAAGAAAATGAAATTAATGAATTAGTTAATCTTGAAAATAAGGCGTTTGAAGAAAAAATAAAAAGTAAATTTAAAAGTTCAAGAGAAGAGAGAATAAAAATGTTAAATGAAGAGCAATATAACGAAATAGAAAAAAGAATCTTTTTACAACTAATTGATCAAAATTGGAAATTACATATTCAATATTTAGAACAATTAAGACAAGTCATTGGTTTAAGATCTTATGGACAAAGAGATCCTTTAGTAGAATATAAGAAAGAGGCATTTACACTTTTTGAAAATTTATTAAGTAAACTTAAGTATGATTTAATTACAATTTTGTTTAATTTAAAGCTCATAGAAAATAGCCAAGAAGAACAAAGCAATGAAAATTTAAGTAAAAAATTTGACAAGCTTTCAACAAAAAAGATTGGAAGAAATGAACCCTGCCCTTGTAATTCTGGAAAGAAATATAAACATTGCCACGGAGCTTTATAAAAAAATATTTAAAAGCAAAATTAAGAAAGCTATAGCAGAAACACCATAATAAATTTTAGAATGCTTTTTAAAGTTTTGATTAATATTTTCAAGTACACTTGCCTTCATAGATAGATCATTTCCATCTTCTGATTGTGTTGTAAATCCTTTATTTCTTCCAATCGACAAAAATTTATTTTTTCTATGAGTAAGAATTTCATCTTTATCCATTGTCTCAAAAAAATCTAAATTTTTCTTTAATGAGTTTCTTACATTATCCAATATTAGATCTTTATCTCGATGAGCACCCCCAACTGGTTCTGGAATTATTTCATCAATTATATTTAATTTTAAAAGATCACTGGATGACATTTTCATTGCAGTTGCAGCTTCTAAAGTTTTTTTTGGGTCTCTCCATAAAATGGTGGCGCATCCTTCTGGGGAAATTACAGAGTATATTGCGTTTTGAAGCATAATTACTTTATTGGATGATGCTAAAGCTATTGCTCCTCCAGATCCACCCTCTCCGATTATTATTGCAATTGTAGGAACTATTAACTTCATAGAACATTCAATAGATTTTGCTATTGCTTCAGCTTGGCCTCTTTCCTCAGCGCCAACTCCTGGATATGCCCCTGGAGTATCTACAATAGAAATAATTGGAATTTTAAACTTATTAGCTAACCCCATAAGTCTAATTGTTTTTCTGTAACCTTCTGGTCTCATCATTCCAAAATTATGATCTATTCTTTTATTAAGATCTGATCCCTTTTCTTGACCAATTACTAAAACTGATTTACCATCGAATTTTGCAAAACCAGCTATAACGGCTTTGTCCTCACCGTAATATCTATCTCCAGAAAGTTGGATAAAATCATCAAAAAGATTTTCAACAAAAAATTTTGCTTTAGGTCTATCTTCATGACGAGCAACTAATGCTGTCTGCCATGGATCTAAGTTAGAATAAATTTTCTCTAACTTTTCATTTATTTCTTCTTCAACTTTGCTTATTCTTGAAGTATCGACTTCAGATAAACCTTCCTGATTATAGGGGTCTTTCAGTTTATCTAATTCCTCTTCAAGATTTTTGATATCTGTCTCAAAATTTAGGTAATTTTTCATTTAAAGTATGTATTATAAACAAAAAAGGCCATAAATTGTTAAAATAAGTAATTATGATTGCGTAAAAATGACAATTTATTATAAGATTTTCAATTTATGAGAGAGCAATACATCAAAATCCACAACTTATCTGTAGCAAAAGATCTAGCTGATTTTGTCAAAAATGAACTTTTATTGGATACTAATGTTAGCCCTGATGAATTTTGGAAAGGCTTTGACAAAGTGGTGCATGAATTAGCGCCTAAAAATAAAAAATTACTCGAAGTCAGAGAAACATTACAACAAGAAATAGATCTGTGGCATAAAAAAAATAGAGACCACGAGATTGACTATAATAAATATAAAAATTTTTTGGAAGAAATAGGTTATTTAAAAAAAGAAGGTGAAGATTTTAAAATAACAACTAGAAATTTAGATGAAGAAATATCTAATATAGCAGGACCACAATTAGTTGTTCCAATAATGAACTCTAGGTATAGCTTAAATGCTGCGAATGCAAGGTGGGTAAGCTTATATGATAGTCTTTATGGATCAAATATAATAGAGTCTGAAGAAAGTGGAAGTGAAAAGTATGATCCTTTAAGAGGACAAGAAGTAATTAAATACACCAGAAACTTTTTGAACAAATATTTTCCAATAAATGATCTTGATTGGAAAGATATTACTGGTTTGGCAGTAAATAATAAAAAACTTTCTATCTATAAGGAAAATAAAGAATATAATTTATCTGATTTAGAGAAGTTTATTGGTCATAGAGGGGATGCAGCCAAACCAAATACTATAATCTTAAAAAATAATAATCTTCATCTTGAAATAATTATTAATCCTAGAGCATTTAGTGCTGCAAGAGATGCTGCTGGTATAAGCGATATTATAATTGAGGCTGCTGTATCAACAATTTGTGACCATGAAGATAGTGTTGCCGCAGTAGATGCTGAAGATAAAGTGAATTGTTATAGAAATTGGCTCGGATTGATGAAAGGAAATTTAAAATCAATATTTGAGAAAAATGGTAAAGAATTAGAAAGAAAACTTAATCCAGATAGGAGTTACACTTCATTGAATGGTGAAAAATTAAAACTTCACGGAAGAAGTCTTTTGCTTGTACGAAACGTTGGACACTTAATGACAAACCCTGCAATCACTTTAAATGATGGATCAGAAGTTCCTGAAGGAATAATGGATGCTTTCATAACCTCAGCTGCTTGTATTCATGATTTAAAAAGAAAAGGTAATTCGCGAGAAGGGTCAATTTATATTGTTAAACCAAAAATGCATGGTCCAGAGGAAACAGAATTTGCAAATTTAATTTTTACAAAAGTTGAAGAAGTTTTAAAATTAAAAAAAAATACAATTAAGTGTGGAATTATGGATGAAGAAAGAAGAACATCTGCAAACCTTAAAGAATGTATTAGAACACTAAAAGATAGAGTATTTTTTATCAACACTGGATTTTTGGATAGAACTGGTGATGAAATGCACACCTCAATGGAAGCTGGACCAATGATCAAAAAAGGAGATATGAAAGAGTCTAAATGGATTAAAACCTATGAGGACAATAACGTAGATATAGGCTTAAAATGCGGGTTTTCAGGAGTTGCTCAAATAGGCAAAGGAATGTGGGCCATGCCTGACAAAATGAACGAAATGATGGAACAAAAAATTGGACATGTGAATGCAGGCGCAAATTGTGCTTGGGTTCCTTCTCCAACTGCCGCTGCATTGCATGTTATGCACTATCATCAAGTAAATGTTTTTGAAAAACAAAAGGCAATATTAAAAAGAGAGCCATCAAAATTATCTGATCTTCTTACTATTCCAATAGCAGATCGTCCTAATTGGTCTATTGATGAAATTAATACTGAAATTTCAAATTCTGCTCAAACTATTTTAGGTTATGTAGTCAGATGGATTGATCAAGGTATAGGTTGTTCCAAAGTCCCAGATATAAATGATATTGGATTAATGGAAGATAGAGCAACCTTAAGAATTTCATCTCAACATATTGCCAATTGGCTTCATCATGGCTTATGTTCGAATAGACAGGTTCTTGAAATTTTAAAAAAAATGGCAAAAGTTGTTGATAAACAGAATAAAGACGATACTAACTACGAAAGTATGTCTCCAGAGTATGATAAATCCATTGCCTTTAAAGCAGCATGTGAATTAATCTTTCATGGAAAGTCACAGCCTTCTGGCTATACAGAACCTCTCTTGCACTTAAACAGATTAATTAAAAAAAGTTAATTAAGCCTCTAGTTTTTTTCTGTTTTTAAAAGCAGATATAAGAGTACCATCGTCTAAATTTTCGATTTCCCCACCTACTGGTAAACCTTGAGCTAGTTTTGAAATCTTTATGTTTGTTTTTTTTAGAGTATCTTGAATATAAAATGCAGTAGTTTGGCCCTCCACAGTTGCACTTGTTGCCAAAATTACCTCATCTATACTATCCCTACTTATTCTTTCTACTAGGGAATTGATCAGCAGGTCTTCCTTATTTTGACTATTATTATTTGAAAGTGTTCCTCCAAGAATATGAAAGTAACCTTGAAAAATAGATGAACTTTCTATTGCCCATTGGTCTGAAATATTTTCTACAACACAAATTTTATTAAATTTTTTACTCTTATTTTCACAATTATCACATGGACTATTATTTGATTTTAAAGTTCCACAAATTTTACATCTAATAACATTTTTAAATACTTCACTTAAGTTTTGAGCCAATGGTTTTAATAGTTCTTGACGATTATTAATCATTTTCAAAATCATTCTTTTTGCAGACTTAGGTCCTAGCCCAGGTAACTTAGATATTAGTTTGATTAAATTTTCTATTTCAGGAATATTTTGCATTTAAATTATAAAGGCCACTTAAATCCAGGTATTCCAAAATTTCCTGAAGCCTTAGAAATTTCCTCTGCTGTTTTTGATTTAAGTTGTGATTTTGCGTTATTATGAGCAGCAGTAATGAGATCTTCTAATATTACTTTTTCTTCTTTTAAAACATTTTCAGAAAGTTCTATTGAAATCATGGTGCCCTCTCCATTTAGAGTGACCTTTACATCATTAGCTCCTGAGACACCTTCAACCTCGATCTTTTTAATGTTTTCTTGGCTTTCTTTCATTTTGCTCTCAATTTCTTTAGCTTTTTCCATTAATTTTGAAAAATCTGTCATTCTAATCCTCTTTTAACTCAACATTTATTAATTCTGCATCAGGAAATGCTTCGATCACTTTTTTATATGTTTCAGACTTTTTAACATCATCAAATATTTTTTTGTTATCAATTTTATTTTTTTCTTTTTTTGAAATTTGTCCTTGTTTTTTTGATAGGGAGATAATCCATCTCTTAGATGTCCATTCGTACAGTTTGTTAGACAGATTTTTAATAAAGTCTTTGTCTAAGTTTTCATTAAAAGATATTTCTATTAAACCCTCAGAAAATGAAACTAAATTTATATTAGTTTCAAGCTCATACTTAAGATTAGCTTCTTTTTTTTCCTTACATAAATTTATCAAACTTTCAAATGAACCAATTTTAAGTTCGTTAATTACTTCATCTTTATTTAAATTTGGTTCAATTTTTTCTTGTTGTGAAATATTTTTGATTTGATCTATAGTTTTATTTGAAATTTTTTTTTCAGGTTCTTTAATTAAAGTATCTGGTTTTTTCCCAGTAGAAATTTCCTCAGCATCTTTCTCCCTAAAACCTTTTATTCTCATTAATCTGAAAAGGAACATTTCAACTGATAAATTTGGATTTGAAACTATGTTAATTTCCTCCATTGTATCAAGTGTAAATTGCCAAAAAAGGATTATGTCCTTTGAGTCTAAATTTTCAGATATTGAGGAAAGATTACTAAAATCTTGATCATTTAAAGAAAAATTATTACCGTCTAATTTTACAAAATTAATATTTTTTAGGTAATATAAAACCTCAAGAAAATCATTCAAAAAAATTTTGGGATCTACGCCAGAATCATAAATTTTTCTATACAACTCAAATACTTTTTTTTCATCCCCACTAAACAAATTTTTTATTAATTCTATCAGAGAACTTTTATCAAAATATCCATAAATACTTTGTGCTTTATCTAAATTTAATTCCTCATCATTTTGATTGGCAACAAGTCCACGATCTAACAATGATAATGCATCCCTAACAGATCCTTCTGAAATTTTAACAATTAATTTTAAAGCTTCATCAGAAACTTTACCTCCTTCTTTGTCTTTAATAATTTTTATATAATTAAAAAGCTCTTCAGATTTCACTCTAGAGAGATCAAAGCGTTGACATCTTGATATTACTGTTACAGGAATTTTTTTGATTTCAGTTGTTGCAAAAATAAATTTTAAATATTTTGGTGGTTCCTCAAGAGTTTTTAAAAGTGCGTTAAATGCTTGTTTGCTTAACATATGAACTTCATCAATGATAAAAATTTTATATTTAGCAGTTGTTGGTCCATATCTTGAAAATTCAATAAGTTCCCTTACATCATCAACGCCAGTCTTACTTGCAGCATCCATCTCTAAAACATCAATATGATTTGAGTTAACAATTGAATTACAATGTTCACAAAAATCTTTTTTGCAAAGATTTTCGATACCATTTTCACAATTTAATGCTTTGGCAACTATTCTTGCAAAAGTAGTTTTTCCAACACCTCTAATCCCTGTAAATAAAAATGCGTTCGCAACTTTATCGGAGATGACTGAATTTTTAATTGTTTCAGCAATAATCTCTTGGCCAATTAAATCCTCAAATACTTGAGGTCTGTATTTTAAAGCTAGTACTTTCGAATTTTCTGTCATTTTTAAGGAGACCAACCAACCTGGAAAATACTCACTACCCTTGCTATCTTTCGATCCTAGGGGATTTGTGGTAACACCACCTGACTGGCCTCCAACTTTATTATATCAATAAAAATTTCTATTCTACAAGAAAGTTATAAATTTATTTTTGTCTAAATTTATCAGATTTATAAACACCTAGAACGTGCATATCTTGACAATGCAGACCCAATTCCTCAAGTGAGTTTTTGATTTTAGGAGATTCTATATGTCCATCTATATCACATAGAAAAAAATATGAGGAAAATGAGTTCTTTTCAGGAAAACTTTGTAGTTTGCTCATATTAACTCCGTTTATTGCAAATCCTGAAAGTGCTGAGTAAAGAGCAGCAGGTTTACTTTTCAACTTAAATAATATTGATGTTATATGGTTGTCATCTGAAAAATCTGGCTGAAAAATATCTTTACCAAGCAATAAAAATCTAGTCACGTTATCTTTATCATCTTGAACATTTTCTTGTAGAATTTTAAGACCATATATTTCTGCACTAAGACTAGAAGCTATAGCAGCTTTAGATTTGTCTTTAGTTTCTGAAACAAATTTTGCTGAACCAGCTGTATCTGCTCTAACATTTTCTGTGAATTTTTTTTTCTTAATAAAACTTGAAGATTGGCTTAATGCTTGTGCATGTGAATAAACATCTTTTATGTCTTCTATTTTGGAATCTTTTAATCCTAACAGATTATGATTAATTGGAAAGAAATGCTCTGCATAAATATTTAGTCTATATTTAAAGATTAAATACTCGACACCAATATTTCCAGTTGTTTTATTTGACTCTGGAATTAAAGATTTTATTGAATTATCTTCACTAGACCTTTCAAAGCATTCATCAAATGTTTTACAGGGTATTGTTTCACTCTCTGGATACATTTTTTTAGCACAACTTTCGCTGTAACTTCCTGCTACACCTTGATAAGCAATTTTCATAATTTAATTTTTATATTCCATAATTTTTTTTATTTCTAGATAATCTTGATCTGTATCTACACCAATTGGTTTAGTTTTTGCTAATCCTACGTCTATTTCAATATTGTTATCCATTAGTCTTAATTGTTCTAGTTTTTGCGATTTTTCATTCTGAGTTTGCTCTAATTGAACAAACCTTTCTAAATATGAAACATTATAAATATATATTCCAATATGGTGGTAAATATTTTTTTGAGTATTTTTAATTTCTCTTGTGAATGATGTTGCTATTGATAAATTGTTTTGATGAAGTTCCTCTTTTGTGGTTACTTTTACAACATTTTTATTTAAGAAAAATTTTTCGTCCTCAATTTGACAAGCTAATGTTGAAATTTTAGATTTTTTTTCAATAGTTTTTTTGAGAAGATTTGCAACATCCTCAATATCAAGCATCGGTTCATCTCCTTGAAGATTTATTACATATTCAATGTTGTCATCTCTTAGCTCTTTATAAGCCTCAAAAATTCTGTCAGTTCCAGTTTTATGATCTTTTTTAGTTAAAATACATTTTCCTCCAACCTTAGTGACCTCTTCAAATATTTCTTTATCACCGGTTGCAACATAACTTTCTCCAATAAGAGATGATTTTGCAATTTTATAAACATGATTGATAATTGAAATATTATTGATTTTTAATAAAGGTTTATTTGGTAACCTTGTTGCAGCTAATCTTGAAGGGATTAAAATTACTG
Source organism: Pelagibacteraceae bacterium AG-325-E23 (assembly GCA_003282945.1). Lineage (GTDB taxonomy): Bacteria > Pseudomonadota > Alphaproteobacteria > Pelagibacterales > Pelagibacteraceae > Pelagibacter. Next base: position 20,609 of record QBYG01000002.1, read on the forward strand.
TATTGCTCATAAACTAAGTATTATGCGTCTTTCAGACGCAATAATTAAATTTAAATTTAGTTTTTTTTTTGTTTAACATGTTATACGAGGATAATAATTAAAAATCATGGACTCATTTGAAATTAATAAAATTATAGCAGCGGTAGTTGTTATTTTTGTTGTTATATTTGGAATAACTAAAATTTCAGACATTATCTATTACGTAGAGAAACCGAGTCAATCAGCTTATAAAGTTGAATTTGCTGAAACAGATGGCACGAAAGCTTCTGCAGCTGTTGAAGCAGTTGATATTTCTGCCCTATTAGCCATGGGAAATGTTGATCATGGAAAGAAAGTATTTAAGAAATGTAGTGCATGTCATTCAATTAAAAAAGGTGGAAGAAACAATATTGGCCCAGCACTTTATAATGTACTAGGTAGAAATATGGGAGCTGTGGAAGATTACAAATATTCAAAAGCCCTGATAGCATTTGGAAAAGATTGGACATTCCAAGAGATGAATAGTTTTTTAATAAAACCTGCTTCATATATAAAGGGTACCAAAATGGCTTTCGCAGGATTAAAAAAAGAGAAAGATAGAGCTTCAGTAATTCTATATATGAATGCTAATGCTGATAGTCCTTTACAACTACCTTAGTTTATCAAAGCAATACATTAAAATACTCTTTTGAACATAAACTCTGTTTAGAGCTTGTTGCCATACTTTAGATTGTTTACCAAGAAACACTTCTTCTGTAACTTCATTTCCTCTTGGTAGACAATGCAGAAATATTGCATCTTTTTTGGCTAAATTCATAGTTTTTGTATCCACTTTAAAATTTTTAAATGATTTAAGTTTCTTTTTCTTATTTACTTTATCATTTAATGAAATGACTTTATCTGTCATTACAACATCAGAATTTTTAATAGCTATTTCTTTTTTATTAAAAATTTTTATTTTTCCTTTTTGTTTTTTTATCAAAGAAATAAGCTTTTTATTTGGCTGATAGCTTTTGGGACATGCAATATTTAGGTAAACAGAGAATTTTATACAAGCTTCTACTAAGCTATTCATCATATTGTTGTTAGCATCACCTATCCAACATAGTTTTAATTTTGAAATACTTTTCTTTTTAATTTCTTGAATAGTAAAAATATCTGATAAAACCTGAGTAGGATGTGAGGATGGACTTAATCCATTAATTATTGGTATACTTGAATATTTTTTGAATTGATCTAATTTTTTATCCGAATCTGTTCTCAACATAAAAGCATTACCATAAGTTGATAAAATTTTAGATGTATCTGCTATACTTTCACTACCAATGCCTAGGTGTAACTCCTCTGGTCTTAACGTTAAAGATCCTCCACCTAATTGTTTAATAGCTAAATAAAAACTTAATCTAGTTCTAAGGCTAGATTTTTCAAACATCTGTAAAAGAATTTTACCCTTTAAAGGTGAGTCTTTGTCTGAATCAAGGGTATTTAATTTTTTTCTTTTTAATTTTCTATTTTTTGCATCTGAAATAATTTTTTTTAAATCTTTAAGGGGAATATCTCTAATATGAAGAAAGTTTTTCATTATTTTTTGTATCCTTCACAAACTTTATTGATAATTTTTAAAGCTATATTTATTTCATTTTTATTAACATTTAATGGAGGGAGAATCCTTATAACATTTTCAGCTGCTCTAATTGTTAATAGTCTACTTTTCGTTAAGCTTTGTATAAATTTTGTCTGGTCATGATGTAACTGTATTCCCAAAATTAATCCAGTTCCTCTTATTTCTTTAATAATATTTGGAAATTTATTTTTAATTTTATTTAATTTTGAAATAAAATATTTTGAATTACTTTTAACTTTTGAAAGAAAACCTTTTTTAAAAATTTGATCCATTACAGCATTTCCGACTGACATTGCTAAAGGGTTTCCTCCAAAAGTTGATCCGTGCGTACCTGGAACCATAGCCTTAGAAACTTTTTTTGTCATTAATACTGCGCCAATTGGAAACCCACCACCAATTCCCTTTGCTATTGGAACTATATCTGGCTTTATGTTTGCATATTCGTATGAAAAAAACTTACCAGATCTACCAATTCCGCTCTGCACTTCGTCTAAAATAAGAAGAATTTTTTTTTTATTGCAAATCTGTCTAATTTCTTTTAGGCACCAGGTAGGTATGACTTTAATACCTCCTTCACCCATTATTGGTTCAATCATTATAGCGGCAGTTTTACTTGTAATTTTTCTTTTTAGTTCCTTGTGGTTCCCAAATTTAAAGTGATCAAATCCACCTACCTTAGGACCAAATCCCTCTACCATTTTTTTAGATCCACTGGCATTTATTGCTGCAATTGTTCTTCCATGAAAAGAATTTTTAATACAAAGAATTCTGTTTTTTTTTGGCTTACCTATAGAATAAAAATATCTTCTAGCAACTTTGATAGCAGCCTCAGTAGCTTCTGCTCCACTATTTTGAAAAATAACTGCATCAGCAAACGTTCTCTTTGTTAATTTTTTAGCTAATTCTTCTCCCTCTGGAATTATGAAGGAGTTAGAAACATGCCAAAGTTTTTTTGATTGTTTGTTGATTGCTTTTACTAAATTTGGGTTTGCATGACCTAAGGAATTGACAGCGATTCCCTGCACAAAATCTAAAAATTTTATTCCTCTCTTTGTATATAAAAAAGACCCTTTGCCTTTATCGAAAGATAAATTTCTTCTTTTATAATTTTTAGCTAAGGAACTCATACTTATACTACGATTTAATTTTATAACCTTTGTGAACAAGAAAGTATGCAAAATATGTAATAACTAAACTTAAAAAAGTTAGCAACGTAATTCCAAATGTTACCGACCCATCTAATTGACCAATAAATGAATATCTAAATCCATCTATCATATGAAAAAAAGGATTATAATTACTCAGAATTTTTAAAAATTCAGGCAATCTATCGATGCTATAAAAAGTGCCACTTAAAAAACTTAAAGGTACAATTATAAAGTTGGTTACAGTACTCATTTGATCAAATTTGTCTGCGTATAGGCCAACTATAATCCCAAGTGAACCCAAGATTAATCCACCTAAAAATAAATACGTAAACCATAAAACAAAATTCTGTATGGATAAATCAATAAAAAAAATAAATATTAAAGTTGAAGCTGAAGCAATTAGCAAGCCTCTTGCGGCAGAAGCAAATGTTATTGCAAAAACCACTTCTGATGATGATAAAGGACTATGGACAACATCAGTAATTGTACCCATCATCTTGCCCATCATTAATGAAGAGCTAGAATGTGCAAAACTTTGTTGAATTACTTGCATCATTATTAAACCACTAGCTAAAAATTTTATATAAGGAACTCCCAATACATCTGCTCTTTGATCTCCAATAGCTAATGAAATAACTGTTAAGAATAATATACTAGTTAATATTGGTCCAAATAGAGTTTGACCTGAAACAGTTAAAAATCTTAAAACTTCTTTTTTAAATAATGAATAAGTTCCGATCCAATTGACAAGTCCAAATCTCCTTGAGCCAATTTGATATTTTTTTTGTAATTCAACCATAGGTAATTATTAATAAACTTTTTTTTCAATAATTGTTAAAAAACAATAAAAAAAGCTTGTTATAGACTGTTAATTGTGATCTCAAGATAGTGTTGTAAAAAAACTAAATTATACTAAATATAGTAATATGAGCTGGACAGACGAAAAAGTTAACAAACTAAAGGATCTTTGGGGTAAAGGCCAAACAGCTAGTCAAATTGCTGAAATAATTGGAGGAGTTAGTAGAAATGCAGTAATAGGAAAAGCGCACAGATTAAACCTTTCTGCAAAAATTAAAACACGATCTACTATATCTCAGAACAGTATTGGAACAATAACACAGAACAATAATAATATTAAAAAGGGAAGCAGAAAACATAGGTTTAGGTCTCTTCTTTTAGATAAAAACTTTGAGCCAGCAAAAAATCTTCAGTTAGAAGATTTAAATGAACACACATGTAAGTATATGGAAGGTCACCCCGATGAAAAGGATGCATCTTTCTGTGGAAGAAAAACTATTGAAAAATTTTCTTACTGCCCGCTTCACCTAATGATAGTTTTCCAGCCAAAAGGTAAAAAAGATGATATAGTAGAAAAAAATGATGAAGTTCCTCAATTTATCGAAAAGAAGGTGAAATCAGCCTAGCTTACTTTAGTATTTTATCTTTGGCTTTTTTAAATTCGTCATCATTAATTATTCCTTGATCGCGCAAATCTTTTAGTTCTCTCAATTGAGTTACAACTTCTAAATTTTGATTTTCATTTTCCTTATTAAATTGAAAATTTTTTTCATCTTTAATTATTTGTTTTGCCTCTACGCCTCTGGTAATTGCTTTCACAGCAATAGAAAGTACAAACGCAAGAATTATGAATACTGTAAAATAAATAATATTTGCTAACATTAGTCTAACTTGTCATTTTTTTTTGAAAATTGACCTCCACTAGTCCAATTAAAACTGTACTTATTTATTTCCTCGTCAAACTTTTTATTTGCTTCCATTTTAAGATCAAAATTAGTTTTATAATTTTTTGATATGATATTGTCATATTTTAATAGTTTGAGTTGATCAAGAGTCATTAATGGTTTTGGCATGAGCTGGAACAATCTAGCATTAATTTTAGCTAATGGCAAAGGTATAGAAAATAATAGTCTTTTTTTATTAATTGATTTTAAAATTTTTAATAATAATTCTTTAAATGTAAAAACCTCAGGACCAATACATTCAATAGTTTGACCAGTTAACTTGTTTTCAACAATTTTAAAAATTATATCTGAAAGATCTGAAACATGAATAGGGGTGAATTTAGTTTTACCTCCATAATAAAGGGGCATTATGGGTAATATACTAAGTAAATTCATAAAGTTAGTTGTGAAGTTATCATCAACTGAATACACAATAGAGGGTTTTAAAATTACAGAGCTAGGAAAATTTTGCCTTACTTTTTTTTCTCCACTCAGTTTGCTTAAAGCATAATTACTATCTGACGCTGCTTCGATACCTAGAGCAGACAAATGAATAAATTGGTTAAGAGACTGTTTGTAAGCAATCTTTGACAGTAAAGAAGGTAGATCTGAATGTATTAAGTTAAAATGATTTTCTTTTTTTTCAAATAAAATACCAATTAAATTTATGCAGATGGATGCTTTCTCCATTAATTTTGTAATATTTTCCTCAGTGAAAGAATTTACCTCTTCTAACTCTAAATATCCAAAATTAGATTGGGTTTTTATTTGGTACCCTTTTCTATGAATGCTCCTAGTTACCGCAATAACTCTATAATTATTTTTTGTAAACTTTCTTATTAAAGATTTCCCTATCTGGCCAGATGAACCAAATATTAAAATTGAATTGTTATTTTTCATATATATATATCTATTAATGAATTTAGATATTAAATTACATAGAAAAGATTTACCACATACAATAAAGTTCAGTGACAAGATTGCAATAGATTGCGAATTTACGGGCCTTAACATTGCAAGAGATAGATTATGTTTACTACAAATATCCTCAGGAAATAATGACGCTCACATAATACAATTAGATAAAAACAATTACCACGCACCAAACTTAAAAAATGTACTAAGCGATAAAAATTTAAATAAATTATTTCATTTTGCAAGAGCTGATCTTTTATTTATTAAAAAATATCTAGAAGTAGATGTAGAAAATGTTAATTGCACAAAAATTATGAGTAAAATTGCAAGAAGTTATTCTGATAAGCACGGTTTAAAAGATTTGATAAAGGAATTTATTGGAATAGATATAAGTAAACAATTACAATCATCTGACTTTGGCGGTGAACTCTCAGATAAACAACTTAAATACTGTGCCCAAGATGTGATATATTTACATAAAATTTATGACTCCTTAAAAAATATTCTAGAAAGAGAAGAAAGAAAAGATCTTTACGATAAAACTATTAAGTTTGTAAATACAAGAGTTGACCTCGATTTTGCATCTTTTAAAGAGGATATCTGGTCTCACTAAAATGATAGATAAAAAAGTATTAAATATTGCTAAAGAAGTAGTTAAAGTTGAATTAATTTCCTTAAAAAAACTAAAATCCAGTATTGGAAAATCATTTGAACAGATTGTAAAAACAATTCTTAACTGTAAAAATGGCAAAGTAATTATTTCAGGAGTAGGGAAAAGTGGAATAATAGGAAAAAAATGGTCTGCAACATTTTCTTCTACTGGGACTCCCTCCTTTTTTTTAGATGCATCAAATGCAAGTCATGGGGACATGGGTCAAATAACTTCTAATGATATAGTAATATTATTAAGCTTAAGTGGAGAAAGTAGCGAACTTAAAAATATAATTCAGTATACTTCCCGCAATAAAAACATAAAATTAATTGGTATCACTTCAAAAAAAGATTCTCTTTTATACAAAAATTCAAATGTAAAATTTTTACTTCCAACTGTTAAAGAGGCAGGACCAGGAAGTTATGTGCCCACATCTTCTACAACAGTTCAACTTGCATTAGGTGATGCGATAGCAATTACCTGCATGCAATATAAAAAGTTCGGAAAAATTGATTTCAAAAAATTCCATCCAAGTGGATCACTTTCAATCAAGCTTAAAACTGTTGAGGATCTAATGTTAGTTGGTAAAAAGATACCATTTGTAAATGAAAAATTAAGAATGAAAGCTGCTTTAAAAAATATTGAAAAAAGGAATCTTGGAACTTTAGTAGTTTTAAATAATAAAAAATTTACTACAGGCATACTTACAGATGGAGACTTAAAAAGAGTCACGAATTTGACTACAAATTTAAACAGTTTAAAAATAAAAGAAGTTATGAAAAAAAATCCAATTAGTGTTGATAAAAATATTTTAGCTGTAGAGGCTCTGTCAATAATGAATACAAAAAAAATTACGAGTTTATGTGTGCATCAGAATAATAAAAAAAATAAGACGATTGGCTTTATTCATATACATAATATTTTGGATGCAAATATAAACTAAATGTCGGTAAAAACTTTTATACAAGTTTTAATTTTATCTTTAATAATATTAATTATTGGAGGAGTGTATTTTAAATACTTTGAGACAAAGAAGAATATTGTTGAAGAAGTTAACTTATCAAATTTAAAAAATAGTGAGCAACTAGAGAAGCTTGAAGCAAAAATATCTGAATTAGAGCTTAAAAATGAACAATTAAGTGAAAAAATAAAAAATAATAAAAATAAATCAGTTAAGATAACTACAGAAACTGTAGAAGGGGCAAAACAAATTAAGGAGAATAAAGATACTAGCTTAGAAAAAATTAAGAGTGAAAATGTCAAGATAAAAAATAAAGATCAAAAAGAGAAATTTGAAAAAAAAATTATAAAGAAAAAGGATATAAAAAATTTGGTAAAAGATGTTGAGTATACATCGGTTGATCAAAAAGGTAATAGATTTAACCTTTTAGCTAATTCTGGGAAAAGTAACGCTGACAACAATAATATTTTGGACCTTGAAAATGTTAGAGGAGAGATTAAATCAGATAAAAGAGATAATATCTATATTGTCTCAAATTTTGCTCAGTATAATACCTCAAATTTAAATTCAAAATTTTATGAAAATGTAATAATAGAATATCAAGATAAAAAAATTACTTGTGAAAATTTTGATATAAATATGAAAACTAACAAAGCAATTGCATATAATAATGTAAAAATAACAGATCCACAGTCAATTATGAAAGCAGGTATTGTAGAATTTGACCTAGCTACAAAAGATGTGAACATAAATCCTGAAAATGCAACTACAAACATTGAGGTTATTGCAAACTAATGGCTTTAATTAAAAAATTCAGAATAAAGAAATTTAAAGAGCAAAAATCAATATTGAAACTCGATAAAATATCGATGTTTTATAATAAACGACAGATTTTAAATAGTTTAGACTTGAAAATAAATCAGCAAGAAATTTTAGGAATGTTAGGGCCTAATGGTGTAGGAAAATCTACAATTTTCCATATTATTACTGGATTAAAGGATCCTAGTTTTGGAAAGGTATTAATTAATGGAATAGATTGTACTAATATTCCGATTTATGAAAGAGCAACAAAATTTAAACTTGGATATGTACCTCAATATGGAGGATTTATACAAGACTTGACGCTATACGAAAACTTAAACCTTGTTGGTGAAATACATATAAAGGCAAAAGATATTAGAAAATCTAAAATTGAAAAAATTATCGCCCAATTTGAATTTGATGCCTTATTGAAAATAAAAGCAAAACATCTTTCTGGTGGACAGAAAAAAAAATTAGTTATTTCAATGGCTCTTATGAACGATCCAAGTATTTTACTTTTAGATGAGCCATTTGCAGCTTTAGATATTCTTACTATTAAAATGTTACAAGAAATAATAGTAAACCTTCAATCTTTTGAGAAAATTACTGTGGTAGTTTGTGATCATCAAGCTAGAGATTTGTTAAGCTGTGTAGACAGAGCAATTGTATTGTCTAACGGTAAAATAATTGCATCTGGTAGTCCTGACGAAATAGTGAACGACTCAAGTGCACGAACAGCATATTTTGGAGAAGAATTTAAAATAAATTAACCTAACCGTGCCTAATCACATTTTTATAAATAAAAAAATTAAAAGTTTTAAGGAGAAAATAAGGGTTAGTTCAGACAAAAGTATTTCTATAAGATCCGTACTTCTAGCATCACAGGCTGTAGGAGTATCTAAAATATCAAATTTGTTAGAGTCAGAGGATGTAATAAACGCACTAAAGACAATAAAAAAGCTTGGAATAAACTATAAAAAGAAATGGGGTATTTATCATATAGAAGGATTTGGGTTAAACGGCTTTAATATAAAGAAAAATATTAGTATAAACGCTGGTAATTCTGGGACCTTAGCAAGACTGATCCTAGGATTGTTGGTAAAATCTAAATTTAAAGTAAGATTAATTGGAGACAAAAGTTTATCTCAAAGAGATTTTTCTAGAGTAATAAAACCACTAAGACTCTTTGGAGTAAACATAAAAAGTAAAAATAATAAACTTCCAATTGAAATATTAGGATCTGATTTTTTAAGACCTGTTAATTATTGTGAAAATATAGGTAGCGCGCAAGTTAAATCTTGCATTTTACTGAGCGCTTTAAATACTCCTGGGACAACAATCATCAAATCAAAAAAGTCAAGAAACCACACAGAATTAATGCTAAAATTTTTAAACTACCCTATAAAAATCCAAAAAAAAAAATCATTTGATAAATTATCAATCCAAGGACTTAGTCAATTTAGATCTTTTAAATATAATGTGCCTGGAGATATAAGTTCAGCATCTTTTTTCATAGTTTTAACACTACTTTCAAAAAAGTCTCAGCTAGTAATTGAAAACGTAAATATAAATAAAAGTAGAATAGGAATAATTACTATTTTAAATAAAATGGGTGCTAATATTAAATACAAAAATAAGAAATTATATAATGGTGAAGAAATAGCTGATATCTGTGTGAAAAGTGTGAGTAATTTAAAATCAGTAAATTGTTCACCAAAATTAAATAGCTCAGCAATAGATGAATTTCTGATAATATTTTTAGCAGCATCAAAAGCTAAGGGGATTTCTAAATTTAAAAATTTGGGTGAAATGAACAAGAAAGAGTCTAAAAGATTAGACTTAGGAGTAAATTTTTTAAAATTAGTTGGAGTAAAAGTTGAAAGATTTGATAATGATTTAAATATTCATGGAAATCCTTATTTATCGTTAGACAGAAATTTTGAAATTAAGAATTTTTTAAAAGACCACCGAATTTTTTTTCTTTCGTGTATAACAGCATTAACATTAGGTGGAAAATGGAAAATTAATGATAAAAAAAGCGCTAACACATCATTTCCAAAATTTTTAAAAATTATAAAAAAGATTGGAGGTAAAATAAGTTGAAAAAAAGAAAAAATATGATTACAGTAGCAATTGACTCACCTGCTGCTGCAGGTGCAGGCACTCAAGCTAAACTGATATCAAAAAATTATAATTTGTTTTATCTAGATACTGGTAAAATATACAGATATATAGGCATGTTAAAACTTCAAAATCAAAAAAATTTTTCATATAATTTAGTTAAGTATAAAATAGGTAATATGAAATTAAGTTACTTAAAAAATAAAAGCTTACTTTCAAATGATGTTGCCTTATCTGCAGCAAAGATTGCAAAAGATAAAAAAATTAGACATATAGTTCATAAATTTCAGCAAAAATACGCTTATCAACCTCCAAAAAAATACAATGGCTCAGTTTTAGATGGTAGAGATATTATTACAGTGCAGTTAAAAGATGCTACTTTTAAATTTTTCATAACTGCAAGCATTAAGATAAGAGCAAAAAGAAGGTATATGGAATACAAGAGCCTAAATAAAAAAATTGCATATGAAGAAGTGCTTAAAAGCCTTAGAATCAGGGATAAATCGGATAAAGAAAGAAAATATGGACCTCTAAAAAAAACAAAAGATTCTATCTTGATTAATACCACTAAATTAAGTAAGAAAGCCTGCTTTAAAAAGATAAAAGCAATAATGGATAAAAAATTAAATAATTAATGGAAATTTACAAAGATTTATCATCTCCTGCCTCACAAAAATTTCAAAAACTACTTAGCAGTCAATTATCTAAAAATAAGATTGAAGAAGGAAAAATTATAGAAGGTAAGGTTACAAAAATAACAAGTAAATACCTTTTTCTTTTTATAGCAGGGCTAAAAAGTGAACCAGTAATTGATATCAATGAAATGAAGATGATTGGTACCTCGGAAGAAATTAAGGAAGGTGACACAATATCTGTATTGTTAGAAAAAATTGAAGATAAAAATGGAGATGTAGTTGTCTCAGCCCAAAAAGCTCAAAAGATTAAAGGCTGGAACAAGCTTGTCAAATGTTATGAAAATAATGAACTAATTAATGGAAAGATTACTCAAAAAACAAAAGGCGGTGTAATTGTAGAACACGTTGAGACAGGCTCGCTTATGTTTTGTCCAGGATCTCAGATTTCTGATAAGCCTATGAAAAACATTGATCATTTAATAGGTGTAGAACAAAAATTTGCTCTCATAAAACTTGATATGGTAAGAGGAAATAGTGTTGTATCAAGAAGACAGGTAGTTTCTTCAAGCAAAAAAGAGGATAAAGTCAAAATAATTGAAAAATTCAAAGTTGGAGATATTATCAAAGATGCTGTTGTAAAGGGATACTCTTCTTTTGGCTGTTTCTTCGAAGTAACTACTCCTGAAGGAACTTTGGACACACTATGTCATCTACAAGAGATAAGTTATAGTAGGGTGAATCATCCTGATGAGGTTTTTAACATAGGGGAAAAGCATAATTTAAAAATAATTTCAATTGATATGGAAAAATTACAAGTTGGATGTTCTCTTAAACAGTTGTCGCCTGATCCATTCGAACACATATCTAACTACCAAATAGGGAATGAATATAAAGTAAAAGTTGTAAAAATTACTGACTATGGGTGTTTCTGCGAATTAGAGCCTGGACTAAGTAGTTTGCTGCATAGTAGTGAAATTAGCTGGACTAAAAAAAATATTTCACCAAAAAAAATATTTAATGTTGGAGATCAAATCGACTGTGTAATTACAGAGATTGATAAAGAAAAGAGAAGAGTTGCAATATCACATAGGCTTACAAAGGAAAATCCTTATAATATACTTGAGAATAACTATCCTGTAGGATCTGATATTGATGGAATAGTAAATAATTCTAATGAATATGCTATTTACTTAAAATTGGCAGACTTCGATATTGATGGTTTCTTACATTCAAATGACCTTTCATACACTGGTAAACCTGATGAGGAACTTAAAAAGTATAAAAAGGGAGATAAACTTAAAGTAAAAGTTCTGGAAATAAAAACTAGCGACCAAAAAGTAAGAGTTGGTTTAAAACAATTGCAAAATGATCCTTTTGATTGGTTTAAAAATAAAAAATTAGGAGATGTGGTTACAATTAAAGTCATTTCCTCTGATAATAAAGGTTTAAATGTCAAACCTGAGGAGTGCGACTTAGAAATTTTAATTAAAAAATCTCAAATAGCAATGAGTAGCACAGATGCAAGACCTTCGCGATTTGTGGGAGGCGAAAGAATAGATGCTGCCATATCTGAATTAAACTTCGAAAAGCGAAAGGTTTCTTTGAGCATTAAATTACTTGAAGAAATAATGAATGCTAAAGCGATTAAAGAGCATTCAAGTCCTTTAAGTGGAAAAAATCTTCCATTTTCTTCGCTCTCCGAGCAATTAGATGATAAAAAAAAGAATAAGGATACTGAGTAAAAATTGTCAGTAGTAAAATCAGACTTAATAAAAGAATTATCAAAAAACTACCCAAATTTTTTAAAAAAAGATTTGATTAAATTACTTGATATTGCAGTTTATGAAATACAGGAATCGCTTAAAAGAGGTGAAAGAGTAGAACTGAGAGAGGTATTTTCTTTTGAGCCTAGGATCCAAAGAGCAAGAGTTTCTAGAAATCCTAAAACAAATGAGAAAATAAATACTCCAGAAAAGAAATCAATATTATTTAAAATGTCTAAAGAATGGACAAAAAAAATTAATGAAAAAGAATAAAATATTTATTGCCTGCGATAGTCAAAATCCAATTAAAATTAAAGAAATAATAAAAAAAACTCAAAGTCCAAAATTACAAATTGGTTATAAGTTTGGATTAGAGTTTTTGAACTCTAAAAAAGGAAGAAATTTTTTATCAAAACTGAAAAATAAAATTACTTTTGGTGATTATAAAATAATGGATATACCTAATACCTGTGTATCTACAATTAAAGCAGTAAAAGATTTAAAATTAAATTATATAACAATACATATAAGTTCAGGATTAGAAGCGTTAAAAGCTGCTAAAAAAGTTTCAGGTAATACTAAATTAATTGGAGTAACAATTCTTACTTCTTTAGATAATAAATCACTCAAAGAAATTGGATATAACAGTGAAGTTAAAAAAATTGTACTTAAACAGGCTAAATTGGCCAATAAAGCAAAACTAGATGCAATAGTTTGCAGCCCAAAAGAAGTAAATATTGTCAGAAAAGTATTTAAAAAAGAAATAATAACACCTGGAATTAGATTTGATTCTAATATTGATGATCAGAAAAGAACCTTAACACCAAAACAGGCATATAAAAATGGAAGTGACTGGTTAGTAGTTGGTAGACCAATTACCAAAGGAAATATTAAAAATAATCTTCAAAAACTAATCTATCATTTAAAATAATGGTCAAAGGAATTAAAATTTGTGGGGTCTCTGATCTTGAGACTTTAAACTATATTGTAAATCATCAATTTCCTCCAATGTTTGTGGGCTTCATTAGTAATTACAAAAAAAGTAGGAGATATGTAGAGTATGAGAAATTAAAACAGTTAGTTAATATAAAAAAAAAAGAGACTAGTTTTGTAGCTGTTCTTGTTGATCCAGATGATAAAATATTAGAGGAAATTAAAGAACTAAATTTTGACTTTTATCAACTGTATGATGTAAGCCCTAAAAAGACAAAAATAATTAAGGAAAGTTATAATATCAAAGTTATTACTGCTTTAACAATTAATAGTCGAAAAGACGTAGATATATATAAAGATTATGATGAAGTTTCAGATTTAATTCTTTTTGATGGAAAAGGCTACGAGAAATCAATTGGATTTAATCATGAATTATTAAATCCTATACCTGACTCTGTAAATAAAATGATTGCTGGAAATATAAAAATAGAAGATATTCATAAATTTAAAAATAAAGATTACTACATCGATCTAAGTGGTTCTTTAGAAAATGAGAAAGGTAAAAAAGATTTAAAAAAAATTGATAAACTATTAAATCTTGCAACTAAAAATGAAACTTAAAAAAAGAATTCCCGTTATAGATCAAGGAGATAGGCTTGGTTTTTGGGGAGGTAAATTTGGAGGAAATTTTGTACCAGAAACACTCAAGAAACCTATAGAGGATTTAGAAATGCAATTTAATAAATTAAAGAATGACAAAAACTTTATAAAAGAAAGAGATAAGTATTTTAAAAATTGGATTGGAACACCTACGAGATTTATTAAATTAAATAATTTAACAAAACATGTTGGTGGAGCTCAAATTTGGTCCAAGGTTGTTTCTGATGCTAACGGAGGAGCTCACAAAATATATAATGCAACCGTACATTGTTTATTAGCTAAAAGAAAAGGGAAAAAAGTTATAATCGGTGACACTGGTGCCGGGTATGCAGGAAAAATGTTGAGTATGGCAGCTAAAAAATTTGGTTTGAAATGTAAAATTTTTATGGGTGCAAAAGATATAAAGAGACAACAACCAAATGTTAAAGCAATGAAAAAAAATGGGGCAGATGTAATTCCTGTATATTCAGGAAGTCAAACATTAGTAGATGCTGTATCTGAATGTATGAGATATTGGGTTGCCAATTGTGATACAACAGCGATGTGTGTTGGCAGTACAGTAGGACCTGCAATTTTTGTTCGAATATGCGGGTGGAGCACTAGTCAAATCTCTAGAGAACTTAAAGTTCAATTAATAAATGAATTTGGTGAAATTCCTAAAAAACTTAAATTATATAATTGTGTAGGAGGAGGATCTTCTAGTTTTGGTTTTTGGAATGAATTTATGGATTATAATAAAAAACAAGTTGAGTTTATTGGGGTTGAAGCAGGAGGGCCATCTAAAAGCAAAAGACATGCAGCTCCTTTAACTTATGGTTCCAAAATTGGTATACTGCATGGTGCAGCTCAATACGTAAATCAGAATAGTGATGGACAAATTGAGGAAACTGAGTCTATTTCTGCAGGTCTTGACTATCCGGGTATATCTCCACTGCATTGCTTTTTAAAAGATACTAAGCGTGCACGGTACACAGCAGCTAGTGACGAAGAAGCTTTAAAAGCCTATCAGATAGTAACAAAATATGAAAATTTAAGACCCTCTTTAGAGCCAAGTCATGCGTTTTCTGTGGCAATCAAAGAAGCAAAAAAATTAAGCAAGGATACAATAGTAATTATTAATAGTTGTGGTGATGCGTATAAAGACCGAGGTATTTTAGAAAAAAGATTGGGAAAGAAATATGTTAAATCCAATTAGTCTAGCATTTAAAAAAGCAAAAAATGAGAGCAGACCAGCATTACTTACTTATACTGTTGCTGGTGATAGCTCCAAGAAGCAGTCTTTGGAAATATTAAAAGCAATTTCTAATCATGCAGATATTTTGGAAGTTGGCGTACCTCATAATACTCCTGTAGCAGATGGAGGTCAAATTCAAACCAGTTCTTACAGAGCAATTAAAAATGGTATTAAGATGAATGATATTTTTAAAATTGTAAGTGATTTTAAAAAAAGTAAAAATTCAAAACCTGTAATATTTATGGGATATTATAATATGATATACCAATATGGTGAAAATAATTTTTTAAAAAAATGTAAACAATCTGGAGTAAATGGTTTAATAGTTGTGGATTTACCATGGCCAGAAAATAAAAATTTCTCAAAAAAATGTAAAAAAAATTTAATTAATTTTATCCAACTATTATCTCCTACAACATCAAATAAAAGACTAAAAAGTATTACAAAAGATTCACATGATATGATTTATTATATAAGTATGTTATCTACTACTGGTGGAAAGCTAAAAGTTTCTCCAAAAAGAATATTAGCCAATTACAATAAAATTAAAAAAATAAGCCCTAAAAAAAATTGTGTTATTGGTTTTGGGATAACTGAAAAAACTATATCAAATTTTAAAAATACAGATGGGCTAGTCGTAGGAAGTCAAATTTGTAAAGAAATTACTAGAAGTTTAAGCAATAGACAAAATCCTGTCATAAATGTAAGTAAGATGGTAAGTAAACTGAAAAAAAAAATATCATGAATTGGTTGACAAAAGCTATAAATTTTGGAGAAAAAATAAAGAAGGTGCTTCGAAAAAGACCTTCAAAAGAAGATATAGCGAATTCAGATTGGACTAGTTGTTGCAAAGGTCCAATATTAAAAAAAGATTTAAAGAATAATTTATGGGTTTGTAATCTTTGTGGAAAGCATCATAGAATTAGTTGTAGACAAAGGTTCGACATAGTTTTTGGTAAGAATGCATATCAAATTTTGGAGTCTCCAATACCTACAGAAGATCCATTAAATTGGGTTGATACAAAATCTTACAAAGACAGGCTTAAAATTGCGAGGAAAAAGACAAACCAAAATTGTGCGGTTATGATTGCAAAAGGAAAAATAAATGGAATAGAAGTAACAGCAGGTGCAATTAACTTTGATTTTATCGGGGGTTCAGTTGGTGCTGCTGAGGGAGAAGCAATTATTTATGGTGTACAACATGCAATAGATAATCAAACCCCTTACTTATTTTTTCCTTGTGGAGGTGGACAAAGAATGTTTGAGTCTACAATTGCCTTAGCAAATATGACTAGAACAACACTTGCCATAAATGAACTAAAAAACAACAATTTACCGTATATAGTTTGCTTTACTGATCCAACTGCTGGAGGAATAACTGCCTCTTTTGCAATGTTAGGAGATATTCATCTTGCTGAACCTGGATGCCTAATAGCATTTGCAGGAAAAAGAGTAATTCAAGCAACGGTTAAGGAAGAATTAAGTTCTGATTTTCAAACAGCCGAATTTGTTGAGAAACATGGCTTTGTTGACAGAGTTGTTCAAAGAAAAGATATTCAAAAAGAAGTGGGGAACCTTCTATCGATATTACTTAGAAAAAATTCTGATATACATTTAGAAAACTTAAATGAAACTTCAGAAACTAATATCCAAACTAGAGAAGCATCATAAAAAAAAGCTAGACTTATCTCTAGGAAGAACTTTTAATCTATTAAAAAAACTGGGTAATCCACAAGATAAATTAAAAAACGTTATCACAGTTGTTGGAACTAATGCTAAAGCAAGCATGTGCTATAGTCTTAAATCAATACTAAACAAGGGTGGGTACAAAACTAATCTTTACACTTCTCCCCACCTACTCTCTTATACAGAAAGATACGTTTTTGAAGATAAGGAAATCAATGAAGAAGATTTAATAGAGTTGCTGACTGATGTTGAAAAAACTTTAGGACATGACAATGCTACATTATTTGAAATTTTAACTTGTGCATTTTTAAAACATGCTGAAAGTTTCAAAGATAATATTAATATTATAGAAGCAGGATTATTTCATCAATTTGACAGTACAAATGTTTTTAAGGAAAATTTAATGACACTCATTGGTGTCATCCACAATGATCACTTTCAGTGGCTTGAAAATAAATCAATTGATGGCGTAATACATGAGAAAACAGCTAAGCTTTTAAACTCCAATATATTTGTTGATAAACAAGTAAATAATGAAATAAGGGATAAAATAGAACAATCATTAAAAAATAATGCTTCTAATAAATATTATTTTGGTAAAGATTTTAATATTACAAAATCTGAGAACGGATTTATTCAATATCAAGACCAACTTGGAGAATTAGTATTACCTGAACCAAGTATTCTTGGAGATCATCAACTTTATAATATTAGTACCTCAATTGCTGCTTCAAGAAAGATTTTTAATATAAAAGACGAACATATTATAAGTGGTATCACAAATATTTCATTGAAAGCAAGACTTGAAGAGATAAAATTTGGTAAATTAAAAGATATTGCAGGTAATAATAAACTTATAATTGATGGTGGTCACAACATTAGTGCAAGTTTTTCTATCGCTAATTGGATTAAAAATCAAAGTGAAGAAGTAAATCTAATCGTGGGTATGATGAAAGATAAAGAACATACAGAATTTATAAAAGCTTTTGAAAATATAGTAAATTCAATTACTTTAATTGATATTCCTAATCAAGATGGTGCAATTGCAAAGGAAGATTTTAGAAAAAAGCTAGATAATTTAAAATTAAATTTGAAGCTTTCTAATGGAATTGAAGAAAGCATAAAATCCTTATCAAAAAATGAAAATACTATTATACTCTGCTTAGGTTCACTATATCTTGCTGGAGAAATTTTAAGATTAAACTAGATATTTTCTTTTATCCAAGAAACAATTTCACTTTTTGGAACCGCTCCAACCTTAGTTGAAACATGTTTCCCATCTTTCATCAAAATCATCGTAGGGATTCCTCTAACACCATATTTTGTTGGCGTATTTGGCTCTTCATCAATGTTATGTTTTGCTACAGATAATTGTTCAGACATTTCATTTGAAATTTCTTCCAAGCTGGGAGCCACCATATGGCATGGACCACACCATTCTGCCCAAAAATCACAAATTAATATCTTATTATCTTTAACTAATTGATCAAAACTTTCATCTGTAGATTTTACTGTTGCCATATAAGTTTTATATAAATTAAATTTATTTTTTCAACAGTTAAAAATGCGTAAATTGAATTTTATACATTAAACATTCTCGTACTTTTTTTGAATAGACATTGCATAAGTATTAAATTCATCCAACAGAGCTAATTTTTCGTTATCATTTTCATTGGTGTATTTTTCTCTTAAAGTATCAATTTCATTATATAAAGTAGGTATTGTCCACCATTTCTCTTTTCTTTCACTTAGTATTCTTTTAGCAATTTCTCTTCTTATTGATTTATACATTGTCTCCGGCAAAACTTCTGGGGCTTCTTGAAATATAATTTTTTTACCAAATGCAACTAATCTATCATCATCAAATTTATCTAATAAATTTAATTTTTCTTTCCATGGTGCTGCATGCCAAGTTGGGAAAAGAGCTGTATCTTTATTTGAAGTAAATTTTGTATAAATACTTTCTTCAGCGTAAATATCCTCTTGAGATTTTGATTGCTCTTTTTCTTCAGCAACTTCCCTTAAGGCTGTCAAAATATTTTGGGAAAATTGTTCATTATTTTGAACAAATTCTGCTCTTTTTTTAATTACGTTTTTATCTAGTTTATTATAAGGCTCAGCACTCATTCCATATTTTGCATCAATTATAATAGGTGCTTTATTTGCACGAATTGTTCTTAAAAATTTTGGAGACTTTTTCATTTCTGATTTTAATTCGTTTATTGATTTTTTTATTAAAGACTGAATTTCAGTTCTCAAATCTATGGAGTAATACCATCCTTGGTAAATTGGGTGCATACAATGTTTTTGATGTAATGGTACAACTAGATGTAGTCTGGATTTACCATAATAATATTCATTTAAAGTAACAATTTCCCCTTTTTTCATTATGGTTTCTGTATCAGATTTATTTGCGGTTCTTAAAAAAGATTCCCAAGTGTGCTCTTGTTTGTTTTTAACAATCTTTAAAATTTTTGCTGTCAATTCGGCATCAGCAAGTGCTGAGTGAGCATCACTTGCATCAATGCCCTGCATTTGAGCTAATGATGCAAGTTTAAATACAGGATTATTTTTTTCATTAATTTCCGTTTCTAAGATAGTTGGATCTACAGCATACGCAGCTCGTGCAATGTTTATACCATCATGTCGTTTATTAGGTGCTGCATTAGTAATATAAGGATATCTAATATTTTTAAAAAACTCTTTCCTTATCATCTCTTCATCAAAATTAAGGCTGCTCCAACCTAAAAATATTGCGGGACTCCATTTTTTAAATATTTTTTCAACTTCACCCAGCATTTGATAGTGACTTAAGTTTGTTTGAGTTAGTTGTTTTATTGATGTCTTGTTGACTATTAAGGCCATGGCCTGAAATATCTCTCCTTCAGGCAGACTGCATCTTAAATTAAATCGGTCTTTCTCTTTAAAGTTTTCATCGACTAAAATTCCACCAATCTCAATAATACTACCAAAATCAGTGCTGGCACTTGATGATTCTATATCCCAAATTGCTAAATTCATATTTTAAAACTTAAATTAGCTATGTTTTGATGGGTTTTTGGAAAGTTTTTTAGGACTAAACCGTTGCATCTAAACAAGTAGCTTCTAGTTAGTTTTATCTCTTCTATGAAATGGTCTGTTAAAGTCAAGCTATATTATTCATCTCGTAAAATTTTTTGACCCTTCCTAAGAATAAATTTTGATACATCTCTAATTCTGCACCTTCTATTTTAAATTCTTGGAACAAAATATCTTTTGTACAAAGTAAAATTATCCCAGCTTTCATCTTTGTTCCATGAACAATATCATGAGCTAGAGTATATGCTCCAAGTTGTAAAAAATAATCTTGAATATAATCTGTTTTTTTTGGTTTATTGCTCTGTTTAAAATCGATAACAACATCATTGCCCTGATAAATGCCAATTAAGTCAGCTGTGCCTGCATATTGTTCGGGATAATACAAAGTTTCTTCAATTCCATAGATTTCATCTAATTTACTATCTATACCTTTTTCAATTATTTCTTTAGCCATATTTTTAAATTGTTCATTAGTTTCAAAAAAACTTTCATTAATTCTGCCTCTTAAGTAATCCTCTATATATGAGTGCATCGATGTTCCTCTTGAAGATGCTTCTGTTTTAATTCTATCAGCTTCTTTAAAGCCTATCCTTTCCCTCCAGTTTGCCAAAGCAGCTTTTTCTTCGTCAGATTTAGTAGCACTTAATATTGTTGTAACACTTGGAAGTTTTGCTTCACCTAAAGAATATTTTCTATAACCATCCTCAATTGATCTTGTGGACTTCGGATAATTAAATTTATTATTCCATTTCATGCATTTCTTATATGAGAAATTATATTTAAATTAAATTTATTTTTTAGCTTGTCTAGGAAGGTCTTCAAGTTTTTCTACATTATCTGTTTTAAGAGCTTTTTCGAACTGCTCTGGATCTTTTATGTTTTCCAAAGTTCTCGTAATAGATCTTGCATCCATTCCAAACTTATTAACAACAGCCATTGCCTCTTCTAGTTTTTTATTCAAGACTATAATATTATCAAAATGTCTTGAAAACCGTGTGCTAATCGTTTTTAAATGAGTATATATTTCAGTTGCTCCCTTTTGAACTTTGAGGGATTGAAAACCCATATGCAAAGACTGTAGGTAAGCAGAGAAAGTGTTTGGTCCACAAATTACAATTTTGTGTTTCCTCATTAATTCTTGGGTTAATAATTCTTTTGTGCTTGGATCTTGGTACTCAGTCAATTCTTTATACAAACTTTCAGTTGGTGCATAAACGATAGCAAAATCTGTAGTTTTTGGTGGGACTATGTATTTTTCATTTACACTTTTAGCTTTAACTTTAAAGGCTGATGCTAATTTTGCTCTAGCATCTGCAACAGCTCGTTTATCATCTGCATCATAACCATCAGTGATTGCCTTAAATTTTTCAACTGGGAAATGGGAGTCAACTGGAACCATTACATCACCTTGAAGTTTAATTGCAAATTCAACGTTTTCACTTGTATCTTCTTTCATTTTAACATTAGTCATGAATTGAGAGGCTGGTAATAAATCTTTAATTAAAGCATCCAAACTAAATTCAGCAAGCGTTCCATATTTTTTAACACCTGCTAAAATTTTACTTATACCTTCTTGGCTTTGATTCAATAACTGTACTTGTTGATTAAAATTGCCAACTTTTTCATCTACTTTAGTTAAAGCTTCCGTCATATCTTTAGTAACACCTGTAGAAAGATTATTAAATGAAGTAGACATTGAGCCTAATGAATTATTAATAGTATTATTTAAAGTATCTTTTAGAGAAACGATTTCTGACTTTAAATTAGCTATTTCCTCAACATCTTTATTTTCGTTCTCTTCTTTAGGTTTTGGCCTTAAATTTAGATACAAAATCCCTAAAGTTGCACCAAACAATAAAAGCAAGATTATCAATAGAATCGTATCCATAGATTTAAGATAATAGTGAGAGTTAAGAGCTAAGCAAGTTTAAAATTTTCTTCAAACCTTTTTTGTTACCTAATTTTTTATTAAACATTAAAATTGCAGTACTTTTAAGAATATTTCCATCTTTTAAGACTCTTAGATTATTCGCACGTAAAGTTTCACCTGTACTAGTTATATCTGATAAAATTTCTGATGAACCAGTAAATGGATATACTTCAGTTGCTCCAAGAGAAGGAACTAATTTAAATTGAGTTACACCTTTTGAAAATAAAAACTCTCTAGTTAGATTTGGATATTTTGTTGCAACTCTCATCCTACTTTTCTTTTTATCTTTAAAATCAAAGGAAATTTCCTCTAAATCAGCTAGTGTCTGAATATCAATCCACTCGTCTGGAACAGCTAATACTAAAGTTGCATGTCCATATTTAAGCTTTTTTGCAATATTAACTTTATTTTGGATATTGAATTCAGTTTCTTTTAATAAATCATATCCTGAAAAACCAATATCTAGAGATCCATCACCCAATCTTTCGATAATTTCTCTAGCGTGTAGATAAATAATTTTTATACTTTTATTTCCTTTTATATATCCAAAGAGATCTCTATCACCTCTTTCTGATAGAATTTTGAGATTTTTACTTTTAAATATATTTAAGCTATCTTTTCTTAATCGACCCTTGCTTGGAATACCAATTTTAATCATTTAAACTTATTGCACCTCCAACTGCTGGAATTTTTTTTGAAGATCCCAAATCAGAAATGAGATTGTCATAACGACCTCCATTAACCTGTATTTTTCTAGAGTTTGAATTTATTATAATCTTAAATACCATCCCTGTGTAATATTCCAGATGTCTACCAAAAGAAGATGAAAAATTTACATTTAATTTAGAAACTTTATTTTTTGTGATTGGAAAATAATTTTTACCAACAGTAAGATTTATTTTATTTTTTTTAAAAAAAGCATTTAGAGTAGTTGCTACATTACTCATTTTGCAATTAATTTTTAAATATTCCCTTATGATCTTTACTACATTTTGACCTTTTACTTGTCTTCTAGGATCTTTAATTTTGTTATCAAATCTGATCAGTATTTCTCTTAAGGAACGCCCTGCTATATTTCTGTTTTGATTTTGCTTGCATAGTTTAAGGTATCTTTTTTTATCTAACTCAACGATAGTTTCATCTACATCTGAATTAGTCTCTAGACGTCTCAATAATTCATTAAAATAATCCTCTCGCCAAAAATGTCTTTGCAATCTTAGTTTCCACCTCTTTGGAATATCTAATTTATTTATCAATAAGTGAAAAATTTCTACATTTCCAATTGTTATACTCCCAGACTTATATCTAAATTTATTTAAAACTTTAATACCAGTATTTATTATTTGCTTATCATCTATTTTTTCATCTTTTGATCCTATGATCTCAAAACCTATTTGATCTCTAATAATTTTTTCATTTTTTTTCTGAACTTTTCTAAATGCTTGACCACTATAAAATACTTTTGAAGATCTCTTTTTTTTTTGATTAAGATATTTGATGCATGAAGCAATAGTTAAGTCAGGTCTTAAACAAATTTCCTTTCCATTCTGATCCATAAATGAAAAAATTAAACTTCTAAATGACTCCCCAGATCTCTCAAGAATTAGATTAGTTGGAATTACTGTATCTAAATCTATGTAATCAAATCCACTTGATTTTAAAGATTTAAGTATATTTTCAGATAAGTTTTTTGACTTCATTTATTAAATCTTTCTTGGGAATTGTTTTGTTGTTCTCACCCTTTACACCCTTTAAATTTTTAATGGTCACTGTATTATCTTTAAATTCATTTTCTCCACAGATTACTGCAACTGTTAATTGGCGTTTGTTTGCATAAGTAAGCTGCTTACCGAGATTTTTTTTGGTATCTAAAAATATTTCTGAATTAATATTGTTTTGTCTTAAAAGATCTAAAATTTCGTAGTAGTTTTTTAAGTATTTTTGATCCATCACACACACTAAAACTGGTTTTTGTTCGTCTAATTGAAACTGATCTAATTGCATTAATGCAAACAGAAGTCTATCTACACCAAAACTTATACCTGTACCTGGAATATCAACTCCTTTAAACCTTGAAATAAGTTTTGCATAGGCTCCACCCGAACAAATACTGCCAATATCTACTTCTTTACCTTTATTATTTGTAACTTTAAAATTTAAATTAGTTTCAACTATGAAATCAGAGTAATACGCCAAGCCTCTGACAATTGTGAAGTTAGTTTTGACTTGATCTAAGTTTGATCCATATCTGAGGAACTCAAAAAAGTCCTCTAATTCCTTGATTCCTTCTTGCGATAATGAGTTTTTTAAATTTTTTTTTAATTCATCTAAATCTTTAATTTTTAAATAATCTAATATTTGTGAAACCTGCTTATTATTTAAGTCTGCACCTTTTGTAATAGCACCACTAGTATCTTTTCTTTCCTTTCTCAAAAGGTCCTCTACACCTTTTATTCCAAATCCAGGCTTATCAAGTTTATCGATTGCCCTAATAACTTTTAATTGTTTTTCCTCAGTTATTTGTAATTCATCAAGTAAACCTTGAACTATTTTTCTGTTACTTACATTGATCGTAAACTGATCTTTCTTTAATCCACATTCAAAAAGTGTTGCTGAAATTAAATTACAAAGTTCAGCGTTAGCTTGTGATGAACTAACATTTCCTACAATATCAAAATCTGCCTGCAAAAATTCTCTATATCTTCCATTGCCTGCCTTTTCGTTACGAAATACATTTTGAATAGCATATCTTTTATAAATTGAAGGCAACTCTTGATTATATTGAGCAACAAATCTTGCTAGAGGGCTAGATAGGTCATATCTAAGGGTAATATTTTTATCTCCATCTTTAAATGAAAATACATCAGACATAGGATTAGCTTCATCTTCTGCTAGAAAAGATCCTATATTTTCATTTATTTCGAACGATGGTGTTTCGAGTGGTTCAGCACCAAACTTAATAAAATTATTCTCAATTACTGATAACAGCTTTTTTTTGAGAAGAAGTTTCTTATCCCAACGATCCTCAAATCCTGAGGGTAACCCAGGTATTAATTTATTTTCTTTATTCATTTTTTGGTACCCTGGCTTGGAATTGAACCAAAAACTAAAGTTCCACAAACTTTCGTGATAACCATTTCACCACCAGGGCCTGTTATTGTTTTATACTAATTAGAGTTAAATTTAAATTTTAAAATAGTTAAATAGCTAGCTGCAAGCCAGCATGAAAATGATGTCTTTTGTGAGATACTAAAATTTTACTATTTTTAATCATGGAGGTTAAATAGCATTTTAGACTTAAAATGCAAGTATGTATTGTATAGGAATATTCATAGGGTTTACCTACTTTTATTCCTATACAAAATTTTAAATGAAATAAATTTTAAGAAGTTTTCTTTAAATTCACTGCGCTTGGACCTTTGTCTCCATCCTGAATTTCAAATTCTACAGCGTCGTTCTCATTCAAAAAACGAAGTCCTGCTTCACGAACTGCGCTTGCATGAACGAAACAATCTTTTTCTCCGTCTTCTCTTTCTATAAACCCGTAGCCCTTCTTACCGTTGAACCACTTTACTTTTCCTTTTAATGTACTCATACTTTTCTTTTACTCTTTCTTTATTATATTAAACTTAGCTAAACTTCAGCTAGCGGGATAGTTATTAGATTTTAAAATTGAATGCAAGCATTTTTGCTGCAAGGTTTTATTTCTAAAATGGTGGCTTCGGCGGGACTCGAACCAGCGACACAAGCCTTTTCAGGGCTCTGCTCTACCAACTGAGCTACGAAGCCATTATTTAAAACCTAAAAATAATTCTTCCTTTTGTCAAATCATAAGGTGTTACTTCGACTGTTACATTATCACCTTGAAGAACTCTAATCCTATTCTTCCTCAACTTTCCAGCTGTGTGAGCTGTAACAATATGATTATTTTCAAGCTTTACTCGGAACATGGCATTAGGTAATAAATCGATTACTTTACCTTTAAATTCCAATAAATCTTGTTTCGACAAATTTTGTTACTCCTTATTTATTCTAGATTTTATACTCAAAGCATGACCTTTTAATTCTTCATACTCAGCGAGATGTGTAGCGTATTCTCCTATTTTCTCAACACCTTTTTTTGAAAGAGTTATAAGGCTAATTTTTTTATAAAATTCACTTAAACTTAACCCTGATGAAAATTTAGCTGACGCATTAGTTGGTAATACATGATTTGTCCCAACAGCATAGTCGCTTAATGCCATAGGAGAATATTTTCCTATACAAATACTTCCCGCATTAACAATTTTATCTTTATACTTTTTATAATTGCCAACATTTATTTCTAAGTGTTCAGGAGCTATCTCATTAATTGCATCAATAATTTGTCTATCATTATATACTTTTAAAATTAGTCCATTACTTTTTATACTTTTAGTGGCAATACTTTGCCTTGGTATCTGTTTTAATTTTAATTCTAAATCTTTTTTGAATTTTTTAATCAAATTTAAATCCTTGGTAATTAATATACACTGTGAATTTGAGTCATGTTCTGCCTGGCCAATCATAGATGTGGTAACTTCATTTAAACTGGTTTTGCTATCTGCTAATATTGTTATTTCAGATGGGCCTGCAATCATTCCTTCAATGCCTACATCTCCAAAAACTTGTCTTTTAGCACCAGCTACAAAGATATTGCCAGGACCAACAATTTTATTTACTTTTTGAATATAAGCTAAACTACCTATGGCTTGTGCGCCTCCCATTGAATAAATTTCATTAATTCCTATTTTTTTTGCTGCATATAAAACTGCAGGATTTAATTTTCCATTATTTTTTGGATTTGCTAGTACAATTCTTTTTACACCCGCTATTTTTGCTGGAATAGCATTCATTAACAAAGTTGATGGTAAGTTTGCTGGAACATAAATGCCGATAGATTGAATTGGTACGTATTTATATTCTATTTTATTATTTAAATTATCTTTATAAAAAATGTCTTTAGTTTTTTGTGCAGCATGAAATTTAAGTATACGTTTATAAGCAAAATCTATAGCTCTTTTAATTGTAGGATCTAAAGATTTAATTGCTTTATTAATTTGCTTAATACCTGGCTTAATTTGACTATTTTTACTAAATTTTTTCTCATATTTTAAAAGACTTTTATTTTTATTATTCTTAATATCTTTTAAAATTTTAGATATTATTTTATTTTCATTTTTTTTTTCAGACCTTCTTAAATCTAAAAATTTTGTTAAAACATTTAAGTAATTTTTTTTATTACAATTAATTATTTTTATCATTAGCTATTTTTTGATCCTCTAATGTCACTTCAATTACTTCAGCGGCAAGAGTTATAATTCTATTTTTCGAAAATAACATAGTTATTTCAAAATTCTCCCCTTTCTTAAAAATATCAATTGTTAATAGTTCCAATGTTAGATTAGTGTCATTTTGGTCTATATTCTTAGATTTTGAGGAATTAATAAATTCAAATTTGATAATACTATTTATCAATTTATTTTTATTTTCCTCTTCTTTACTAAATCTTGCTATTGAAATTAGGAAAATTTTGTTAGAAGCTAAATATTTAACATCGTAAATATTAACTTTACCCTCAGAGCAGCAAGCTGAAATGATATGAAGATCTTCAGGAGTTTGTGCAATTATCTTTTTTAAATACTGGTTTTCCATCAATTAACACGTCTAATGTTTACCCCAACTTTTCTTAGTTTATTCTCTATATTTTCATATCCTCTATCAAGGTGATAAATTCTATTGATTATAGATGATCCTTTTGCAACTATTGCAGCTAAAACTAGTGCAACTGAAGCTCTTAAGTCACTAGACATTAATTCTGCGGCTTGAAAGTTAGTGTCACCTGAAATAAATGCCTTATTTTTTTTAATTAAAATCTCAGCTCCTAATCTTCTTAATTCAGCTACATGCATAAATCTATTTTCGAAAATACTTTCAGTTATTGAACTTTTGCCTTTAGCCTTACAAAGAAGAACCATAAACTGTGCTTGCAGATCTGTAGGAAAGTTTGGATATTCTTTAGTAACTAAATTGGTTAAATTTTTAATTTTTTTTGGACCAGATATATGAATTTGTTTTTTGGCTACTTTGATTTTTGCTCCAACTTTTTTTAATAATGATAATTCTGTTTTTATAATTTTTGGGTCAAAATTATTTATTTTTAAGTTACCTCCGGTTAAACATGCTGCTACACAAAAAGTTCCTGTTTCTATTCTATCAGACATCACTGAATAACTTGTGCTTTCTAAAGATTTAATGCCTTCTATCTTCACAGTACGTTTGCCTATAAATTTTATTTTTGCACCACCTGATTTTAAAAAATTTATTAAATCAATTATTTCTGGTTCGATTGCACAGTTTCTAAGAATGGTAATTCCATTTGCTAAACATGCGGCTATAATTGTATTTTCAGTTGCTCCAACACTAATTTTTGAAAATCTGATTTTTGCACCTTTGAGTTTTTCTTTCGTATGTGCGTGGATATAGCCTTTCTTAATATCATATTTCATTCCAAGTTTTTTAAGTGCATTCAAATGATAATTTACAGGTCTTGCCCCTATAAGGCAGCCGCCAGGCAAAGAAGCAATAGACTTTTGATGTTTAGCAACAAGCGCTCCTAAAACTAATATTCCAGCTCTCATCGTTCTAACAAGTGAATATGATGCAAAAAAATTTTGCTTTTTTTTTTTTGTTATTTTAACAATTTTTCTATTTTTATTAAATTTTATTTCAGAGCCAAGAGATTTTAGAAGATTTATCATTGTATTTATGTCTTTAACACGAGGTAAATTTTTTATTATGACCTCTTTTTCGAATAAGATTGTCGATGCCAAAATTGGTAAAGCAGCATTTTTTGAACCCGAAATTGAAATTTCGCCCTTTATTTTGCAAGGAC
Organism: Pelagibacteraceae bacterium AG-325-E23; assembly: GCA_003282945.1. Taxonomy (GTDB): domain Bacteria; phylum Pseudomonadota; class Alphaproteobacteria; order Pelagibacterales; family Pelagibacteraceae; genus Pelagibacter. The sequence goes on from QBYG01000002.1 coordinate 49,384, forward strand.
CTTTAACAATAAATTTGTCCATTATTATATTTTTGGAAGTGTAACTCCCTTTTGACCTTGGTACTTACCATTTCTATCTGCATATGAAACAGCTGGATCCTCATTGCCCTTAATAAAAACAAACTGAGCAACTCCTTCATTAGCGTAAATTTTTGCCGGTAACGGTGTTGTATTAGAAAATTCTAATGTAACATGTCCCTCCCAACCTGGTTCGAGAGGTGTGACGTTGACAATTATTCCACATCTTGCATATGTAGATTTTCCTAAACATATAACCAAAACATTTTTTGGAATCTTAAAATATTCTACTGTTCTTGCTAATACGAATGAATTGGGTGGTATTATGCATTCAGATGAGTTTTTAGTAATAAAATTTGAGGATTTAAAATTTTTTGGATCTACAATTTCGGAATTTACGTTGGTAAAAATTTTAAATTCATCAGAAACTCTCGCATCATATCCATACGATGATACACCAAATGATATTTTGTCTCCTCTAACTTGTTTGTCTTCAAAAGGAGAGATCATATCATTATCTCTGGCCATTTGTATAATCCACTTATCAGATTGGACCGACATTATTTATTTTTTTTCTTTGTTTTTTTTTGGAATTCTTTTCTTTTTTTTAAATTTTTTCTTAAGGCAAGTTCAAGTTTACTAAAATTATTCTTTTTTGAACTCATTATTTATTTTTTGTCAGGATTTGTAAGATGGTCAAGCGTTATAACCTGGTCAAGAGGAATTGTTTTATCTTCTTCAATTTTTACTGGGCCAGTTTTCACCTGTTTTTTTGCTCTTTTTTCTGCAAGCTTTTTTTCTCTTTTAGCTTTTTTTTCCATGAGCTTTGCATTTTTATTAGCTCCATATGTGTAGTGAATTCCCATAACATTTTCCTCAAATAGATATAACGTATTTTAAAAAAAAAATTAAGGCAATAATTTGAAAAAATTAAATTTATACACTAATTTAAGTAAATATTGCCCCTATAGTTAAATGGTATAACACATCCATGGTAAGGATGAGTTTCCAGTTCAATTCTGGATGGGGGCACCACTATTATTTTGTATAAAAAATTTTTTTTAACAAAAACCCAATTATAACTAAAATTATAATTCCCAGAATTGGTAAATAAATATCAGGAGAAAAAATTAATTCTAAAATACTTGGTACCTCAGAATTTTCCTCCAATATCTTACTCAAACCAGCACCAAGAGATGCTCCAACAAATAATTGTGGGGTCATACCAATTATTGATCCTAGAAAGAAATTTCTAACCTTAACATTAAATATTGTAGGTAAAATATTTGAAATGAAAAAAGGAAAGCCACCTACAAATCTATAGATTAGAAAAAAAACAAACTCATTCTTTTTAAACTTCTCAGTAAAATTGCTAAAACGAGATGAAAATTTTTCCTCAACCAAATCTTTTAAAAAATAGTTTGCAAAAATATAAAGAAATGTTGCACCAATAGATAATCCAAAAACTATTAGTAAAGTTCCTAACCACTTACCAAAAATAAAACCGCCAACTAGAAATACTGGTGATCCAAAACCTAATAAGAGGACCCAGACTATGGTACCTATTAAAAAAATAATACTTGATAAAAAAATATTACTATTTTTAATATTCTCTAAAACTTCTCTATTTTCTCTTATTAATTCATAACTTGAGAAATCCTGAAAGGAAAAGTTGTTAAAAAAAATCAATAAAAAAACACATACTATCAAAATGTAGGCGGAGCCTAAAAATAGTTTAATTTTTTTTTCTCTATTCATTGATTTTTAACTTATTAAAAATCACTGTACTTATATATATATATTTGTATAACTACCGAAATTTAACATTAATTTAACAACAATGAAACGTACATATCAACCAAGTAATAGAAAAAGAAAAAAGGCTGTTGGCTTTAGAGCTAAAAAAAAGACAAAGGGTGGAAGAAAAGTATTAAAAAGAAGAAGAGCTAAAGGAAGAAAAAAATTAACGAACGCTTAATGAAAAACAAGATTGTTAGCCTTTCTAAAAATGAGGATTTTAAGTCTATTCTGAGCGGAAAAAAAATTTCTAATAAATACTTAACAATTTTCTTTAAAAAACTTTCTGATAAAAATAATAATAGGTTAAATATTAGTTTTGTAGCCAAAAAGAAAATTGGAAATGCAGTAACAAGAAACAGAATTAAAAGAAGACTAAGAAATATTATGAACGAAGCTGTAAAATCAATTAACATTAATCTTAATTACTGTTACTTATTGATTGCAAGGATATCTGTTAGCAAAGATCCTTATGAAACAATAAAAAACGCAACACTAGAAGACTTTAAAAAAATTAAATGACCAATTTTATTAAATTTTTAATGATCAAGATTATAAGGTTTTATCAAATACTTATATCTCCGTATCTAGGTAATAATTGCAGATATCTTCCAACATGTTCTGATTATTTTATTGAAAACATAAAAGAGAATGGAATTTTAAAAGGAAGTATTAATGGATTTAAAAGAATACTAAGTTGTCATCCTATAAAAATTTTGGGCGGCGGAGAAGGATTTGATCCAGTTAAAAAGAAAAAGTAATTTATGGATACGAAAAATGTAATTGCCGCAATTTCTCTGAGTGCAGCCGTAATAATACTCTATAGTCTATTTTTTGCTCCAGCAGTAGTAGACCAAAAAGATATTTCTAATGACAAAAATATTACCAATGAAAATTCTTCAACGGATGCACCATCATTAGTTCAGGACGAGGAAACAATTAAAATATCTAGAAATGAGGCTTTAAAAGAAAATGAAAGAGTTCTTTTTGAAAATGATAAAATTAGAGGCTCAATTTCATTAATTGGATCTTCAATAGACGACTTAACTTTTAAGAATTATACAAATACTTTAAATGGAAATGATAATGTAATCTTATTAAATCCTAAACAGTCTGATAATGGATATTATGTAGAGACTGGATGGGCAACTACCAACAAAAATATTGATTTACCAAACTCAAAATCTCTTTGGAGCATTGAAGGAAGTAACAAACTCACACCTAGTTCGCCAGTGATATTAAGTTGGACTAACAATCAAAATATTAAATTCTTAAAAGAAATAAGCATAGACAAACAATATCTTTTTAACATCAAACAAACGATAATTAATAGTTCGGATAAAACTTATAACTTTTATCCATATGGACAAATTATTAGGAATGTAGCACCTGATGTAACTAATTTTTATATTTTGCACGAGGGTTTAATTGGAGTTTTTGATGATCAATTAGTTGAAGAGGATTATGATGATATTGAAGAAAAAAAATATTCTAAAAATGCACAATCTGGATGGCTAGGTATCACTGATAAGTATTGGCTTACTAGTCTTATACCTGAAAAAGATAAAAGTTTTAGATCTGATTTTGATTACAAAAATAAGTTCAGAGCAAATTTTATTGAGACGAATGCAACAGAAGTTGGCACAAACGAGACAAAAAGTAACTCAATCAGAGTAATAATTGCAGCAAAAGAAGTAAACGTTATTGATGGATATGCTGAGAGTGAAAATATCAATAAGTTTGATTTAGCAATTGATTGGGGATGGTTTTACTTCATTGTCAAACCTTTATTCTTTGCAATTCAATATTTCTTTAATCTAGCTGGCAATTTTGGAATAGCAATTATAATGATAACTGCTTGTATAAGATTAGCATTTTTTCCACTTGCAAATTACTCATTTAGGTCCATGGCTAAAATGAAAGTTCTTCAGCCAGAAATGACAAGACTAAAAGAGTTGCATAAAGAGGATAAAATGAAACTCCAACAAGAAATGATGGCATTATACAAAAGAGAAAAAGTTAATCCAATAAGCGGGTGTCTTCCAATTTTTATACAGATACCTTTTTTCTTTGCAATTTATAAAGTTTTGTTTGTAACAATTGAGATGAGACATCAACCATTTTTTGGTTGGATAAAAGATTTAAGTGAAAGAGATCCTACATCCATATTTAATTTATTTGGACTAATTCCATGGGATCCTCCATCTTTTTTACTGATAGGTGTATGGCCATGCTTAATGGGTGTTTCAATGTGGATGCAGCAAAAACTAAATCCAACACCTCCTGATCCTGTTCAAGCAAAAATATTTATGTTCTTTCCGTTATTTTTGACTGTAATACTAGCTCCTTTCCCAGCAGGACTAGTTATTTACTGGACTATAAATAACATATTAACAATGGCGCAACAGTACATAATTATCAAAAGAACGACTGTCAAAACTGTTTAGTAGAAATGGAAATAGAAAAAATAGTACCAAAAGATGGTCCTTCCATCGAAGAGGTTAATAAATATATTGATAAATATAAAAATGAATTAATAGTTATCAAATATGGAGGAAACGTCTTTATTGATAGAAATATTTTTAACAATTTTATTTCAGATATAAGTATTTTAAATAAGTTAGGATTATCAATAATAATAGTCCATGGAGGTGGCCCTAGAATTAAAAGAGAGTTAGAAAAATCAAATATTCAATCAAAATTTATAAGAGGTTTAAGGGTTACGGATGAAAAAATTATAAATATAGTTGAGGATGTCCTTATTGAATTTAACGAGGACATTGTTAATTCTTTAATTGAAAAAGGTTCAAATGCAGTCTCATTAAACACAAAAAAAAATAATGTTATTGAAATTATTCCAGAAGCAGAGGAGCTTGGTTTTGTTGGAAGACCAAATAAAATAAATACAAATATTATAAAGGATATAATTAAGGTAAATTCAGTTCCAATTATATCACCTTTGGGATTGGGTAAAAATAATCAGACATTTAATATTAATGGAGATACAGCAGCTGGCGCAATAGCTAAATCTTTGAAATGTAGAAGATTATTATTAATGACCAATGTTGAGGGTGTACTTGATAAAGAAAAAAAGCTCATTGAGGAAATTACGTCATCTGAAATTTTAGAGATGATAAATAATGAAATTATAACAGAAGGCATGATTCCTAAAATTAACACCTGCTTAGATGCAGTGATGAATGGAGTTACCGGTGTTGGAATTATTGATGGAAGAAAAAAACATTCAATTCTTTTTGAATTATTCTCAGATAAAGGTGCTGGTACATTAATAAGAAAATGAAAAATATAAAAAATATTTTATTTGATTGTGATGGTGTTCTTTATCAAGATTTAGAATCTGTATTTGGTCAAGTAAGTAAAAGAATGACACAATACATTTCTGAAAAATTAAAAATTAACTTAGTTGAAGCTAAAAAATTACAAACCGAATACTTTTATAAATATAATACAAGTCTAAATGGATTAATGATACATCATGATATTCCTCCTAAAGAGTTTTTAAATTTTGTTCATGATATTGACCTATCTTTTATGGAAAAGGATATTGTTTTGAGAGGTGAAATAGAAAAGTTGGATTTAAGAAAATTCGTTTTTACCAATGGTTCTAGTGAGCATGTTAATAATATAACTACACATTTGGGTATTGATGATCTCTTTGAGGATGTATTTGATATAGTTGATGCGGAATACAGCCCAAAACCTGCAGCAAAGGCATTCGATCTGATGGTAAAAAAATTTGATATTGACCCAATAGAAACAATTTATATTGAAGATATTGCAAAAAACTTGTCAATTGGTAAAGAAAGAGGAGCTACGACAGTCTGGCTAATCAATAATGAATATTGGGGTAAAAAAGAATCTGATAAAGACTATATTGACTATAAAATAGAAAATCTCTCTTTATTTTTAAAAGAAATAAGGTTATTAAAAAACTCATAAATTATGAGTATAGAAAATGTAATAAATGAAGCTTGGGAAAAAAGGGATCAAATAAATCCTACTTCAGATCAGTCTTTAAAAGATACCATAAATCAAGTTATTGATGATTTAGATAGTGGAAAGTCACGGGTTGCTGAAAAAATAAATGGTGAATGGATAACTCATCAACATTTAAAAAAAGCAATCATGTTAAGTTTTAGATTATATCCAATGGAGAATTTGAATGGTCCATATAGTAGTTGGTATGATAAAGCTCATTTACTAAAGGGTAAGACTGCAGGATGGACAAAAGAAGATCATGAGAAAGCAGGTTTTAGAATGGTGCCTAACTCACCGGTAAGAAAAGGAAGTTTTGTTGGTAAGAATGCAGTTTTAATGCCATGCTACGTTAACATTGGAGCATACATAGATGAAGGAACAATGATTGATACATTTGCAAGAGCAGGAAGCTGTAGCCAAATTGGAAAAAATTGCCATATCTCAGCAGGTTCAGGTGTAGGTGGAGTATTAGAACCTGCACAAGCTCTGCCAACTATTATCGAGGATAATGTATTTTTAGGTGCAATGTCTGAAGTTGTAGAAGGTGTTATTGTAGGAGAAGGATCCGTACTGAGTATGGGCATGTACATAGGACAATCTACAAAAATTGTTAATAGAAAAACTGGAGAAATTACTTATGGAAAAATTCCTCCTTATTCAGTTGTAGTACCAGGTTCACTTCCTGATAAAAATAACCCAACTGCGCCTTCTCTATATTGCGCTGTAATAATTAAACAAGTAGATGAGAAGACAAGATCTAAAACTTCTATTAACGATCTCTTGAGAGAATAGTTTCGATGAAAATTATAAATGAACTTCAATTAGCTAAAGAGCTAATTAAATTTCCAACTGTAACTCCTATAGATGCTGGAATAATGAAATTTTTGGAAAAAAAATTAAGAAAACTTGGATTTAAAACTACAATTTTAGAGTTCAAAGAAAAAGGAAATGCTCCAGTTAAAAATCTATATGCAAGATTAGGGAACAAAAGTCCTAATTTTTGTTATGCTGGACATCTTGATGTTGTTCCTGCTGGAAATTTAAGAGATTGGACAGTAAACCCATTTAAACCATCAATTAAAAAAGGACATTTAATTGGAAGAGGTGCAAATGACATGAAAAGCTCAATAGCTGCATTTGTATCTGCTATAAGCGTTTTTGTTGAGAAAAATAGAGGATTTAATGGATCGATAAGTCTTTTAATCACTGGAGATGAGGAAGGTGTTGCCATCAATGGAACCAAAAAAGTTGTAGACTATTTAAAAAAGAAACGAGAGAAAATAGATTTTTGCTTAGTTGGAGAGCCAACAAATCCTAATAAATTAGGTGAAATGATTAAAATTGGTCGAAGAGGAAGTATGAACGGTCGATTAACAATTACAGGAGTTCAAGGGCATGTAGCATATCCTCATAGAGCAAATAACCCTTCAACTGCTCTAGTGAGAATACTTAAAGAACTAAAAGATTTACGATTTGACAAAGGTACGAAGGATTTTCAACCCACAAATCTTGAAATTACAAAAATTAATATAAATAATACCGCAGACAATGTAATCCCAAGTCTTGCATATGCTTCATTTAATATAAGATTTAATAATATGCATACTTCAAATTCCATTAAAAAAAAAATCAATAAAATTTTTAAAAAAATATGTAATAAAACTAAATCTAAATATAAGATTGATTATAGTGTTTCAGGTGAAGCTTTTCTTACAAAGCCTAATAGTACAACATTTATGATACAAAATGTTATTAAAAAAGTTACTAAAATAAAACCTAAACTTTCAACTACTGGAGGCACATCAGATGCAAGGTTCATTAGGAAAATAGCTCCTTGTTTAGAATTTGGCTTAGTAGGAAAAACTATGCATAAAGTTGATGAGGCTGTCTCACTAACCGATTTAAAAAAATTGAGTTTAATATACTCAAAAATTTTAAAAAATTATTTTAAGTGAAGACTGGTCTAATCACTTCAGATACTTATAAAAATCATAATACTGGAAACGGTCATCCAGAAAAAATTGATAGAGTTACCGCAATAATTGATAACTTTAAAAAAGTAGATAACAAAAATCTTGTATGGAAAAAACCAAATAAATTTGATGAATTTTTTTTAAATAAAACCCATTCAATAGATTATATAAATCATGTTAAAAAGTCTTTTCCAAAAAAAGGTTTAGTATTTTTAGATGGTGATACAATTGTCTCCCCTGGTAGTAAAGATGCTACTAAAGATGCAGTAGGTTCAATTATTACAGCAATAGATGGGGTACAAAATAAAGAATTTAAGAATGCTTTTTGTGCTGTAAGACCTCCAGGTCATCATGCAGAAAAAGATAAAGCTATGGGATTTTGTATTTATAATAATGTAGCTGTTGGTGCTAATTATCTAATTGAAAAGTATAAATATAAAAAAATTGCGATAATTGATTTTGATGTTCACCATGGCAATGGAACTCAAGATATTTTTTATGATAATGAAAAGGTATTATATATATCTACTCACCAATACCCTTATTACCCCGGTTCAGGTTCAAACGCGGAGAATGGAAAATTTAATAACGTTTTGAATATTCCACTAGAAGCTGGAACAACATCCGAGGTATATTTAAATGCATATGAACATGTTTTAACTAAAATAAAACAGTTCAAACCTGAATTTTTGTTATTTTCGGCGGGTTTTGATGCACACACTGATGATCCGTTAGCACAAATGAGATTATGCACTGAGGATTTTTATAAAATTACCAAAAGGACTTTGGAATATTCTAAATCTTTTTGTAATGGTAGGGTCGTTTCAATTCTTGAAGGTGGTTATGATCTTAAAGCCTTACAAAATAGTACTCAAAGGCATGTTGATGCGTTGTTAGAATTTAATTGATAATACTTTTTTAAGCACTAAACACAAATATATGAAACTATATAAGATTAAAAAGTCTGACATTGATAAAAAAGGTAAAGGACTTTACGCAACAAGAAATATAAAAGAAGGTGAAAAAATAATAGATTACATTGGTAAATTAATTACCAAAAAACAAACTGAGAATTCTGACAAATACGATAACAGTAAGCCAATATATTTATTTACAGTAAATAAAAGATATGATCTCGATGGGGATTTCCCATGGAATACAGCTGGTCTAATAAATCACTCATGTGAAAATAATTGTGACTACGATGGTAAGGGGCTTAAAATTTGGGTTAAGGCTATAAAAGATATTAAAAAAGGTGAGGAATTAACTTGTGACTATGGATTTGGTTATGACAAAGATTACAAACAATTTCCTTGTGAATGTAAGTCAAAAAATTGTTGTGGCTATATTGTAAGAGCAGAATCAAGGTGGAGAATTAATAAAAAATTCTCAATGGGTAATAGGAAAAATTAGTATAAAACTTTTTTTAAAAATAATCCTTCTGCTGGTGCTGGCGGTGCGCATAAATTTCTATTTTTTGATTTAAATGCGCTTGTAAATTTTTTTATTGTCCACTTTTTTTCACCAATATATTTTAAACAACCAACCATTGATCTAACTTGTTGTTTTAAAAATGATTGAGATCTAAACTCTAATTCAATTTTGTTTTTTGTCTTTTTAATTTTAACTAATTTAATTGATCTTATTGGACTCTTTGCATTACATCCAGATGCCCTAAATGTTGAAAAATCATGAGTTCCAATTAACTTTTTAGCTGCTTTTTTCATTATCTCTAATTCGAGGTTTTTAATAACAAACCATCCTCGCTTATTTTGAAGGATCGGTTTACTTAATTGATTGAAAATAACATATTTATAAACTCTCTCTTTTGCAGAAAAACGTGCATGAAATTTCATATTTTTTCTTTTTATTTTTAAAATGGCTATTTCGTATTTATTTAAAAAATAATTAATTGATTTTAAAAATTTATTTAAATTTTGTATTTTTTCAGTGACATCAAAATGTGCAGATTGCTCAATTGCATGAACACCAGTATCTGTTCTTCCTGAACCAATAAGTGTAATTTTTTCATTTAAAAGATATGAAATTTTTTTTTGAATTAATCCTTGTATAGTTTTGCCTTTTGTTTGTACCTGCCAACCTATGAAAGAAGATCCAACATATTCAATTAGAATTTGATATCTGAACATGTTTAATTCAAATCAGTGCCTTTAGTAATTTGGCTACCACGCAGAAATTCCTTGGTTTTTTGAACTGTTTTACCTTGTCTTTGTATCTCAATGATCTTTATTGAATTTTCACCACAACCAATTTCAAAGTTATCTGATAAGACATATCCTGATTTTCCACTTAAAATTGATTTTTCTGCTTTTAGTATCTTGTATCTTTCTCCTTTAAATTCAAACCAACCTCCTGGATTAGGATATAGACCATTAATTTTTCCTATTATTTTTAAATTACTGTCCTCCCAATTTATTTTTCCTTCTTCTTTTTTAATTTTTTTTGCATATGTAGACTTACTATGATCTTGTTCTTTAAAATGTGCTTTGTTATCAAATATATCATCAATATTTTGTAGTATTTTTTCAGATGCTAAATTACTTAATCTTTGAGATAAATCCTCACTATTTTCATTTTCTAAAATATTTATTGAATATTGATTACAGACGGGACCAGAGTCTAAACCTTCATTAATTTTCATTATAGAAATACCTGTTGATGTTTCATTTTCCATAATTGCTCTTTGAATGGGAGCTGCGCCTCGTAATTTTGGTAAAAGTGAATAATGAATATTTATCCATCCATATTTTGGAATTTCTAAAATATCTTTTTTAAGAATCTGCCCGTAAGCAACAACGATACCTAAACTTATATTTTGTTTATGAAGAAAGTTTTTTTCTACAGTATTATCTAATACAATTGGGGTTCTAACAGGAATATTTAATATTTCAGCCATTATATGAACAGGTGACTTGTTTAATCTGTGCCCTCTATTTGATGGTACAGGTGGTTGAGTATAAACAACCTCAATATCAAAACCATTTTGATACAATGATTTGAGTATTTGCCCAGAAATGGTGGGAGTACCCATGAAAGCAATCTTTTTGCTCATTAAACAATAATTCTATCAGGAGGATTTTTTCTTTTTGATAATTTTTTAACAATCATTGTTTTTTTCAATTTTGATAAGTAGTCTATAAATAAAATTCCTTCAAGATGATCCATTTCGTGCTGTATGCAAGTTGCAAGGAGCCCATCAGCTTTTAAAATTTTATTTTCTCCATTATAATTTAAATATTCAACCTCACAATATTTAGGTCTATCCACTTCTGCGAAATAATCTGGGACGGATAAACACCCCTCCTCATAAGTTGTTTTATCTTTATCTTTGTTTTTAATTATTGGATTTACAAAATACATTGGATTTTTCTCCCCATTTTTTGAAATATCCATCACTATAATCCTTTTAGGGATACCAATTTGAATTGCTGCTAATCCAATACCATTAGCTGCATACATTGTTTCCAACATATCATCCATTAACTTTCTTTCTTCTTTACCCACAGATAACACTGGTTTTGAGACTTGTCTTAAAATCTGATTAGGCTCTGTTATAATAGTTTTTATTGTCATGATTGATCTAAGTATTTTAAACTTTTAATGGAAGAATTTCCAACAATAGTTCATTTCTTAAACTAATTAATTTTGTTCTATTCATAATTTCAATTATAAAATTTAATGAGTCACTATTTAATTCATTCAATTCTTTTTCACCAATAATCTCAACTAATTTTAATAATATCATGCCCGATTCCTTATTCTCTATCATTTTGTCATACTCAGAATTTAATTCAGATTTATATTGAGAAAGTTCATCAATTTGGTCTATTTGAACTCCATCTGATCTCAATGATTTTAGTAATATAACATCTTTAAAGTTGAATGAATAATTTTTATCTTTTTTTATCTTTGATAACAAATTGTCCGTTAATTTTTGTGTTTTAGGTAAACTTTGCTTGTTCAAAAAATAATTTAATACTTTTGATTGATGAAAAACTTCGTTATTAAACTTAATTTTATTTTTTCTATTTTCCTCAGTAATTAGATTGGTTTGATAGAAGTCAGTAAACTTTGGGGGAATTTCTTTTTTGTCCATTTTTTTTAATAACTTAGATAGTTCATCGTCAAATGATTTTTTATAATTTGAGTTTTCAAAGGAATTATTTAATTTTGACAATAATGAGAGTTTATTTTCTAGATTATCTGCTAATAAAAACCTCTGATACATTAAAGCCCTTCCTTCATAATCTGGTAAGTTTTTTAATGCATCTTCGTAATTAATAAGATCATCAATTTCATATTGGAATTTTTTGTACAAATTCAACAGATCACTTTCATCAAAAATACTTTCACTAGTTGCTTTCTCTAAAAACTTAACCTGATCAATATGACTGAGATTAAAATCATTTAAATTTTTTAGTAAATTCGAGTTAGACAAATATTTCCAAATAAATTCATCAGACTCTACGGATGGATAGTATAAAAAATTCTTATCTGTTTTATGAGATAGGTGAAAATAAAGAACATTTTCATCAGACAATATAAAGTTATTATCCTCATATCCCATCAATACCTCAAACTTTTTAACAAAAAAGTAATTTAAAGAGTCTAGCTCAGAGTTTAGATCAAACAACAACTGAGCCTCATCTTTTTTATTCTGAGTTATTAAGCAATAAATTTTGAAATACGTTAAATATTCATCAGTTATTAAACTCAAACTATCAATGGCAGAGCATGAATTTTCTATCTTGTTTAATGACAAGTAGTAATCAGCTACATGTTTTATGAGTCTTTCTTTATCATTTATTGATGAATTTTTTTGAATAAATTCTTCAACTAAATCAAAATCTTTTTTTTTAATTAGATGGTCAAGTGTAAATTTTTCAAATTCATTTAATGAAAAATTTTGATTTGGAACATAAGAGTTTGTTAACAAAGCTACATCCATTAATCTTTCAGAGAAACTTGATAAATTTTTTGACTGTATTTTTTCCAGTAACTTTTTAATTTTTATTCCATCAGTTTTTGACCACATATCTAGGTTTAGATCATTGTCATCAGGGTCAAATAATCCAGCCAATAAAATATTAGAATTGTCTAAATTTTGATCTACTACAATATTCTCATCAGAAAGTTTTACTTTTACGCCTTCAAGCTGGCCTGTATTAATAGATGTGTCTACATTATTTTTTGAATCAGTATTTTTAATTTCTTTTTTTTCTATTTCTGACCAAATCTCTTTAACTTCCTGAGCCTGAACAGATAGAACAAACAAAAAAAAAGAGGCAGAAATTAAAATTTTACTTAATTGTTTTGAAATTTTCATTTGGTAAAATTTTTTCAATTTGTTTGTCTGGAGCAGGCAAATTAATCTGGTTAATCACAATAATGCCAAATACAATTATGAAAATTGCTATTATAATTTTTAAAATTGTACCTAAGCTAAAAATTTTGTCTTTACTTGTATTTTTTGTAAATTGCATATAATTTAATAATTTCAAAATAAGACATATTTGTGTTTTTTCAATATAGAAACTCATGAAATCAAATAAAAATATTGTATTAATTGGAATGATGGGATCTGGGAAATCCTCAATTGGCAAAATTTTGTCAAAAAAAAAAAACTTAACATTTATTGATATTGACCAAAAAATTGAGGAAACTGAGAATTCTAAAATCTCAGAAATTTTTAACAAATATGGAGAGAAATATTTTCGTAAAATTGAGGAAAAAATATCTTTAAAATTTCTTAGTTCAGAAAATTCTGTAATATCTTTAGGTGGAGGGGGTTTTATAAATGCCTCAATCAGAAAAATGTGTAAGAAAAATTGTTTATCTTTTTGGCTAGATTGGAAAAATGAAACAATAATAAAAAGGATATATAAGAGTAAGAAAAGACCATTGGCAATAAATCTTAATAAGGCTCAAATTAACAATTTAATAAAAGAAAGATCAAAATTTTATAGCATGTCGAGTTACAGGATTAATTGTGATAAATTAGACAAAGTTGAAATTATAAATAAGATATTAGATATTTATGAATACAAATAAAATTTCAATTAAAACAAGCACTAAAAATTACCCAATTGTAATTGGAAGAGATTTAATAGGTAAAATTGATAAAATTTTAAAAGCTAATCATTTAAAATTTGATAAATGTTTAATAGTTACAGACAAAAATATTCCTCAAAAGTTTAAGAGAATTTTATATAAAAAGTTAAAGATAAATAAACTTTTTAAAATAGAAATAACTGCATCAGAAAAAAACAAAAATTACCGAACAATTGAAAAAATTCATACAGTTTTATTTGAAAATAGGTTTAATAGGGAAGACTGTGTTATTTCTTTTGGTGGAGGAATAGTTGGAGATGTAGTTGGTTTCGCATCTAGTATATTTAAAAGAGGCATGAAATATGTAAATATTCCAACAACTTTACTATCTCAAGTAGACTCATCCATAGGAGGCAAAACAGGCGTAAATAATAAATTTGGAAAAAATTTGATTGGAAGTTTTTATCAACCTGATTTAGTTGTTTCTGACATGAACATTTTAGCTTCTTTACCAGAAAGAGAAATTATTTGTGGATATGCTGAAATATTAAAAAGTAGTATTATAGATAATTTTAATAATTTTCTCTATTTAGACAAAAATTTAAAAAAAATTTTAAAATTAAAATCACCTTTCATTGAAAGATCCATAATTAAAAGCTGTAATTTAAAAAAAAGAGTTGTAGAAAAAGATGAGAACGAGAAGAACTACAGAAAGGTATTAAATTTAGGTCATACCTTTGCTCATTCTTATGAATCTACTTTAGGTTTTTCTAAAAAATTAAATCATGGAGAAGCTGTAATTTTGGGTATTAAAAATGCGGTAGAATTTAGTTTTAAAAGAAGATTTTTATCAAAACAAAAATTTAATATTATTATAAATCATATTAATAAAATTGAGATGAAGCCAAAAATTGAAAAATTGTTTAAAAAAAAACATGTATCTAATATTATGAATTATATGAGAAGCGATAAGAAAAATAATTCAAATAATATTAACCTAATTTTAATAAAAGATTTTGGAAAGATAGTAGTTGACTTTCAGATCAGTCCTTCAGATTTAAAAAAATATATTTCTAATAGTTTAAATTAATTTGATCTGCAATGAATGAATATAATTTTTTAATTCATTATCTAAAATTTTATAAATAAACCTAGTTGAATATAACTTACTTTTATTCTTTAACTCATCAGACGTAATCGAAAGAACAATGTGAAATTTTCCATTTTCATTAGATTTGTGACTTTTGTGTAGAAATGATTTGTCCTCTATATAAACTTTTGAAATACAATCCTGCGACAAAATTTTTTTTTCTATAGTTTCAATTAGTTGATTAATATTCATTTTATAAAGTATTATATATCATGAAAAATATTTGCGATTGGAATAATTGTTCAGAAGAAGGTCTTTTTAGAGCACCTAAAGAAAGGGATAATAGCAAAGATTATAGATTACTGTGTTTAAACCATGTTAAAGAATTTAATAAAAGTTGGAATTATTTTACGGGTATGAGTGATCAACAAATAATTGATTTTTTAAGGTCTGACATGACTTGGCACAAACCAACACAAAGTTTTAGTTCATCTGATAATTTCTTCAAAGTTCTTTGGAGTAACGCTTTAAAAGATGAGATGGACAAATTTAAATTTAATAATGATTTTAATAATATGAATAAATTTAAATTTAATAATAATGATTTAAAAGCTTTTAATATATTAGGGATTAGTGTCGGATTAAAATGGGAAAAAGTTCAAGAAAAATTTAAAAAGCTTGTTAAAAAATTTCACCCTGATATGAATTCTGGAAATAAAAAATTTGAGGACAAGCTTAAAGTAATTACTTTGGCTTATACTCAATTAAAAAATACTTATAAGGATAAAATTGACGCCAAATATTAACCATACCCCTGACATTAAATTATCTATAAAACAAACTTTTGGTATTGAAAGTGACATGGAGGTTGATGCATTTTCAAAATCAAGTGAGTATGTCCCAGAAATCGATAAAACTTATAAGTTTGATAAAGATACAACATTAGCTATTTTGTCAGGATTTTCTTTTAATAAAAGAGTATTAATCCAAGGATACCATGGAACTGGTAAATCGACTCATATCGAACAAATTGCTGCTAGACTTAACTGGCCTTGTATAAGAATAAATCTCGATAGTCATGTTAGTAGAATTGACTTAATAGGTAAAGATTCAATTGTAATCAAAGATGGTAAACAGGTAACTGAATTTAAAGAGGGAATATTACCTTGGTCAATTCAAAATCCTGTGGCCTTAGTTTTTGATGAATATGACGCTGGTAGACCAGATGTAATGTTTGTTATTCAGAGAGTTCTTGAGTCAGAAGGTAACTTTACTCTATTAGATAAAAATAAAGTAATTAAACAAAATAAATTTTTTAGGCTTTTTGCAACAACAAATACTGTGGGACTAGGTGATACAACCGGACTATATCACGGGACACAACAAATTAATCAGGGACAAATGGATAGATGGAATATTGTATCTACATTAAACTATCTTAGTTTAGATAAAGAAATGGAAATTATATTAGGTAAGAACAAAAATTTAAATAATCCTAAAGGTAAAGAACAAGTTTCAAACATGATAAAAGTTGCTTCACTTACAAGAAAAGGATTTATGGCAGGTGATATATCTACAGTAATGAGTCCTAGAACAGTTTTACATTGGGCAGAAAATTCTGAAATTTTCAAAGATATCGGATATGCATTTAGAGTAACATTTTTAAACAAATGTGATGATGCTGAAAAAAACACAATTGCTGAATATTATCAAAGATGTTTTGGGGATGAACTACCGGAGTCAATGATCAATATTCAAATTTGATGAACAAAGAAGATAGTATTAAAGAAAAATTCAAACAAGCCCTTCAATCAACCTACAAAGTAATTTCAGATGACTATAAGGT
Organism: Pelagibacteraceae bacterium AG-325-E23; assembly: GCA_003282945.1. Classification (GTDB taxonomy): domain Bacteria; phylum Pseudomonadota; class Alphaproteobacteria; order Pelagibacterales; family Pelagibacteraceae; genus Pelagibacter. The sequence goes on from QBYG01000002.1 coordinate 66,179, forward strand.
TGTAAAAAATAAAAAAAATGACGAAAAAGTTTATGATATTGGGGAAATTGACAATATTAATGATAAAAATCAATTTAAAAAACTAAGGGCTGAAACAGACTCTGAGGCGTTAAAAAGAAGATTTTCAAACAGAAAATTATTGGATAAAAACAATCCACAAAATCCCTCCTGCAGAACACTCTACCAACTAGCAGAAAAGGTGAGATATGAACTACTTGGTTCAGAGATGCTAAAAGGAATTTCCAAAAATTTTAAAGAAAATTATAAAAATAGACTTCAACATCTTAAACAAGAAAAAATAACAAAAAAAGAAGATACAAATATTGTTGATGCTTTTGAAATCTATATGACAAACAAATTTTTTAATGTCGAATTATACCAAGAAAATAAAGAAATTCTAAAATTTTGGGAGAAAGATTTTAATAAGTCAATAGACAAACACTTTGAATTTTTAAATCAAAATCTAGAAAATCAGGAAGTGTATAATGCTAAATTTTCTGAAATTTTAGAAAGTATGGATATATTCGAAAATGATGACACAACTGAAAAAGAAAATGAAGAAAATGATGATACGCAAGATCAAAATAATTCTAATAACAATGAAGACAAAGATAATAATGACTCTAGCAAAACAAGCGAGGATGAAAATATTAGCCAAGGAATGGATAGCGAGGATGACGTAAATGAATTTAGACTTGAAGATCAGCTTGGTAGTGAAAATAATGAGGATGCCGAGTCAGAAAATGTTATACAAAAAAAAAATTTAAGTGTAAGCGATAAAGAATATAAAATATTTACTACTGAATTTGACGAAGTTGCTAAAGCAGAAAGTCTAGATACTGCTGAGGAAATTCAAAAACTGAGAAAAAATTTAGATCAACAGCTTACAAGTTTTCAAGATTTAATTACTAAGTTAGCAAATAAATTACAAAGACAATTAATGGCAAAACAAAATCGATCATGGGAATTTGATCTAGAAGAGGGATTGTTAGATAGTTCAAAATTACCTAGGATTATCATTGATCCATACAACTCCTTATCATTTAAAAAAGAAAAAGATTTAGACTTTAAGGATACAATTGTGACACTTTTAATTGACAACTCTGGGTCAATGAGAGGTAGACCAATAACAATAGCTGCAATATGTGCTGATATTTTATCCAGAACCTTAGAAAGATGCTCGGTTAAAGTTGAAATACTAGGTTTTACAACGAAAAATTGGAAAGGTGGTAAAAGTCGCCAGGAGTGGAATAGATTGGGTAAAGCAAAAAATCCAGGAAGACTTAATGATTTAAGACATATAATTTATAAAGGTGCTGATTCTCATTGGAGACAATCAAAAAAGAATTTGGGTTTGATGCTAAAAGAGGGTTTATTAAAAGAAAATATAGATGGTGAAGCTATAACGTGGGCGTTTAATAGATTAAAAAAAAGAAAAGAAGAAAGAAAAATCCTTATGGTTATTTCAGATGGAGCACCTGTAGACGACTCAACATTATCAGTTAATTCAGGAGACTTTTTAGAAAAAAATTTGAAAAAAATTGTTAAATTTATTGAGAATAAAAGCGAAGTAGAAATATTAGCTATAGGAATTGGTCACGATGTATCTCGATATTACAAAAAAGCAATCAAAATTTCTGATGTACAAGAACTTGGGGATGTAATGATAGATCAATTAAGTGGACTATTTGAAAATAAAAAACTTCACTAAATACTAATTAAATCTTTATTAGACCACTCTATTTTAATTTCTGCACCACCTCTGGTTTCTGAATTCCTAATTAAGAGTTTTGCCTTATTTTTTTCTAACAAAGTTTTACCTATAAATATTCCCAAACCCAATCCTGCTCTTGATTTATTTTTAGATTGTAATGATTTTATATAAGGATCCCCAATTTTGGTTAATATGTCTTTAGGAAATCCTTCACCATCATCTTCGATGGATATCGAAGAGTTTTCACTATCACTTGTTATTGAAATATAAATATTACTTTTTGCAAACTTATTTGCATTTCCAATAAAATTTCTTAAGCCATAAACAACTTCAATTGATTTTGAAATTTCGAATGAATTATAATTCTGCTCAGTATTTATGATAAAATTTTTATCTGATATTTCTTCAAAAGAATTTGCAATTTCTTTCACATAGTTATGCAGAGTAATATCCTTGTCTATAAAGTCATCTTCAACTACAGGATTCAAAGACAATTTTTTTAATATTGTATTGCATCTATCAACTTGGCTTAAAAGTAATTCAACATCTTTTTTTAATTCTTTATCATTTTTAAAATTATCATACAAATCTTGAGAAATAATTTTAATTGTAGAAAGTGGTGTACCTAAAGAATGAGCAGCCGCTGCAGCTTGTCCACCCAATGAAACTAATTCGTTCTCCTTAGAAATAACTTCTTGAATTTTATCTAATGCATCTTTTCTTAGTTTTGACTCATTTCCAAACGTTAGAGCAAAAAAACTTAGGAAAATAAGTGCAATAATTAAGGCTAAAGGTACTGAATAATAATAGTAATTACTAAAAATATATTCATTTAATGGTGAAGGTAATTCTAGATGATAGAAAGTAAGAAGAATAATAGAAGATATTGTCAAAATTATTAACAAAATATTTGTTCTAATACTTAAACTATTTGAGGCAAAAATACTTGGTATTATTAAGAATATTGAGAATGGATTTATAGTACCACCAGTTAAATAAAGCAAAAAGCTCAATTGTATTATATCAAGAGTAAGAAAGGTTAAAGATATTTTTTCTTGTAACTGATTTTTTTTAAAAAAATAAAATAAGAAAATATTACTTAAAGCACCTAATAAAACTATAATATTTGCTAGTAAAAAATTAAATTCAAATTTAAATAAGAATGCAACAGCATTTATAGTAATAAACTGACCTATTACACCTATCCATCTTAAATTGACGTATGTAATTTTATTTAAGTACGATGATTTGGAATTGGCGCTTAACTCCATTAATTAAATATCTAAATTAACAACATTTATTGCATTATCTACAATAAAATCTTTTCTAGAAGCAACATCGTTACCCATTAATGTTTGTATAAGTTTTTGATCTTTTTGAAGATTTTTTGAATATTGAACTTGAAGTAAATTTCTAGTCTCTGGATTTAAAGTAGTGTTCCATAATTCCTCAGGATTCATTTCTCCAAGTCCTTTAAATCGCTGAATGTTTAGTTTAGACTTCTCTAATTGAATAATTCTATCAAACTCTCTGGAATTTTTCTTAACTTTTTTAGTATCCTTAGAATTTTTAATTATATAATTTTCAAGGTCTTTTTCATCTTTTATGTAAATACCTTTGGAGCCTTTATTTATTTTAAAAAGAGGTGGTTGGGCTAAATAGACATGACCTTTTTCTATTAATTTATTAAAAGGGATATTGTTAAAAAAAGTTAAAAGTAGCGCTCTAATATGTGAACCATCAACGTCTGCATCCGTCATGATTATAATTTTTCCATATCTTAAATCCTCTAAGTCTATTTCTTCTGTTTTAGGATCTAATCCAAGGGCATTTATCAATGTAACAATTTCATTTGAAGAAATCATTTTGGATAGTGATTTTGTTCTTAGGTCACTTTGATTTCCATTTTTTTTAGACCCATTTATCTCAGTATATGTATTTAAAATTTTTCCCCTTAATGGAAGTACTGCTTGATACTCTCTATTTCTTCCCTGTTTAGCCGATCCTCCAGCTGAGTCTCCCTCAACAATAAATAATTCTGTTCCTTCTTGTTTTGAATTTTGACAATCTGCTAATTTACCAGGTAACCCAGTGAGCTCTAAAGCCCCTTTTCTTCTTACGTTTTCTCTTGCTCTTTTAGCAACATCTCTTGCCACTGCAGCCTGAATTATTTTGGTTAAAATTATTTTAGAGACAGATGGGTTTTGGTCAAACCAAATTGATAACTTTTCATTTATAATACCTTCAACAATATTTCTTACTTCTGAGGAAACTAATTTGTCTTTTGTCTGAGAAGAAAATTTAGGATCTGGGATTTTTACAGAAAGAACGCATGTCAAACCTTCTTTAACGTCATCCCCGGACAATAAAACTTTACTTTTTTTTAATAAATTTTGCTCTGAGGCATATTTATTTACAATTCTTGTTAATGCACTTCTAAAGCCTAAAAGATGAGTTCCTCCATCTTTTTGATAAATATTATTAGTGTAGGGATACACATCCTCATTATATCCTGCATTCCATTTTAATGAACATTGAACATCAATATTACTCTTTATTCCCTCAATATAAATTGGCTTTCTAAACAAATCATTATCACTCTTATTTTTTAATTTTTCTCTTTTTTCATCTAAAAATTCAACAAATTCATTTATGCCACCCTCAAATTTAAATTCATGACTCTTTATTTTTTTTTGGGTTAGATCATTAAGTATGATTTTAATTCCTTTATTTAAAAAGGCTAATTCGCGCATTCTTTTTTGAATAATTGAAAAACTAAATTTTGTAGATGAAAAAATATCTTTTGAAGGTAAAAAATTGATTTTTGTACCAGTATTCTTTGACTTGCCTGTTACTTTGAGTGGTATATTAGTTTCACCATTTATAAACTCGACAAAATGTTTTTTTCCATCTCTTTCAACATATAATTCTAATTTTTGTGAAAGGGCATTAACCACTGAAACTCCAACACCATGTAAACCTCCTGAAACTTTATATGAATCGTGATCGAATTTACCACCAGCATGCAGTTGTGTCATTATAACTTCTGCTGCAGATTTTTTTTCTTCTTTGTGAAAGTCAACTGGTATTCCTCTGCCATCATCTTCAACTGTAATTGACCCATCAGAATTTATACTTACCTCAATTTTTTTACAATGACCTGCTAATGCTTCATCGATGGAATTATCTACAACTTCATAGACCATATGATGCAAACCAGTTCCATCATCTGTATCACCAATATACATGCCTGGTCTTTTTCTTACAGCCTCAAGGCCTTTTAAAACTTTAATTGAATCTGCTTGGTAAGTATTTGTATTATTTTTTGTCATTAATTTTTATAAGGAAGTGCTCTTTTATACCATTTTTAAATTTTTTATAAAATCTCTTATGACTTTAAGCTTAAATTAGTAAGTTTTATCAACATAAATTGAGGATTTATTTAAAAAATTTTCTATATATAGTTTTTTTCAAATAATCACTGTTTTTACATTTAAAATTAATGGCGGAGAGAATGGGATTCGAACCCATGATAGAGTTTCCCCTATACACGCTTTCCAAGCGTGCGCCTTCAACCACTCGGCTTAGAAATATTGATAATTCTATCTTATTTTTTTTAGATTTTTAAAATTTGAAGCTAGTGGCGTCAACGTGGAGTCAGTATTTTTTAAATACAGTCATGTATTTTTTAGTGAAAGACCTAATTTCGTTATTGTTATAACTATCATGAGCTTTAATTATTTTATCTTCTATTGCCGTCACAACAATATCTCTAAACCACATGTATCTACTAATTCTGGGAGAATAAAGTATTAAATATTTATCACCTATTCTAAATTTATGATTTATCATAATTTTTTTTGTATTCCTCAATATGCTTATCAATTATTTTATAAGCATCTCTATTATGTACAATAAGAATTCTCCTTATTTTCATGAGTAATTCAGACTTATTTTTATCAAAATTATAATCTAAATAAAATGGAGGTAATTCAATCAATTCTTTTACAATTTCATAAAACTCATCAATTGGATAGTAAGATATTTTTGCAATAATTTTAGATAGTCTATTTCTATTTAAATTGTAATTTGTTTCAGTAAAAATATTTCGTATTTTCCCTGAATATCTTAAACGTTTATGAGCGTTACTAAAGTCTCCATATAAACTATCTGTTCTGGCTAAATAACCTTTTAATAGTTCTGGTTTACTATTTTTAATACAATTATAGATAAATTCTTGAAAGAATATGTAAGGATTATTTTTTTTAAATATTTTCTTTTTAAAATTATTTTTTATAAAATTTCTGAATAACGTTAATTGAGCATTATGTGTTTTTTGTTTATAATATTGAATTAGAAAACTTTTTTTAATTTTATTAAACTTATCAAATTTATTTTTTGAACTTAAATCAGCAAACATTAAGATACTTTGCTTGCTTTTTTCAATAATTTCACCCTCTTTATCTCTTTTATAGTATTCAGATATTTCACATAGAGGAAAAAATCCATTTAATATATCCCAATAATAGAGTTGATTATTATTTAAGTCATATGAAGAAAATGGATTATTAGCATCCTCAAATTTAAAAGAGTCAGAGGTACGATTATTCAAAAAATCAAGACCTTTGTATCCATCATCTAAATAATAATTTGACAAATGAAATCTACCTTTTCTCCATATACTTAAAAGCTTAAACGCCTTAACTTTTTTACGTTTTATAAATTGTCCTTTTCTCAAAACATTTTCGTTGTGTTCTCGGTGAATAAATTTTAACACATGACTAAATATAATATCAGGTCTCAATCTATAACATTCAGATCTTCCAACTCTAAATGACTGAAATTTGTTTTTAAAAGATCTCTCTAATTCTTGAGCATTAGCTACTTCTGTGAAAAATAATATTTGTATTTTAGGAGATATTGATCTGTATGTTGTAAGTCTTTTTTTAACTCCTCCTAGAGTTTCTGATATTCCAACCTTGTGATAATTATCAACTCTAGTAGTACAATAAAAAATCATATCTATTGGCGTCCATATGGCGTCCAAACTAATCTTAACGTTTATTTATCTTGATGAAAACCCCTGAAAATGGCGGAGAGAATGGGATTCGAACCCATGATAGAGTTTCCCCTATACACGCTTTCCAAGCGTGCGCCTTCAACCACTCGGCCACCTCTCCTTAAAAAAATTAATTTAATTAACAGCTTGAGAGTAAATTAAATTAGCTAATTTATTATACCCCAATTCTGAGTAATGCAATCTGTTCAAACCAAGTGCAAAAATATCTCTAAAGCTTGAGGAATCAATAACGTTCTTAAAATTAAGTAATTCGATATTCAAATTAGCTGACATTTTTTCTAAAATTTGAAATTCTTTATCACATAATAAATACTCATCGATAAAACATTTGTAATTTGGAAGATAAATTATCACTTTATCTTTATTAAAAAATTTTTGATCAAATATTTTAAATATTTTACTCATCAAATCTTCATTCATCTTAACTTGTTTTTTTTTAAAAAATACTTTCTTTATATAATCATTAATAAATTTCAATTCAAAAAAAGACTCTTGATAAGAAAAATTTTTTCTTTTATTTTTATTTTGAGAAATGAATTTTTTTTGAATATTATTTTTATCTTCTATATTATCAAAATAATTAAAACCCAAAAAGTCTTCCTTCAAATAATTTTTTAAGTGATTATTTGATGATTCCCAATTTAGATCAAAAAAATCATTTCTAAAAATTAACCAATAAACTCTATCAAATTCAATTTTATTGCTTATTTCAATCATTGATGCCAAAGAAATCATCGGCCCATTTGCTGCAATTCCAATTGAATAAGTATCAATATTCATGGATATTAAAACTTCATGAACTTCTCTAGTTTTATCTACACAAAATCCATGTGCAAAAGAGTCTCCAGCGATTAATATATTATATTTAGATTTTACATCTTTGTTATTAAACCCGTATTTATCTGTTTTGATCTCTTTCCATTTACCAAATTCATTACATTGAACATAAATTGAATTAGTAATATTAGATAAAATTAATTCATCATTATTTTGCATTACCTCTCTAGGTGTTATCATTGGATATATCAAATATGGACTATCCTCGACATACTTTAATTGAGATCTATCATCATATTTTAAATTAAGTTTTTCAATTTTTTTTTTTTTAAGATAATCAGGAGAATTTAAAATAAAATGAAAACCAGTTAAAAAATTAAGTGAATAAAGAATTAAAAAAAAATTGATGAAAACAATATTAAATATTTTTTTATTTTTTTCATAAAATAAAAAACCTAAAATTGAAAAAAAAATCAAATATAATAAAACAAATATTTTTATATACTTTTCTTGAAATATATATTGATCAATCTTTTTTAAAAAAAAAATTAATGTTAAAGAGAAAACTAAAAGAAAAAAAAATTTCCAAAATTTCATTTAGAATTAAGTCTAAATTTCATTTTTGAAATAACATAATGAGGTATCCTTAATATTATATATATTTTTTTCTCGTGAAATCTCATTTATCAATTTAACTACATCCTTAGCGGAAGTTTTTCCTGGAACATAGTCATGCCAAAGTATTATACCATTTTTATTTATCATTTTGAATGCTTTTTGTGTATCACTTTTAACTACACTGTATGTATGACCACCATCAATAAAAATAAGATCAAAAAAATTGTTGTATTGAGTTTCATCAAAGTCTAATGAATTTTGAAATACTACATCAATTTTATTTTCAAGTTCACTTCCTGTAAATAGGAAATTTTTATAAATTGACTCATTTATAATATTTCTGAATGAAATTTTATTATCTAGATTATTTTTTTCTATATTCTCAAGATTTTCAGGTTTTAAAGTTAGTGATATTATTTTTGCACTTTCTGGAGAATTTAAAGCCATGAGATAAGTCGTCTTTCCACTGCATGTACCAAATTCAAATATTGTTTTACTAACTTTACTTAAAGAAGAAATAATCCAAGCTTCATAATTTGATGTCATTCCTACAATTTTGTTATTTGACGGAATGCAAAAATTTTTTACAATTACATCTTCTTTTGGTCCATACAAATTTTCATCAATTTTAGAATTTATAAAAATATCATTTAACTTTTCTAAATCAACAGATTGGATTTTTTTTTTATTTAATAAACTTTTAAAAGTTTTTTTTTTTATTATTAATATAAGTAAAATATTTAAAATTAATGAAATAAAAGTAATTATTTTAATCATTTTTCTTTTGATATTTTTAGAACACCTATAAATGCCTCTTGAGGTATTTCAACTTTTCCAAATTGTTTTGCTCTTGCTTTACCTTTTTTTTGCTTTTCAAGTAATTTTCTTTTTCTATCAGTAGCTCCACCACCGTGGATTTTTGTTAAAACATCTTTTTTAAAACCTTTGATTGTCTCTCTTGCAATAATCTTTCCACCAATTGCTGCCTGGACAGGTATCATAAAATTATGTCTAGGAATTAAATCCTTTAATTTCTCACAAACTTCCCTTCCTGTTTTTTGAGCAAAGTCTTTATGTATCATCATTGCTAAGGCATCTACTGGCTCGGTATTTACTAAAATACCCATTTTTACTAGGTCTCCCTCTCTATGACCAATTATTTCATAATCAAAACTAGCATATCCACTTGTCATCGATTTTAATCGATCATTGAAATCAAATACTATTTCATTTAATGGCAATTCATAATTTACAACAGCTCTACTTCCAGAGTAACTTAAGTTAGTTTGAATTCCTCTTTTATCTTGGCATAATTTCATTATAGGACCAAGATATTGATCGGGAGTAATGATTGTGGCTTTAATCCATGGTTCTTCGATAAATTTTATTAAAGATGGATCAGGTAAATTTGAGGGGTTCTGTAAATCTTTAATTTCCCCGTTATTCATATGAATTTTGTACACTACACCAGGTGTTGTTGTTAAAAGATTGATATCAAATTCTCTTTCAAGTCTTTCTGTAACAATTTCTAAATGTAATAAACCTAAAAAACCACATCTAAAACCTAATCCTAAAGCAGATGAAGATTCTGCTTCAAAAGAGAAACTAGAGTCATTTAACTTTAATTTGGCTAATCCATCTTTTAATTTTTGGTACTCAGAACTATCTACAGGAAACAGTCCACAAAAAACTACTGGTTTGCTAGGCTTAAAACCAGGCAGTGACTCTGATAACGGTTTAGAGGCATCACAAATTGTATCTCCAACCTTTGTTTCTGATAAAACTTTTATTCCTGTTGTTATAAAGCCAATCTCTCCTGAATTAAGCTCATCAATATCCTTTGGCTTAGGAGTAAAAACACCAACTTTTTCAACATAATACTCCTGATTTGTAGACATCATTTTAATTTTCATATTTTTTTTAATTTTCCCATCAATTACTCTAACTAAAATAACTACACCTAGATAAGTATCGTACCAACTATCTACTAATAAACATTTTAATTTTTGATCTTTTTCACCTTTTGGTCCTGGTAAAGATTGAATTATTTGTTCTAAAATATCATCTATACCTTCACCAGTTTTTCCAGAACATGGTACAGCACTAGTTGTATCAATGCCTATTACATCTTCTATTTGTTTATTTGTTCTATCAATATCAGAAGCTGGTAAGTCAATTTTGTTTAATACTGGGATTATTTCATGGTTAATATCTAAAGCTTGATAAACATTTGCTAGTGTTTGTGCCTCTACACCTTGGGTACTATCTACAATTAATATTGAGCCCTCACATGCATATAAAGATCTACTTACCTCATAGCTAAAATCTACATGGCCAGGTGTATCTATAATATTTAATATATAGTTTTTGCCATCTTTGGCTTTATAGTTTAATTTGACCGTTTGGGCTTTGATTGTTATGCCCCTTTCTCTTTCAATATCCATTGAATCAAGGACCTGAGCTTTCATTTCTCTATCTGTCAAACCACCACATCTATGTATAATTCTATCTGCTATAGTGGACTTACCATGATCAATATGGGCAATGATTGCAAAATTTCTGATGTTATCGATTTCAGTAGTCATTTAGGATCTGATTTTTCCACCAGACTTAGTTTCGACAGTTGAAATAATTAACTTATTAATTTTTTCAAGATCAATGTCTTCTAATGTTTTTTCAGATGATTGAATTGTTACATTTAAAGCTATCGATTTTTTATCATGAGGAATATTTTCCCCTTCGTAAATATCAAAGATTTTAATAGACCTTATTAAATTTTTATCAATTGACGATATTATTTCTATTAAATCTTGCGCCTTGAAATTTTTATCTACGACAAATGCAAAGTCTCGTTCTGATTTTTGATAGTCAGAGTATTCAAAATTTGATTTTTGATCTTTAAGCTTTATTTTATTCTGTCTTAGATAATCCAAATAAATTTCAAAACCAACCAAACCTTCGGTTTTAATATCAAGTTTTTTTAAAATATTTGGATGGATTTCACCAAAATAAGCAACAGGGTCTATTTCATCCCTATCAAGATAGACAGAACCAGATTTACCTGGGTGATAATATGAAGGAGATTTATCTCTTACAAAAAAACTTTTCCTATCGTATCCAGCTTCGACTAGTGTCTGAATTACATCCCTTTTTACGTCAAAAACATCAACTATCCTGTCTTTTTCGTTCCAGTTTAATCTTGATATTTTTCCTGATTTTATTGCACCAATTACTGTCAATTGTTCGCCAGGCTTACTACCCTTAAAAATTGGTCCAATTTCAAACAGCGAAATATCTTTAAATCCTCTGTCTAAATTTTTCTTTAAATAAAAAGTCAAATTTGTAAAAATTGAATTTCTTAAAACATCTAAGTCCGAACTTATTGGATTTACTATTTTAATTTCTTTTAGATTTTCTTTAAAAATTTTGTTTATTTTTGAATCTGTGAATGACCATGTTACAGTTTCAAAATAACCTTTTGATGCCACTGAACGTTGAAGAAAGTGAAAAAGTTTTTGTTGTTTGTTTAAAGTGTCTTTTATTTTAGTTTTTTCAGGCTCTAAGGTTTTTATATTCTCATATCCTTTAATTCTGACTATTTCTTCAACTATATCAATTGGTTGAGTTATGTCAGGTCTCCAAGTGGGTATTTTTAAATCTAATTCTAATTTCTTCTTAGAAACTTCAAATCCTAGATCATTTAAAATTTTAATTATTTCGTTATCATTTATTTTAAAACCAGTTATTTTTTCAAATAAAGAGATATTAAATTCAATTTTATTATTTTCATGCTTATCGGTTTGTTGAATATCAAAATTACTTATTTTACCGCCACATATCTCAGATATCAATTCAGCAGCTTTTGACAAACCTAATTTGATAGATTGAGGGTCGATACCTCTTTCAAATCTGAATTTTGCATCAGTATCAATATTTAATAATTTTGAAGTTTTTCTTATAGATCTAGGAATAAAATAGGCAGATTCTAATAAAATATTTTTAGTATTAATTTCAGTTCCAGAACGTGTTCCACCAATGATTCCACCCAGGCCTAAAACTCCAGATTTATCAGAAATAACACACATATCATCACCCAATTTATATTCCTTATTATCTAGGGCTTCAAAAGTTTCGCTTTTTTTTGAATTTCTTACTATAATTTCTTTATCAATTTTATCGGCATCGTATGCATGTAGAGGCCTATTTAAATCTAACATCACATAATTTGTAATATCAACAACTGCTGAAATTGGTTTTTGACCAAGTGAAATAATTTTTTCTTTCAGCCATTTTGGACTTTCTTTATTTGTAACACCTGTGATTAAGCAACTACCAAATACACTACAACCTTGATTTTTCTCTTTTGTAATTGAAACTTTGATTTTTTGAGATCCATTTTTTTTAATATTTTTGTTGGAAATATTTTTTAATTTACCAGCTCCAGCAGCTGCAAGATCTCTAGCTATACCTCTTACCCCCAAGCAATCCGGTCGATTAGGAGTGATTGATAAATCTACAACTTTTTCGTTTTTATTTTTAAAAAAATTTTCACCTATTTTATCAGAGTACTTTGTAGTTTTAAGTTCTGTTATTCCATCACTTTCATCTGATAAATTCAATTCAGATTCAGAGCATAGCATTCCATAGGAAGTAACTCCTCTAATCTTACTGATTGTAAGTTTAATATTATTTTTTGGAATTATTGATCCTGGACCGGCATATACAGTTAAAAGATCTTTTTTAGCATTTGGTGCTCCACATACTACCTTAACAGTATTATCCAAACCAATATCAACATCGCATATTCTAAGTCTATCTGCATTCGGATGCGGTTCAGCATTAATAATTTTTGCTACTTTAAAACTGTCTAAACCAGAGCTTAGATTTTCAAAACTTTCAACTTCCAGACCAATATCTGTTAGTTTTTCAATTAACTCATTATCTTTTTTTTGGGTGTCGAGGTGCTCCTTTAACCAATCTATGGTAAATTTCATCTGCTAAGACCTCTGTAATTCGATGGAACATCCAATGGGTCAAAACCAAAATGGTTAAGCCACCTATAGTCAGTCTCAAAAAAAGCTCTTAAATCATTAATTCCATACTTGAGCATTCCAAGTCTATCTATTCCAATACCAAAAGCATAACCTTGGTATTTATCTGGATTTACTTTTACATTTTTAAGCACATTTGGATGCACCATGCCGCAACCTAAAATTTCTAACCATTTGTCTCCTTCACCAATCACAATCTTTCCATCTTTTATCTCATAACCAATATCAACTTCTGCAGATGGTTCGGTGAATGGGAAGTGACTAGGTCTGAATCTCATTTTAATTTTATCCACTTCAAAAAATGATTTTATAAAGTAATTCAAGCATCCCTTTAGATGACCCATATTTATATCTTTATCAATATGAAGGCCCTCAACTTGATGAAACATAGGAGAATGAGTTTGATCACTATCAGATCTATATGTTCTACCTGGTGCTATAATCTTGAAGGGAGGTTTTCCTTTTAACATTGTTCTAACCTGTACTGGAGAAGTGTGTGTTCTTAATAATAATTCTTTATTATTATCTAAATAAAAAGTGTCATGCATATCTCTCGCTGGATGATTATCTGGAGTATTTAATGCGGTAAAGTTATAATGCTCATTCTCTATATCTGGTCCTTCTTCAACGCTAAATCCAATTTCTGAAAATATTGATGATATTTCATCTATTACTTGTGAAACAGGATGTATTTTTCCTTGATTAAATTCTCTTTCAGGTAATGTTACATCTACTTTTTCATTTTCTAGCTTAGAGTTAATCTCTTTTGTTTCAATTTCTTGAATTTTAGAAAGTATTTTATTTTGTAGTTCATCTTTTATTGAATTTAAGTCTGAAGCAAATTTTTTTCTTTCATCGTTTGGCATAGAACCCAATGTTTTAAAAGAATTAGAAATCTTTCCATTTTTACCAAATAATTCTGTTTTTATTTGATTTACACTTTCTATATTTAGATCACTATCTAATTTATTCAAATAATCGTCTTTAATTTTTTTAATATCGGACATATTTGTAGAATATTTGTTAACTCTAGAAAAACAACAATGAATATTAATTCAATGCTGCTTGAGCTTTTTTAACTATAGTTTTAAAAGCTTCAGGATTATCATAAGCGATTTCAGCAAGTATTTTTCTATCAATTTTAATCCCTGATTTGCTTAAACCATTAACAAACTTAGAATAAGTCATACCCTCTGATCTTACCCCAGCATTTATTCTTGTAATCCATAGTGATTTGAAATCTCTTTTTTTATTTCGTCTATCTCTGTAGGCATACTGCATGGCTTTTTCCATAGCTTGTCTTGCAGCTCTAATAGTGTTTTTTCTTCTTCCCCACTGACCTTTAACAGCTTTAAGAACTTTCTTGTGTTTTGCCCTACTAGTTACTCCTCTTTTTACTCTAGCCATATTATCCTCTTAGGTTGTACGGCATATATGATTTTACAATCTTACTATCTTGTTTTGACATTACCGTTGTACCTCTTTGCTTTCTAATCTGTGAATTTGTTCTTTTAATCATACCGTGTCTTTTTCCAGCTTGAGCAGTTATAACTTTTCCTCTTGCAGAAACTTTAAATCTTTTTTTTGCTGAACTTTTTGTTTTTAATTTAGGCATAATTTTTTTGTGGGGTTATACAAATATTGTTATTAATTTACAACTACAAATATAGCTTATAAAGGCTGAATAACCATGATCATTTGCTTACCATCAAACTTTGGCTGAAGTTCTACACGCCCAATAGCTTCCATATCTATTTTTATCTTATCCATAAGCTCGTGGCCTAAACTAGAATGCTGAAGCTCTCTACCCTTAAATCTAATTGTAAATTTTACCTTATCACCTTTTGCAATAAATTTTTGAGCATTTTTTATTTTGAATGAATAATCGTGGACTTCGGTAACTGGTCGTAATTTAATTTCTTTTAGTTCAATCTTTTTTTGTTTCTTTTTAGCTTTATTTGCTTTTTTTTGGGCATCATATTTATATTTTCCCATATCCATTATTTTACACACAGGAGGTTTTGCATTAGGTGCTATTTCGATTAGATCTAATCCTTGTTCCTTTGCCCTATTAATTGCATCTTGTAAATTTAGAATACCTAAATTATCACCATCACTTGCAATAACTTGAACATCTTGAGAGGTTATTCTTTGGTTTGTTCTAGGTCCTCTAGCTTTTGTTCTTCTCTGAAAATAGTTTTGTTTGAAATCTGCCACTAAATTGAAGGTGCTTTGTTAAGAGCAGAGTATTTTATTAAGAATTCTTTTAAATACATAGTTTCTTGTTTTTTAGAATCCAATCTTCTAATAGTTACTGTGTTACTGTCAACTTCTTTTTTTCCACATATTAGTAACATTGGAACCTTAGTTAGTGAGTGTTCTCTTATTTTATAATTTAAATTATGATTTTTTAAATCTACTTCAGAATTAATACCAGATTTTTTAAGCTGACTATTTACTTCTTTAGCATAATCATCGAAATCTTCTGAAATGGGTATCACAATAGTTTGTGAAGGGGATAACCAGAAAGGTAATTTACCAGAATAGTTTTCAATTAAAATTCCAATAAACCTCTCTAAAGATCCAAATAATGCTCTATGCAGCATTACAGGAACTTTTTTATTTCCATCTTTATCTACAAATGAAGCACCTAATCGTCCAGGTAAATTTAAATCAACTTGTAAAGTTCCACATTGCCAATCTCTTCCAATTGCATCTCTTAAAACAAATTCAATTTTTGGGCCATAAAAAGCTCCTTCACCTTTATTAATTGAGTACTCTAATTTTGAGGCTTTAATAGCTTCTAAAAGAGCAGCCTCAGATTTGTCCCAAACTTCGTCATCACCAACTCTTAAGTCAGGTCGATCTGAATATTTTAAAATTACATCTTCAAATCCTAGATCTTTATAAATTTCTAAAATTAAATTTGTTACACTTAAACATTCTTCAGTTATCTGTTCTTCAGTACAAAAGATATGTGCATCGTCTTGGGTAAAAGCTCTAACACGCATCAATCCGTGAAGTGCACCAGAAGGTTCATACCTATGCACTTTACCAAATTCTGACATTTTAAGAGGTAAATCTCTGTAACTTTTTAAACCTTGATTAAAAACTTGTACACATCCAGGGCAATTCATTGGTTTTATAGCAAAAACTTTTTCATCAGGTGTAGTAGATGTGAACATATTTGCACCAAATTTTTCCCAGTGCCCAGATTTTTCCCAAAGAGAACGATCTAAGATTTCAGGAGTATTTATTTCTTTATATCCTGCGTTATCCTGCTTCATTCTCATATACGAAACAAGTTTTTGAAATAAATTCCATCCTTTTTGGTGCCAAAATACTGCTCCAGGACTTTCTTCTCTGAAATGAAACAAGTCCATTTCTTTACCAATTTTTCTATGATCTCTTTTCTCGGCTTCTTCAATTCTCATCAAATAGTCATCTAAATCTTTTTGACTACCCCAACTTGTGCCATAAATTCTTTGTAACATTTCATTTTTTGAGTCTCCACGCCAATACGCTCCAGAAACTTTTGTCAGTTTAAAAGCTTTGCCAATTTTGCCAGATGACTCCAAATGCGGGCCCCTACACAAATCATGCCATGTATCACCATGATGATAAATAGTAAGCTCTTCATTTTTTGGAATACTTTCAATTATTTCAGCTTTATATTTTTCTCCTATTTTTTTAAAATGATTTATTGCTTTGTCCCTGTCCCAAACTTCTCTTCTCGTTTTGACATCTTTATCAACTATTTCTGACATTTTTTTTTCAATTTTTTTAAGATCGTCACTAGTAAATGGTTCTTTTCTCGCAAAATCATAAAAGAAACCATTCTCTATCACTGGACCAATAGTCACTTGAGTGCCTGGGTATAACTCTTGAACAGCCATAGCCATAATGTGTGCAGCATCATGTCTGATAACTTCTAGGCCTTCTTTATCTTTAGAGGTAAAAATTTTAACAGAGCTATCTTTTTCAATAGTAAAATATAAGTCTTTTAATTCACCATCAACACTCATTACTAAAGCTTGCTTCGCTAGAGATTTGCTTATTTTTTCTACAACGTCTGAACCAGTAACACTTTTCTCAAAGTTTAACTTTTTTCCATCAGGTAATGTAATATTTGGCATTAATTAAATAGTTTTTTATATTCTGAATAAGTAGAAAAACACATTTTTTCAACATTAAATTTTTTTACAGCATTTTCTCTTCCATTAATGCCCATTTCCGTTAATTCTTTGGGATCAGTATTAATTACTTTTATAATTTTGTTTGATAAATCATCTGCGTTTGCGGCTTCGAATAAAATTCCAGTTTTTCCATCTATTACAGTCTCATTTGATCCACCGATGTTACTTGCAATTATCAATTTTTGCATGGACTGTGCTTCAACCGAAACTCTTCCGAATGCTTCTGGTTCAATTGATGCTGAAACAACTATATCTGAAATTTTGTAAGCTAATGGCATATTTTTACAATGGTCGATAAATCTAATTTGTTTTGTAAGTCTATATTGCTCGACAAGTCTTATAAGTTTTTTTTTGTAAAGGTCACGCCCCTGATCATTACCAAGAATAACTGCAATGAATGCATCATTGCCTAATTGAATATTTACTTTATTTAAAGCTTCTAAAAACATTTCTTGGCCCTTCCAAGCAGTAAGCCTTCCAGGTAATAAAATTATTTTTTTACCAACAATTAATTCCCAGGATTTAAACAGATTATCTTCATCAGCTTCTAGAGTCGTAGAAGCATCATAATAATCTGTGTTAATACCACGAAAAATTGAAAGTAATTTTTTTTTATCAGATAGATATTCTGAATAGTTTTCTTTAATATGTGAAAATATAAAATTTGATCCTGCAATTGTTAAATCTGATCTGATCATAACAGAGTTATAAAATTTTTTTATATTACTATTGAAATTGTATGTTCCATGGAAAGTGGTAACAAATTTTCTTCTAGTAATCTTTGTTGCTATTAAACATGACCATGCTGGAGCTCTGCTTCTAGCATGAACAATATTAATACCGTTTAATAAAATAATTATTGAAATAATTATAGAGTTTAGAAGAATAAGTATTGGATTTTTAGATTGAACTGGAAGTCTTATTACTTTAACTTTTTTTTTATCAATAAATTTTAATAATTCACCACCACTTGTTATTAAATAAGATCCAACATTATTTTCTGGTAAATAATGGGCAATATCATAACAACCGGTTTCAGCTCCACCGTAACCTAGTTTAGGAATTACTTGAAGGACTTTTAATTTAGACTGCATGTGGTAATAATATTATAAACTTCGTCAACTTTATTACTTTATATGAAAAAATATAAATTTCTAAGAATTTCTAAATATAAAAAACTTAGATATATAGCAAATAATTATAAAAAAAAACTTTACGTAGTTTTTTTACCTGGTTTTGCATCAGATATTGACGGTGATAAGCCAAAGAAATTTTTAAAGTTTTCTATTCAAAATAAACTTGGATTTTTAGCTCTGGAATACTTTGGTCATGGAAGATCATCGGGAGAATTCACAAGAGGTAACATCACTAAATGGTCAAATGACGCGAGAATTACAATAAGTAAAATAGTTAAAAAGAATGACTTTATATTAATTGGATCTAGCATGGGCGGCTGGATTTCTATGTTAATGCATAGATATTATAGTTCACAAATTAAAGGTTTTTTAGGAATTGGATCTGCCCCTGAGTTTCTTACAAGAATTATGTGGAAAAAATTTCCAAAAAAAACGAAAAGAGAAATTTTGAAAAAAGGTATTTCAAAAATTAAAAATGGTGATTATGAGTATTTAATAACAAAACAGCTAATTTTAGATGGTAAAAAAACCAGCAATAAAGTTCTAAACAGAAAATTATATAATACAAATCCTGTAACTATGGTTCATGGACAGAAGGATGAGGTGGTTCCAGTAATGTATTCGAGAAAAGTTTTGAAAATTTTTCCTAAAGCAGAAAAAAAACTACTAGTGATAAAAAATGGAGATCATAGCCTTTCTTCAAAAAAAAATTTAAATATTATTTGCAAAGAGTTAAAATCTATAATCAAAAAAGTTAACTAGCTTTTCCAACTAAACTTTTATTTGTAATAGGGTTTTCTAATTTATTTAACATTTCTTTAGGGCAAACTTGTAAGAAATTTTTAATTTCATCATCAAAATTTTCAATAATCTGTGCTGATAAATTTGAATTAGTTTCCTCATTGTGTTTTAGAACTAAATCTTTTAGATAGTTTTTCCAGTATTCTGTATCGGGAGTTTGCCAAACTATTGTTTCAGGATTAGCTTTTTTTGCAAACTGGCTTTTTGGGTCATATATAAATGCCATACCACCAGTCATACCAGCTCCAAAATTATCACCTACCTCTCCCAATATTACTATTGACCCACCTGTCATGTACTCACAACCATTTGAATCACATCCTTCTATGACTGCAGTAGCACCCGAATTTCTAACAGCAAATCTTTCACCTGCCTGTCCAGCTGCAAAAAGATATCCTGACGTTGCTCCATATAAGACTGTATTTCCTATAATAGTATTTTCATTTGAAATTAAATTACTTTCATCTCGAAGTTTAATCACGATAGATGCACCTGATAGACCTTTTGCAACGTAATCATTTGCATCTCCCTTTAATATTAGTTTAAGTCCTTTAATACCGAAGGCACCAAAAGATTGACCAGCAGAACCTATAAAGTTAATAGCAAAAGTATTTTCCCCTAATTTATTATTTCCAAATTTTTTATAGAGATTATATGAAATTCTTGTTCCAACAGCTCTATCTGTATTTTCAATTGAATAAACATTTTCTAACGGCAATTTTCTGTTAATTAAACTTTCTATCTCAGGCCAAATTTTTTGGTCTAAAGTATCTGGTACTTCATTTATTATAGGAGTTTCACAATATCTTTTGTTTGTGCCTGGATCAGCTTGAACAAATAAAGGATTTAAATCTAGGTCATCTAAATTCGGTGATCCTTTACTTACTTGTCTTAGTAAATCTGTTCTTCCAATTACTTCATTTAAATTTTTAAATCCTAAACTTGATAAA
This sequence comes from Pelagibacteraceae bacterium AG-325-E23, assembly GCA_003282945.1. Taxonomy (GTDB): domain Bacteria; phylum Pseudomonadota; class Alphaproteobacteria; order Pelagibacterales; family Pelagibacteraceae; genus Pelagibacter. The sequence goes on from QBYG01000002.1 coordinate 86,502, forward strand.
ATTTCTCTAACTTCTTGAGCTATAAAAGAAAATAGATTTACTATTTTATCTGGAGTGCCAGTAAATTTTTTTCTTAATTCATCATCTTGAGTACAAACTCCAACTGGACATGTATTAGAATGACATTGTCTCACCATAATACAGCCCATTGCGACTAGCGCTGTTGTTGCTACGCCAAATTCTTCGGCTCCCATCATTGCAGCTATTACAACGTCTCTTCCTGTTTTAATTCCTCCATCTGTTCTTAATGTAATTAAGTGTCTTAATTTGTTTAAAGTTAATACTTGATTTGCCTCTGTTAGTCCCATTTCCCATGGAATACCAACATATTTAACGCTTGTTTGCGGAGTGGCACCAGTCCCACCATTATGACCTGAAATTAAAATTATATCCGCTTTTGCTTTAGCAACACCTGCAGCAATTGTTCCTATACCTGAAGAGGCAACCAATTTTACACCAACTCGTGCCTTTGGATTAATCTGCTTTAAGTCGTAAATAAGTTGAGCTAAGTCTTCAATTGAGTAAATATCGTGATGTGGTGGTGGTGATATTAAGGTTACGCCAGGCGTAGAATGTCTTAATCTTGCAATTTCCTCTGTTACTTTAAATCCTGGTAATTGACCACCTTCTCCAGGTTTTGCTCCTTGAGCAATTTTGATTTCAATCTCATTACAATTATTTAAGTAGTTAATAGTCACTCCAAATCTTGCAGAAGCAATTTGTTTTACCCTAGAATTTGCGCTATCACCATTATCTAATACTTTAAATCTCTCTTCATCTTCTCCACCTTCTCCACTGCATGAAGCGCCTTTAATTCTGTTCATTCCCATAGCAAGTGTTTCGTGTGCCTCTTTTGACAAGGCTCCATGAGACATACTTCCACTTCCAAATCTTTTCATTATCTCAGTAATTGGCTCCACTTGGTCAATATCAATTGCCTCCTGATTTTTAAAATCAATTAAATCTCTTAAACTAATTGGTTTTAAACCATAAATACCCTTAGTATATTTTTTATAAGTTTCATACGAATTTGAGCCGACAGCTGCTTGTAAAAGATGAATTAATTTTCCTTGATATTGGTGTGTTTCACCATTTTTTCTATACCTATAAATTCCACCAATTGGTAAAATGTTTGAGTGAATATCAAACGCATCTTTATGTATAGATCTTATTTTTTTTTCAATACCAATTAATCCTATTCCAGAAATTTTAGATAATACTCCTGGAAAATAATCTTTTACAATTGTTCTACTCAATCCAACTGTTTCAAAATTACATCCACCTCTATATGAACTTAAAACTGATATACCCATCTTTGACATTATTTTTAATAGTCCAAGATTTACTGATTTAATATATCTGGTTACACACTCATCAAATGAGAAATTACCTAAAAGTTTTTTTGAATATCTTTGATGCAAACTATCAAATGCTAGGTAAGGATTAACCGTTGTAGCTCCAACACCTATTAATGTTGCAAATGAATGGGTGTCTAAGGCATCCCCTGTTTGTACATTAATTGATGCATAGCCTCTTAAGCCTAATTTTATTAAATGAGTATTTATTGCACCAATACATAAAAGCATTGGCATTGGTAATTTTGTTTCGGATATATTTTTATCAGATAAAATAAGTTGAGTATTACCCTCTCTAACTGCTTTTTCAGCGTTATTTTTTAATAATTCTATAGCTTCTTCTAAACTTTGCTCAGTGTTGAATGTACAATCTAAAATTTTATAGTTGTCTCCAAAATACTTTATAAATTTTTCAAACTGAGTGTTTGATAAAATTGGACTATCTAAAACATAAATATTTTCCTCGGTAAGATTAGAAAAATCTAGAATATTTCCAAGATTTCCAAACCTAGTTTTCAAGCTCATCACTTTATTTTCCCTAAGAGAGTCTATAGGGGGATTGGTCACCTGACTAAAATTCTGTCTAAAATAATGATAAAGAGGCCTGTATTTATCAGATAAAACTGCAAGGGGAGTGTCATCTCCCATTGACCCGGTTGCTTCTTTAGCATCCTCTGCCATTGGATGCAAAATTAACTCCAAGTCTTCAAGGCTATAACCGAAACAATGTTGTATCTTTTTTAAATCAGAGCCTGAAAACTCACTTTTTTCATTTTCTATAGTTAATGATTTATCTAATTCGATTATTTGATTATTGAAATGTTTGTATTCTTTAGACAGATAATTCTTTATTTGATTATTTGTATAAACTTTTCCTTTTTCAATTCTCACACCCAAAATTTCTCCTGGGCCTAGTCTTCCTTTTGAAACAATTTTCTTCTCATTTAGGTCAATCATTCCTGTCTCAGATCCTGCAAATAGAAGTTTATCTCTTGTAATTGTATATCTAAGAGGTCTAAGTCCATTTCTGTCACTACCTACAATAACCCACTCATTGTCAGTTGCAGCTATAGCAGCAGGTCCATCCCAAGGTTCCATTGTACTATTTAAAAAGTTAAAAAGTTGTTGATGATCTTTTGGAAGAACTTTACTTTTTTTTGACCAAGCATCTGGTATTAGCATAAGTTTTGCTAAAGGCGCTGAATGTCCAGAAATATTTAATAATTCAAAAACATTATCTAATGATGCAGAATCAGAATTACCAGCAGGGATAACCGGTTTTAAATTTTCCATATCATCAAACAAAGGACTAAACATTTCCTCTTCGTGAATTCTCATCCAATTAATATTTCCTTTTAAAGTGTTTATCTCCCCATTGTGAGCAATTGATCTAAAAGGTTGGGCTAAATCCCAACTTGGAGCGGTGTTAGTAGAAAATCTTTGATGGAAAATTGCATAACGTGAAATGAAACGCTTATCTTTTAAATCTGGATAAAAATCAGATAAAGACTCCGCTAAAAACATTCCTTTATAAATTATTGATTTCGAGCTGAATGAACAAATATAAAAATTGTTTAATTGATTTCTTAAAGATTCTTTTTCAATTTTTCTTCGAGTTTCATAAAGAGCTCTTTCTAAATCTTTACCATGAATTGACTTATCATTATGAGTAAAAAGAACTTGTGTAATCTCAGGTCTAGTTTGTTCTGCCTTTTCTCCTAAAACAGAAGGATCCACAGGTACTTGTCTCCATCCATAAATATTAAAATTCTTTTTTGTTAATTCACTTTCTACAATTGATCTGCATTGCTCTTGTCCCCCAAAGTCATTTCTTGGCAAGAAAATCATTCCCACACATAAATCTGAGTTATCATGCTCATGACCTGTTATTTCAATTTTTTCTGCAAAGAAATCATTTGGTATTTCAATATGAATACCTGCTCCGTCTCCAGTTTTACCGTCTGCATCAATTGCACCTCTATGCCATACAGCTTTTAGAGCCTCGATACCATATTCAACTACTTTTCTTGATTTTAGACCCTCAGTTGATGCAACAAGACCTACTCCGCATGCATCATGTTCCATAGATTCATGATAAACATGATTTTTTTTTAAAAGTTTGCGATTTTTGTTTTGAATATCCATTATGCAACCTTCATTTTTTGTTTTGATTGAAGATAGCTTTCAATTGAAGCCGCAGCATCTCTACCGTCTTTAATAGCCCATACAACTAATGAGGCTCCTCTTACTATGTCTCCAGCAGCAAATATACCTGGTATACTAGTCTCCAAGGTATCAAAGTCAGCTTTTATTGTTCCCCACTGTGAAACTTGTAATCTAGGTTCCTGAAATAGAACTGGTAAATCTTCTGGATCAAAACCTAAGGATTTAATTACCAAATCAGCATTAATTTCAAATTCTGAGTTTTCTTCTGCAACAGGTCTTCTTCTACCACTTTCATCTGGATCTGTTAATTTCATTTTATCTACAATAATACTATTTACTTTATTAGTTCCTCTAAACACTTTTGGATTACTTAACCAAATAAATTCTACACCTTCCTCCTCAGCATTTCCTACTTCTCTCGCTGATCCAGGCATATTTTCTCTATCTCTTCTGTAAAGGCATTTTACAGATTTGGCTTTTTGTCTTACTGATGTTCTTACGCAGTCCATTGCCGTGTCTCCGCCACCAATTACTACTACATCTTTACCTTCGGCATTTAATGTTCCGTTATCAAACATTTCGACTTTATCGCCTAAGCCTTTTTTGTTTGAAGCTGTTAAGAATTCCATTGCAGGAAAAATATTACTTAGATCATTTCCAGGTAAGTTAACCTCTCTTGCTTTGTAAACACCTGTTGAAATTAATAAGGCATCATGTTTTGATTGTAATTCTTTCAATGTAGAGTCTTTACCAACCTCAAAATTATGAACAAATTTTATTCCACCTTCTTTTAAAAGTTTAATTCTTCTCTCAACCACATGTTTTTCTAATTTAAAATTTGGTATTCCATATATTAACAATCCACCTGCTCTGTCATACCGATCATATATTGTTATTTTATATCCCTTTTTACGTAATTCTTCACCACAAGCTAATCCTGCGGGGCCTGCTCCAATAATTCCAACACTTTGTTCATTTTCAATTTTTACATTTATTGGTTTTACCCAGCCATTTTCCCACGCTTTATCTGTTAAATATTTTTCAACTGAACCAATTGTTACTGTTCCATGTCCTGATTGCTCAATTACACAGTTTCCTTCACATAACCTATCTTGTGGGCATATTCTTCCACAAACTTCCGGCATATTATTGGTACTTTGGGATAGATGGTAAGCTTCTTCATACCTTCCCTCTGCAGTTAACTTTAACCAATCAGGTATATTGTTACTTAATGGACAGTGAACCTGACAAAAAGGAACACCGCACTGTGAACACCTGCTCGATTGTTCTTTAGCTTTTTCATGAATAAACTCTTGATAAATCTCTCCAAAATCCTCTTTTCTCTTAGATTTATCTCTTTTAGGTGGATTTTGTTGACCTATATCCACAAACTTAAGCATTTTATTTGTCATTTGAGTCGGCTTATACAACAGAAGCTTAAATCCTTAAAGTATTACTAGGTAATATATGCTGACATATATTTTCGAAAAACATTGATTTTTCTATATTTTCTATTTTACGCATAGTTGATATGCATTTAAATGATTGCCTTATTTACGGAATCTTTTAACTATCTATTGAGAGTCCTTAATGATTTCAAAATATATAGAAGCATCAATTTTAGCATTTGTACAAGGTTTTTCGGAATTTATACCAGTAAGTTCCTCTGCCCACCTTATAATAATATCAAAAATATCGAACTTTAGTATTAGTTCGCTTCAACTTGATATCAGTCTTCACTTAGGTTCCCTTTTGGCAATTATTTTTTATTTTAGAAAGGATTTAGTAAATATTTTAAGAAATAAGTCTTTATTATTACTTATAATTTTAGGTTCTTTTCCATTAGTTGTTGTTGGTTATTTTATTTATACCTCAGGACTGATTGAAAATTTAAGAAGTTTAAAAGTTATAGCATGGACGACTTTAATATTTGGTATTTTATTATTTATTGCAGACCGATCTAGTATTGAAAATAAAATTGATAACAGTTTAAGTTTAAAAAATATTTTAATCATTGGTATTTTTCAAATTTTAGCTGTTATACCTGGTGTAAGCAGATCAGGTATAATAATTACAGCTTCAAGGTTTTTAAATTTCGATAGAGTAGATTCTTCAAAAATATCTTTTTACTTATCAATACCTGCATTAGCGGGAGCAAGTATACTTAGTTTGAAAGATTTGATGAATGCAAATATAGATTTGAATATATTATTTTTATATTCAATAATATTTTCATTTATAGTTTCTTATTTAACAATCAAATATTTTTTAATTTATGTAAAAAATTTTAGTTTAAATATTTTTGTTTATTACAGAACTTTTCTTGCTTTAATTATTTTTGTAATTGCTTATAGCTAATTTTTAGAACTAGGTGAAATTTGAGAAGAAATTACTGCAATCAATATTAATAAACATCCAATCATGTTATTAGTACTTAAAAATTGATTGAGAATAATCCATCCTGCTATAGCTGCAAATACTCCCTCAAGAGAATAAATAATTGCTGCTGGTGCCTCTTCTATGTTTTTTTGAGCATACATTTGTAATGTAAATGCTATACCGCCTGATAATGCTCCTGCGTAAATAATAGAACTACTTTCCATTAATATTTTTGAAATATTTATTTCTTCAAAAATAAAAGAGAAGATTAATGAAAGTGTTGCAACAAATAATGCTTGAAGTGCAGCATAAAACATTGGAATATTAAATTCTTCCATGAACTTACCTGCAAAAATTATATGTAAAGCCCAAAATACTGAGCACAATATAACTAGACCATCACCTAACATAATTTCTGAGTTAGAAAAATCACTTAGAAGGTATACACCAAGGATACAAAGACCAATTGCTGGCCATATACTCCAATGAACTTTTTTAGAGTAGATGAAAAATAACAAAATTGGAACTATCGGTACGTAAAATACTGTAAAAAAAGCTGCATTTGCAATATTTGTATATTGGAGAGCAGTTTGTTGTAAAAAAGTTCCCAAAAACAGGGATGCTCCCATGAAAACTAAATATTTTATAAAAAGTTTTGATTTTGAAAGTATTTCTAGTTTAATTTTATTCCTCTCAAATAATAAGGCAAGTGGTAATATTGTAAAAAAGCCAACAATAAATCTTGCTGAATTAAAAGTTAATGGACCGATATTATCCATGCCTGTGTCTTGAGCGATGAAAGCTGTTCCCCAAATAAAAGTTGTGACTAGTGCGCAGACCATTGAAAGGGATTTTGTCATTATATTTAATTAGATAATTTTATTAATTAATTTATTCCGTTTAACTTACAAGAGCTGTCAAAATCCTCTTTGTTAATATAACATCCAGACATTTTTCTAACTCCATTAAACGATCCTCTGCCATGAAGTATTCGCCAATTATTAAATATTAGAAGTTCTCCAGGTTTAAGGATATGTCGCCACTGATAATCTTTATTGTTAGCAATAAGATCAAATTTTTTTATCGCTTCATAAAACTTTAATGTTAAATCTTTTTCAAATCTAAATGGTGCTCGATCATAATTATTAAAACTAACTTGAACTATTTCATTATTTTCATTTAACTTAAATATTGGTCTTTCAGCCTCAAGATAGACACCATCACCAATATAATTTCCCTTAACATTTATTTTTGTCATTAATTCATACATCGGCTGGTTTTCTTTTTTTATTGTTTCTGCTATTTTTAATCCATCAACCATAATCGATTCACCACCTCTAGCATTATATTCACAACATAGTAATAATTGTAATCCTGGAGCGTCATTACTATATGTTGAGTCTGTATGAGGTCTTAGTTCTTCTTGAGTGTATGCACTATCGGCTTTATTTTCATCTGATTCAAAGCTCCATAGTCCTCCAAATATAGAGTTTCTTACGTAACCAATTCTATTTGCAATTGTTTCTACAGACTTTAAATTGGTTTCACAGTTTTTAATTACTGAAAATCCATAGTCATGAATATTTTTCAAAAAATTTCTAAATCCTTCATTTGATAAAATTGAACTATAATCCAAAAAAATTTCCTCTTTTACTTCATTAGCTTTCCAGATTTTTAAATTAGATTTTACTTCTTTTTTTTTTTTTATTTTATTATTAGTTAGAAATTCAGATGAATATTTAACTGGTTTTTCTAAATCAGGCCATGAGACACACAAATATTTTCCATTTTCAATTATTTCTGCCTTTTTAACTTTTAAATTTATATCTAATGCTGCTGTATATGTTTTTCTTTGGCTAGACCTTTTATCCCAATTTTGCTCATCTTTTGCATGATCTCTTAGCCAAATATTAGGAAAAATTTCAGAATTTTCTCCATTAAAGTGGACGTGCACATCATCTGCTAGTATTTCAATTTTAGTAATCATTTACTCAAGTTATATGCAAAATTAGACCCAAGATTATCTTTTAATTCGTTATTAAACTTCGCAGCCTCAGCACCATCTATAATTCTGTGATCATATGAGAGAGATAGTGGAAGCATAGTTCTTGGAACAAATTTACCATCAATAAATACCTGTTTTTTATAACTTCTGCCAACACCAAGTATAGCAACTTCTGGAAAGTTAATTATTGGTGTAAAAAACGATCCCCCTATGCCACCTAAGCTTGTGATAGTCATTGATCCTCCAAAGAACTCTTTTTTATCAATTTTTAAATTTCTACAATCATCACTTACTTTTTTTAATTCCTCACTTAACTGATTGATATCTTTTTGATTAGCATCTCTAATTTTAGGAACCATAAGTCCATGTTGAGTATCAACTGCTATACCAATATGAAAATACTTTTTAAAAGTAATCTTTCCATTTTCAATATCATCAATTGATGAATTAAATGATGGAAATTTTTTTAGTGAAAGTACCAATGCTTTTATAATAAATGCAAGAGGAGTAATTTTTATTCTTTCTCCTGTATAATTATCTTTTATTGAGCTTCTAAATTCTTCCATTTCTGTAATATCAGCCTCATCATGGTTAGTTACATGTGGAATGTTTGTCCACGAATTTACAAGGTGTGGAGCTGCTATTTTTTTTACTCTAGGAATATCTTTAATTTCAACTTTCCCAAAATCTGAGTGTTGATATTCGCTTTTAATAGTTTTTTCTTTTTGTCTTTGACTATTATTCTGAGGATGATTGATTCTAGATGAGACAAAGTCTTTTAAATCTTTTTCAACAACCCTACCTGATCTCTCTGTTCCCTTAACATTATTTATGTCTACTCCAAGTTCTCTTGCAAATTTTCTAACTTTTGGACTTGCAGATATTTTATTTGATTGATCAGACATTTACATTTTTGTTGGCATGGGTTTGTTTTTATCAATTTTATACTTTTTGAATGCATTTTCAGCATACTTTGATGCAACAAGCTGTTCATTGGCTAAGACGCTAAGGCTATAAGCAACAATGTGTTCTTTATCTACTTCAAAAAAATTTCTTAAATTTTTTCTTGTATCACTTCTTCCATATCCATCTGTACCTAATGAATAAAAGCTCTTTTTTGTAAAAGGTCTTATTTGATCAGCATTTATTCTCATATAGTCAGTGGCTGTAAGGATAGGACCTTGTTGTTTTCCTAAACATTCCTCTACATATGATTTTTTATTTATTTCTGCAGGATTTAGAAGGTTAAATCTTTCAACATCCATTCCATTTTTTCTTAACTCATTAAAACTAGTAACACTCCAAACTTCACTATCGACCTGATATTCTTTTTTAAGAATTTCTGATGCTGCCATCATTTCTCTTAGTATTGTTCCAGAGCCTAATAATTGAATTTTTGCTTCTTTAGAACCTGATGTTTCTTTAATTTTATACATTCCCTTGAGAATTCCATCCTCACAATCATCTGGCATTGCAGGGTGAGAGTAATTTTCGTTCATTGTTGTAATATAATAAAAAATATTTTCATTTTTTTCATGCATCCTTCTTAAACCTTCTCTAAAAATCACAGCTAATTCGTAATGGAATGTTGGATCATAAGAAATACAGTTTGGAATTGTTGATGCTAACAAATGACTATGACCATCTTGGTGTTGAAGACCTTCTCCTGCAAGTGTTGTTCTTCCTGCAGTCGCACCAATTAAAAAGCCTCTCGCTTGACTATCTCCTGCAGCCCAAGCAAAATCTCCAATTCTTTGAAAGCCAAACATAGAATAGAAAAGATAAATTGGTATCATTTCAATATCATGATTTGTATATGCTGTTCCAGCTGCTATCCAAGAAGACATTGAACCAGCTTCAGTAATTCCTTCTTCTAATACCTGACCACTTTTCTCTTCTCTATAAGATGAAAGTTGTGCTGAGTCCTCTGGCTCATATTTTTGACCTTCATGAGCATAAATACCTATTTTTTGAAAGAAACCCTCCATTCCAAATGTTCTAGCTTCATCGGGAATAATTGGAACCAATTTTGGTGCAACATTTTTATCTCTCAAAAGATTAGTTAACATTCTTACTAATGCCATTGTTGTAGACATTTCTTTTTCGCCAGTAGACTTTTTCATAAAATCAAAAATATCTTTAACTGGAGCTTTAATCGGTTTTGAATATGATGTTCTCTCTGGTATAAATCCACCAAGTTCTAATCTTCTTTTTTTTAAGTATTTAATTTCTTCAGAGTTTTCATCTGGTTTGAAATATTCAATATTTTTGACTTGAGAATCTGTTAAAGGAACATCAAACCTATCCCTGTAATACATTAAATCATCAACATCCAATTTCTTTTGTTGGTGAGTAGTATTTACACTTTCACCACTTTTACCCATACCATAACCTTTTATAGTTTTAGCTATTATGACTGTGGGGCTTCCTTTATGATTTACCGCTTTATCATATGCAGCATAAACTTTATGAGGATCGTGGCCTCCTCTATTAAGCCGCCAAATATCAGTATCTGACATTGATGAGACTAATTCTGATGTTTCAGGATATTTGCCAAAAAACTTTTCTCTCACATAAAGCCCATTTCTTGCTTTAAATGCTTGATATTCACCATCTACGGTCTCATTCATAATTTTTACTAAATGTCCCGTCTTATCATTTGCTAAAAGAGGGTCCCAATAAGATCCCCAAATAACTTTTAAAACGTTCCAGCCACCACCTCGAAAAATACCCTCTAATTCTTGAATTATTTTTCCATTTCCTCTTACTGGACCGTCTAATCTTTGTAAGTTACAGTTTACAACAAATATTAAATTATCTAAATTTTCACGCGCCGCTAAACCAATTGCCCCAAGTGACTCGGGTTCATCCATTTCTCCGTCTCCAAGAAAAGCCCAAACCTTTCTTCCCTCATCTTTAATTAATCCTCTATTGATTAGGTATTTCATAAATCTTGCTTGATATATTGCTAACATTGGACCAATACCCATTGAAACTGTTGGAAACTGCCAAAAGTTTGGCATTAGCCATGGATGAGGATAAGATGAAAGTCCTCCAGTTTGTACTTCTTGTCTAAATCTATCTAACTGTTTTTCATTTAATCTTCCCTCAAGAAAAGCTCTTGCATACATTCCTGGTGCACTATGACCTTGGAAATATACTAGATCACCTCCGAATTTATTATTCTTTGCTCGCCAAAAATGATTCATCCCAACATCGTATAAGGTTGCAGCTGATGCAAATGTTCCTATGTGACCGCCAAGTTCAGGATGTTTTTTATTTGCTCTTACTACCATCGCAGCAGCATTCCATCTAATTAAAGATCTTAACTTACGTTCTATATTTTGATCTCCAGGTGATCTTTTTTCCTCTTCAGGGGGTATCGTATTCACGTAAGGAGTAGTTTGAGTATGAGGAATTTTTGATCCAGCTTTATAAGATTGATCAATTAATTGTTTAATTAAAAAATGAGCTCTTTCAGAGCCATCATTTTGCAGAACTGCACTTAATGAGTCTAACCACTCTTTAGTTTCAATTGGATCAATATCATCGTTACTACTGACCATTTTAACTTCATTAACTAATCTTGTTTGCTTGATTTGCGTTGGCTCTATAACTTTTGTTTCAACTTTTATATCAGGTTTTGTAGCAGTTTCTGCTTCCTCTATTAATTTCTCGGTTGAAGGCGGAATTTTTTCATCTAAAGTTTTGCTAATTTGCTCGCTTTCATCTATATTTTCTGAAGATAGAGTTAATATCAAATCGCCTTTTGAAACTTTATCACCAATTTTTACATTTATATTTTCAATTGTGCCTTCATAATTGGATGGTACCTCAACACTTGATTTATCACTTTCTAAAGTGACAACAGGGTCATTTTTATTGATTTTGTCTCCTTTTTTTACAAGTACTTCGATAATTTCAACGTTTTCAAAGTCTCCTATATCAGGAACTAATAAATCTAGATTCATTTTTGTAATATATATATATCAATATTTGCTAAAAAAATAATTTACATTATTAATTATGTATAAAAACTGTACAAATTGCGCCTGTAGCTCAATTGGATAGAGCGCTTGGCTACGGACCAGGAGGTTCTGGGTTCAACTCCTAGCAGGCGCACCAAAATGAAAGGATAAATGAAAGTATCACTTGAAAAATCTGTAATATATTTCTTTTGTTTAGTTTTATTATTTATACTAATTATGACAATAATCCTTTAATGAAAAAAAAATTTGAGCAATTAAGTAATAAGCCAAGCTACATGAAACATAATGGTGGTTTATTATTTAGATCTATTACCAAGAAAAAATTTGAGTTTAAAACTAAAATTAAAAAAACACATTTAAATAAAGCTAGGATAACTCATGGTGGTTATATTTGTACAATCATTGATGCAGGTGCAGGTACAGCTTCACACAGAGCAAGTGAAAATAAACCATGTGTAACTATTTCATTGGATATAAAATTTATAGCTCCCTCTAATATTGGAGACGAATTACTGGGAACAGTAGAAATTCAAAAAGTTACAAAGTCAATGGTATTTATAAATTGCAAACTCAAGTGTAAAAATAAATTAATTGCAAGTGCGGTTGGGATTTGGAAAATTTTAAGAAGACCTCTTCCAAATGCTGGACTAGGTGGATAAGTCTTATTTTTTTAGTTGAAGAACAAAAATTGGAAATACTAAAACTAAGCCTATAATTGATGAACTTAAACCAGGTGCAATAAACAATAATGAAATAATTCCCAAATACCATCTTTGATAAGTAGAAACTCTTTTAAATAGATAGCCTGTAAATCCAATTCCAATCAAACCAATTCCAATCATTGCAGATATTAAAGTTACAAAAAAATCATAAAAATTAAATCCTTGGGCAACCAGTAATAGAGATGGTGAATAAACAAATACAAAAGGAACAAGAGCTTTTGCAATTCCTAATCTAAATGCAGTATTACCCGTGGTAAATGGATTTGATCCTGCGATTCCAGCAGCAGCGTATGCTGCAAGAGCAACAGGCGGTGTTATGTCAGCTAAGACACCATAATAAAACACAAAAAAGTGAGAAACAATGGGCTCAATTTGTAATTGAGTAAGAGCAGGCGCAGCAACAGCAACCAGTATTATGTATGTTGCAGTAGTTGGTACTCCTGTACCCATAAATATGCATGATATTGCAATTAGTATTAGTGAGAAAAATAATGTTAGATCGGCTAAAGAAAAATAATTAAATGGTAAAAAGTTTAAGAAGAAACCTCCAATATCACCAGCCGTTTGGATTACTACATAACCTAATCTAAAACCCACACCTGTTAGTGTAACTACACCAACTATAATCCCTATTGATGTTGCAGCGGCTCCAACTGCTAAAGTATTCTTTGCGCCTCTGGCAAGACACTCAAATAAGTCGTTAAAAGTAAGTCTATTTTTTTTTCTAATAAATCCAATAACGACACATGCAATTATTCCATTTACTGCAGCATAATCTGGAGTCCGACCAACTAAAATTAAATATACCAAAATAAACAATGGAACTATTGCAAGCCAATTATCTTGTATAATTTTTATAAATTTAGGAACCTCACTTTCATTTAAACCTCTAAGTCCTAATTTTTTTGCCTCTAAATGAACCATTACAAAAATTCCAAAATAATGAAGCAGTGCTGGAATTAAAGCAGCTGCTAGAATATCCCTTAGAGGCAATTCTAAATATTCAACCATAATAAAGGCTGCAGCTCCTAAAATAGGTGGAGTTATTTGTCCACCAGTAGAAGCTGTAGCTTCTACAGCACCAGAAAAATGTGGAGGATATCCAACTTTTTTCATTGCAGGTATTGTTAAAGATCCGGTAGTTACTGTATTTGCAATTGAGGAACCAGATATGGTTCCTAAAAATGCTGAAGAAAAAATTGCAACTTTTGCTGGTCCACCTGAATATCTTCCAGCTATTACCATTGCTAAATCAATAAATAATTGTCCTAGTCCTATTCGTGTTGCAAGTACACCAAATAAAATAAATAAAAATACATATTGAGCCATCACACCCACTGCAATTCCATAAATTCCTTGGTTGGTTATATAAATATGATTTACAAAACCAGCCCAACTACTACCTCCATGTTTTAAAGCTCCAGGAAAAATAGGACCATAAAGTGCAAAAATCATAAATATTATGCATATTAATGGCAGTGTGTATCCAATAGATCGTCTTGCGGCTTCAAGTGTTAGAATTATGAGAATTGATCCCATAATAACCTCAGTATTCGATGGATTTCCTACCCTACTAGCTAATATTTCAGGAGGCAATAAAGGTAGATAAAGTGCAGTTATTACAACAAGAATTGAAAAAATAATATCTATTATAGGAACTTTGCTTTTTGATTTGTCATCAGGAAAACTTTTCCAATTATAAAATAGAAACACTAGGCCAACTACAAAAGAAATGTGTATACCTCTATGAAGTATATCTCTGATTGTTCCAAATCCTGAAGCATAAAAATGGTAAATTGACATCGTAACTAGCACGATTAACGTTAATAATTTTAAAAAATTTTTTAATTTTCTTTCATTACTTTTTATCTCAAACTTTTCTTCAAGTTTTGAAACTTCTTCAGGGGAAATATTAAATTGAGGCATAATAATGCCCTAGATCTAATGACCTAGGGCATAATTTATTTTAGAATACTTATAAATTTAATTTATAAGCCCTGCTTCTTTATAGAACTTTTCTGCTCCAGGATGTAATGGTACTCCTACTCCAGAAAGAGCTGTATCAGGTGTTATTGTTTTGCCTTTAGCATGACCAACATCCATTAGCTTTCTAGACTCTTTATTCCATAAAGCTTTAGTGATTTGATAGATTAATTCATTATCTTCTTTTGCAGACGTAAACCATTGAGCACCTACTGCTACAGTATTTACTTCATCAACTCCTTCATAAGTTCCTGAAGGAATGGGGCTTTGTGAGAAAAATCCGTATTTTGAAGTTAATGCTTTAGCTCCTACACCATCTATAGGAACTAATTTTACATCAACTGCAGATGCTAATTCAACAATAGCTCCTGTTGGAAAACCTGCTACAACAAAGATTGCATCAACTTTACCATTTCTTAGTGCATCTGTGGCTGCTTTACCTTTTAAAGCTTCAGCTTTTACATCACTGGGACTTAAACCATTTGATTCTAAAATTAATTTAGCGTCAACATACGTTCCAGATCCAGGTTCATCGAGTGAAACTCTTTTGCCTTTCAGGTCTTTAACAGAATTAATATTGCTTTTTTTAAGTGCAACTAAATGTATATGTTCTTGAAAAAGTGCTGCAATAGTTCTTAAATCTTTTGCTGGTTCTTTTCCTTCCATAGTTCCAGTTCCGGTGTAAGCCCAATAGGCAACATCTGATTGTGCAAATCCTGAATTTCTTAAACCTGAAATAATAGCATTTACATTATCTACTGATCCTCTTGATGAAACAGCAGATGCAATTAAGTTAGGAACTCCACAACTTCCACCTTTACCACATTCTCTTGATCCTGGCGGTTTAGAAATTGCATTTGCAATCATTCCACCAACTGGATAATAAGTGTAAGCCGTTCCTCCTGTGCCAATTGTAAAAAATTTTAGTTCTTGAGCAAATGATTTACCTGACAAACCAAGTGTCAGAAGTAATATCATTAGAGAACTTTTGAATAAGTTTTTAATCATTTTTACTCCAATCTATTAATTATTATTACTATTTAATAGTAATCAATTATTATTGTCTATATAAATTTAGGAGCATTTATGGTGTCTTAAGTTCATCCAAATTTTTAAATTCATTTAAAATATTAGGATTTATAAGAGCTTGAATATTTTTTAGTTTATTTCCCTCAATAGTATTTCTGACGGCAATCTCAACTATTTTTCCATTTTTTGTTCTTGGTATATCTGAGACCTCAATTATTTTTTTGGGTACGTGCCGTGGTGATGCATCAAAACGTATAGCTTTTTTTATGTTTAGAGATAAATCTTCATTTAATGACTTGGGTTTCTTAAGAACAACAAATAATATAATCCTTACATCATTATCCCATTTCTGACCTATAACTATTGACTCTTTAACTTCTTTAAATTTATCGACTACTGAATATATCTCAGCAGTGCCTAATCTTGCTCCACCAGGATTGAGTGTAGCATCTGATCTTCCATAAATAACATAACCTCCGTTAGATTTTCTTTCAGCAAAGTCTCCATGATGCCAAACATTTTTATATTTTTTGAAATATGCACTCTTATATTTTTCATTATTCTTATCATTCCAAAATGATTTTGGCATTGAGGGAAAAGGCGATTTACAGACTAATTCTCCTTTTTGATTTATTAAAGATTTTCCTCTTTCAGAAAAAACATCTGTATTCATTCCTAATCCATTATTTTGAATCTGTCCTCTGTAAACTGGAGAATATAAATTTCCTAATACAAAGCACGATACTAAGTCTGTTCCACCTGCAATAGATGCTAAATGGACATTTTTTTTTATATTTTTATAAACATAATCAAAACCCTCAGAGGATAAGGGTGATCCAGTAGAACAAATAGTTTTGAGATACTTTAGTTTAAATTTTTTTTTAATATTAATGTTAAGCTTTTTTAATTGGTCAATATACTTAGCACTTATACCGAACAGAGAGATTTTTTCTTTCTCAGCTATTTTTAGCAGTAAATCACTTCTTTTATACATTGGAAAACCATCAAATAGAACGATAGAAGCTTTTGATGCCAAAAAAGTCATTAACCAATTCCACATCATCCATCCACAAGTGGTGAAATAAAATACATTATCACCTGGCTTTACGTTACAGTGAAGCTTGTGTTCTTTTAAATGCTGTAACAAAACACCACCAGCTCTGTGACATATACACTTTGGTTTTCCTGTAGTTCCACTTGAATATAAAATAGCTAGCTCTTTATCAAAATCAAATTTTTTAAATTTAATTTTAGCCTCTTGTTTATGTTTTAGTTTATTAAAATAAAATATTTTTATTCCTTTGATTTTTTTTTGTTTTAAATTTTTTTTGCCTGGATAATTAGTAATTAGAACACTTTTTATTGATTTAATTTTTTTAATAATAGCTGGCAATCTTTCAAGAACATTTATTTCTTTACCATTATAATAATACCTATCAGTAATGATTAATAATTTTGGTTTTATTTGAGAAAATCTTTCTATAACTCCTTGTGTACCGAAATCTGGAGAGCAAGAAGACCATATAGCACCTATTGAACTACTTGCTATAAAACTTTCAACAGTTTCGATTTGGTTTGCTGTATATGCTGCTATTCTATCTTTTTCTTTAATTTTATTATCTTTAAAAAATTTAACTAATTTTAAAGTATTATTATTTAATTCCTTCCAGGATTTTTCTTCCCTATATCCATTTTCACTAATAAAAGTTACAGCTTTGGTATCATCACTTTTTGACAATAGATTTTCTGCATAATTTAATTGAGAGTTTACTAAAAATTTACTTTTAATAATTTCTTTGGGAAAATAAAATTTGTCATTTTTAATACCTTTAATATTTGAAAATTCCCAAATTGAAGTCCAAAAAAGCTGTGGGTTTTTGATTGTCCAATTAAACAATTTTTTATAATTTTTTTTAGGTTTATAATTAAATTTATTTGCTAAAAATTTTTCAAATTCAAATAAATTGGATTTTGATTTTATTTTAGAATTAGCTTCCCATAGTTTCTGAGGCATAAAAAAATATATTTAATTTTTTTAAATTATGATAACCTTAAAACATTAAATAATAAAAATGAGAACTTTTTCCTCAATGATTCGGACTAGTTTTAGCCTATTTTTGTTCTTTAGAGATAACAATATATAGTATTGGTAAAAAAAATCGCACCAAAGCTAGAAATGACAAAAAATAAAATCACAGCAGTTCTTGGTCCTACAAACACTGGAAAAACCTTTCTGGCAATAGAGACAATGCTTTCTTTTGATTCGGGTATGATTGGCTTTCCCCTGAGACTTTTGGCAAGAGAAGTTTACGACAAAATTATTACAAAAGTTGACCCATCAAAAGTTGCATTGATAACAGGTGAGGAAAAAATTATTCCAATTAATGCAAAGTATTTTCTATGTACAGTAGAGTCTATGCCATTAGACAAAAATTTAGAATTTGTTGGTATAGATGAAATACAAATGTGTAATGACCATGAAAGAGGTCATATTTTTACAGATAGATTGTTACATATGAGAGGTGAAAAGCTTACTATGCTCATGGGTTCAAATTCAATAAAAAATATTATTCAAAAACTTGATGATGATATTGAATTTAAAAATAGAGAAAGACTCTCAAAATTATCGTTTGGCGGACATAAAAAGATTTCTAGAATAGAAAGGAAAAGTGCTGTTATAGCTTTTTCAACTGAAGAAGTTTATGCAATTGCAGAATTAATTAGACGTCAAAAAGGAGGGGCCGCAATCGTAATGGGTTCTCTAAGTCCAAAAACAAGAAACTCACAAGTAAATTTATATCAATCTGGCGATGTTGATTATTTAGTTGCAACTGATGCAATTGGAATGGGAATAAATATGGATCTTGATAATGTTTATTTTTCTAATTTAAAAAAGTTCGATGGTAAAAAGTTAAGAAATTTAAATATTTCTGAAATTGGACAAATTGCGGGTAGGGCAGGACGATATTTAAACGATGGTATATTTGGTACAACTGGTGAATGTAAGGAGATTGGACCTGAAGAGATTGAAGCATTGGAAACACATAGCTTTCCAGATATTCAAACCATTTTTTGGAGAAACTCAAAATTAAATTTTAATAATAAAGCATCATTGTTAAAATCTTTAGAGACAAGACCTCAAGCTGAATGGCTTAGAAGAATTAATGAATGCCAGGACGAAAAGGTGTTAAAATATTTTTTAAAAGAAGCACCAAATTTAAAAATTTATGATAGCACTGAAATTTTACAAATACTCTGGGAATGTTGTCAAATACCTGATTTTGTGAAGAAAACTTATGGCCATCATTTTGATGTTGTAAATAAGATTTTTAATTTTTTAACAAATGGAAATAAAAATGTTCCAAACCACTACATGAAAGAACAATTATCCTTGTTAGATAAATTAGATGGAAACGTAGACTCTTTATCTAACAGAATTGCTAATGTTAGAACATGGGCCTATGTATCAAATAAATCTAATTGGGTTGAAAATCAGGATTATTGGATAGAAAGAACTAAAAACCTCGAAGATAAACTATCAGACAGACTTCATGAGGAATTAACAAAAACTTTTATTGATAAAAGAGCAAGTGTTTTAGCTAGAGGTTTAAAACAAGATATAATGTTTGAAACTAAGATTGTTAATGATGAAGAGGTAATGATTAATGAGCAGTATATTGGACGTTTAAAAGGTCTAAGATTAGAATTAGATTTAAAAGTTGATACATTAGATGCTGATGTAAAATCATTAAAAAAAGCCGCAAGACAAAACGTTGTTCCAGAAATTATAAAGAGAATAACCCAGATAATTGATACCGGTCTAATTGAACTTAAAGATAATTTTAAAATTTATTGGAGTAACAACCAAATAGCTAAATTAATTCCAGGTTCAAATTATTTAAATCCACAAATTCAATTAACTATTGATGAAATGATTGAGAATAGTGAAAAATCCAGACTAAATACTTATTTGCAGAACTGGCTTAATGATAAAATTGAAACAGAGTTAAAAAGTCTAATAGATTTAAAAAATGTTAAAGATAATAATTCTGAATTAAGAGCATTAGCATATCATCTTTATGAAAATAATGGAGTCGTTAAAAGAGATGAAGTTTTAAATTATTTGAAAAAACTTAACCAAGATGAAAGAAAAAAATTGAGAAAGCTGGGTGTAAAATTTGGAAGATATCATATTTTTCTATTTAAATTATTTAAACCAAGTTCTGTATCATTAAGAATTCTTCTATGGAAAAACTTTAATGAGAAAAATTTTGACTTCTCACCTCCTACTTTTGGGTTAAACTTTTTGGAGGAAAAGAAAATGTTAAATAAAAATCTAATGCTATTATGTGGGTTTGAAAAATTTGAAAATTTGTACGTAAGAATAGATATTTTAGAGAGATTATTCCTTATGATTTTTAATACTAAATCAGAAGACAGAATAAAAGAAATTAAGTTAATTCCTGAAATGCTGAATTTGTTGGGTTGTAATAAAGAAAATTTTGTGAAATTAATAAAAAAAATGAATTACAAAACTTATGAAAAAAATAATAACCTTCACTTTAAATATATACCATTACGAAAAATAATAAAAAAAGATACCAATAAAAGTATTAATGATAATCCATTTAATGTACTTTCACAACTTAACTTAAAGTAATGTTTAATATTTTTAAAAAAAAAGAAGCTGAAAAAGAAACCAATCATCCTTCAATAATGGCAGTAGCTTGCTTATTGATTCATTCAGCAAGGATTGATCAGAATTATACAGATAAAGAAAAAAAAATTATTAAAGAAGCTATTATTGAGATGGGAGCTGAACCTAAAGAAATTGATAAAATAATGAAAGATGCTGAAGTAAAAGAAAAAGACTCAAATCAAATACTTGATTTTACCAGAGAAGTTAAAAATATTAATGAAGAGGATAAGAAAATCATAATAGAAGCGTTGTGGGATATTATATATTCAGATGAAGATGCTGATATGTATGAAACGAACTTAATGAGAAGATTATCTGGTTTACTTTATCTTGACCCAAAATTTGTGGGTGACATTAAAGAGAAAGTTCGCAAAAAAAAAACATGACATATTTAGTAAATGATAAATGCATCAAATGTAAGTTGATGGATTGTGTTGAAGTTTGTCCAGTCGATTGCTTTTATGAAGGAAAAAATATGCTTGTAATTAAACCTGATGAGTGTATAGATTGTGGCGTTTGCGAGCCAGAATGTCCAGTAGACGCCATAATATCTGATAATGACGATAAAAGTGGAAAGTGGATGGAAGTAAATAAGAAATATTCGGACTTGTGGCCAAACATAAGTGAAAAAAAAGATCCCCCTGCGGATCATGAACAATTTAAAGATGTAAAAGATAAGTATGAAAAATATTTTAAAGAAAATCTTGAATAATAAGAAAGTTAAAAAAGTAGTTAAGAAAAAAGTTAAACCTGTTAAAAAAGTTAAGCCTGTTAAAAAAGTTGTTAAGCAAAAAATAGTTTCCAAAATAGCGAAAGTTAAAAAAGTAACTAAAGTAATAAAAAAAAAAGCAATAAAAGACTTAAAAAAAAAAGATAAAGTCGAGATCAAAACGGACCCACTTAGAATACCTAAAAATAATGAGCAAAAACCTGAAATTAAAAAAGTAAAAAAACAAGATACAGAAAAAAGAATATTTAAAGTCAAAGATTATGTTGTTTATCCTAAGCATGGAGTAGGTCAGATTACAGAAACCAAAAAAATCAATATAGGTGGAATTGATGTTGAAACATATATTCTTAAATTTGAAAAAGATAAGGCAAATGGAATGGTGCCAGTAAACAAACAATCCCACTTGAGGCCATTAGCAACAATAAATCAGATAAATAAATGTGTGAGTATATTGAAAAGTAAACCAAAAATTAAACGATCAATGTGGAGTAGGAGAGCTCAAGAATATGAGGCAAAAATATCATCAGGTAAAATTTATGATTTAGCGGAAGTTGTTAGAGATCTCAACAAAGGTGATGACATAATGATTGATCAATCTTATAGTGAAAGACAATTATTTGAAAAAGCTTATGAAAGATTATTGACAGAGTTCCAAATAGTTATGGGATCTAGCTTAGAGGATGCACAGAAAAAACTTGATAAAGCTTTAAAGAGAAACTTAGAGAAACAAATCCAAAAAGTTGAAGAAAAACCAATTACTGAAGATCCAGTAAATCAAGAATTGTCAGAGTAAAAAAAAACGCTCCCCACGCAAGCGCCATGAGAAGCGTTATCAGTTAAAAAGAATACTAAACTATCTTCTTTTTTTCTTCTTAGCTTTTTTCTTAGCTTTTTTCTTAGTTTTCTTTTTAGCAGCTTTCTTTTTTCTTTTAGCCATCTTTAGCTCCCTTTTTTATAAACGAATCTTTATGATTCGTAATTAACTAATTTTTATTTTTTTTGAATAGTTATGTCAAACATATAATTTTTTTGAAAATTTAAAAAAAAATTTTTAATATTTTTTTTATTAATTAAAAAAAAAGTTAATTAAATCGCTATTAATAAAGTGTTTTTGAAAACAATTTAATAAAGTTTTTCAAATTCTTTTTTATATTTCTGAACAATTTTATATCTTTTTAGTTTTAAGGTTGGAGTTAGCATTCCATTCTCGATAGAAAATTTTTCATTAACTATAAAAAATTTTTTTATATTTTCTATTTTAGAAAGATTTTTATTTATATTTTCTATTTCTTTTCCAATTTGATCATTAGTTGCATTAGTATTTTCATCTGATAGAACTAATAATGCAACTAAATAGGGTTTATTGTCTCCATAAACAATTGATTGATCAATTAACTTAGAATTTATCAACTCATTTTCAATTTTTACTGGAGAAATATTATCTCCACCTGGTGTAATCAAAATATCTTTTTTTCTATCAGTAATTTTTAAATATCCATTTTCAAAAACACCTATATCTCCTGTATGCAACCATCCATCTTTTAAAACTTTGTTAGTTTCTTCTTGATTATTCCAATAACCCAACATTACATTTTCACCTTTAACTAAAATTTCTCCATCTGAGGCTATTTTTACCTCATTTCCTTTAAACGGCGGACCTACAGTCTCAACTCTAATATCATTAATTGGGTTGCAACTTACAACTGGAGAAGTCTCAGTTAACCCATATCCTTGTAAGGTAGAAAGGCCTATGGCATTTAAAAAAATACCAACTTCTTTATCAAGTGCTCCACCACCAGAAACGAAAGTTTTAAGCTCACCGCCAAATTGACTTTTGATTTTTTTTCTTACTATTTTTTCTAATATATTATCAATTAATTTTTCTAAAATTGTTAAAGATTGTTTATTTATTTTTTTTTTACCTAGTTCTAGCATCTTTAATATTAATTTTTTCTTTAAGCCATTTGTTTTATTAAAACTTGCATTAATCTTTTGAAATAAATTTTGGTAAAATCTAGGTACTGCAGTCATTATTTGTGGTTTGCAATCGTTCATATTTTTAATTAATTTTTCAATACTTTCTGCATAGAATATTTTTGCTCCAACACTTATTTGAACAAATTGAACAGTGTGTTCATAAGAATGAGAGAGAGGCAACCAAGTTAAAAATCTAGTCTGATCGGTTAGCAAAGGTTTCAATATATCGAGTGCACCATCACAATTATTTAAAATACCACCATGACTTAAGATTACTCCTTTTGGGTTGCCTTGTGTACCTGAGGTATAAATAATACAAGCTGGATCATTTCTTTTAACTGATAAGTCTGGTACGTTTAAATCCTGAAAATCTAAATTAGAAAATAATTTATTTACATTAATATAAGTGTCAGTATCTATATCTAATTCTTCAAAAGAAAATATTTTAACAACAAAACTCTTTTTGTTTAAAATATCTTTGACTTTATTAAATTGTTCTTGATTAGAAACAAAGATTAATTTGGGATTACAATTTTCAATTATATATTTATAATCTTTCTCAGCATAAGTTGTATAAGCTGGTACAGTAATAGCTTCTGATAACATCACTGAAAGATCAGTTATAAACCATTCAGGTCTATTTTCAGATATTAATAAACATCTATCACCTTTATTTGCATATTTTTTAATTTCTGAAGAAAGTTTTTTAATTGAATGGAATGTTTTTTCCCATGTAAAATAATTATTTGTATCTTTTAAGGATGTTAAAAGAATATTATCTTTTTTTTGTTTTTTATAATTGATAAAAAACAGTTCGATCAAATTATTAATATTTTGTGTACTCATAAATTTTTATTGGGCAAAAAGAGAATCGAACTCTCATAGTTTTGCTACTATTGGATTTTGAGTTATACGCGTCCACTATTGCTCCTTATCTTATTGGACGAATATTATGTTTTTTTTTAGTGTAGGACAAGTGTACGATTTATAAATCTTAATTTATTGAATTAGTAATTTTTTTCATACAACTATCTTTTGGATGCATGTAATCATAAAACTCATTATCATCACAAGGTACTAAAGATGCATCATAAGAACCAATAATCTTAATATTTGTTTCTTTGCTTAATTTTTTAAATTTTCTCTCTAAATCTAAATAAAAGGGCTTTTCTTGAATTGTTAGTTTATAAGATGGTAAATAATATGGTGGTAGTAGTAGAATAACTTCCTTGTTGTGTACATTTATCAAATGCTCAATAAAGCTTTTATAAATTTCATAATATTTATCTGAAAATTTATACTGATACATTGAGTATTCTATCACATTTGCTTTAATTTTTTCGTCAATCACTTTACTTGCATAAACTCTTTTGCCATCTCTTAAAATAACTTCTTTTGATAAATTATTGATTTGATTTTCTTTAAGTGTTAAATCTAATTTTCTTATATTCATAAAACTATATAGTTTTTCTAAAAAAAACTCATGAAAAAGATGTTTTTCTCCATAATTTTTATTTTTAGTAATATTATAATCTTTTGACTTAAGTTGAATATTTTTTAACGAGATTTTGTATTCTTCTAAAATTGATTTCCATCTTAAAAGATTGGCAAAATCGTTAAACAGCCATGGATCTGCTCCAAGTAAAATTGTATCTACATTAAATTTTTCTAATGCCATTAATGTTATGGCGATATGATCTTCAACAGATGCCCCACTCACTCCAAGATTTAATATTTGCTTATTAAAATTATCATTTGAAATTTGCATTGTTCTTGACGAACCAATTACTAAAACTTTTGGCTTTAAGTTTTCATAAATTATTCTGTTTTTAATAAATTTTCTTTCATCCATTTTTGTTGCATAAACCGCATTTTTATTTACTAACAATTTTGCCAAACGAGCTTCTGTGCTATTTTTTGATGAAAAAAAATTATAACTAATATATGAAAATAATACTAAAAAAATTGAAGTTATAGCTATTGTTTTAAAAAAAAATTTAAAATTAATTTTATTTTTGTCTCTAAATATTTTTTCAATCAAAAAATAGGAAAAAATAGACATCAAAACTGATAAAAAAATTAATATTAATTTCTTAAATGTTGATAAATCATCAAAAAAAATTCTACCAAAAGCTAATAGTGGTTGATGCCAAAGATATAAGCTATAACTAATTAATCCAATACTAACCAAAAATTTAATTGATAAAATTTTGTTAATAAAAGTATCTCTGTCAGCAAATAATATTATCAATGATGTACCAATTGTTGGCACTAAAGTATAAAAAGAAGGAAATACAGTTTGTCTGCTAAAATAAAATATTGAAAAAATAATTAAAATAATTCCAATTGTTGAAAGCAAATTTTTAATTAAAGTTGAATAAGATAAATTTTTATTGATTAGTATATGTGCACATATTGCCCCTAAAGCTAACTCCCACGCTCTACTAAAAGTAAAATAAAAATTTAATGTCCCACCGGTTTTAAGTGCTAAAAATTGACACATAAACAAACTTGTAACAAATCCAAATATTAAAATTAAAAAAATATATCTTTTAAAAAATTTATGAAATAACAAAAGAGTAACCGGGAATATTATGTAAAATTGTTCCTCTATTGAAAGACTCCAAGTGTGTAATAATGGTTCTAGATCAGACTCAGATCGAAAATATGGAGTAGTTTTGTAAAAATATAAATTAGAAATAAATAATAAAGTTGCTATAACACTTTTAAAGTAACTAGCTAATTCACTTCTTGTTAAGAAAATAAATGAAATAATAGAAGAAATTAAAATTACAAATATTAAAGCTGGTAATATTCGTCTCGCTCTTCTTTCATAAAATCTTTTAATCGAAAATGTATCATTATTTAATTCTTTAATAATTATAGTTGTAATTAAATAACCACTGATAACAAAAAATACATCTACTCCTACAAAACCCCCACTAAAAAAACTAAACCCTGCATGAAAAAAAATTACAGGTATAACGGCTAGTGCCCTTAATCCATCTATTTCTGCCCGATATTTAATAATCATTTATTTAAAAATTATATTCACTTTTTATAGAAAATCTTTATTTGTCTTTCACATCTATTCGCTAATTGATTTAAAGAAACTTTATCATCACTATCAACATCTACAATACCTCTGTTATGAGCAACTGCTACCGCTTTCCAATTTACATTGAATTGTTTTTTTAATTTTAAATATTTTGTGTGCTCATAAATTCTTGGTGGGCAAAGAGAGAATCGAACTCTCACAGTATTGCTACTATTGGATTTTGAGTCCAACGCGTCTACCAGTTCCGCCATTCGCCCAAATCTTTGTATGTTTTAACTAATAGTATTAAATTACTTATTATATTAAAAGAAAATATGTTTAAAGAGCTTTACAATAAAACTATTAAACTAGCAGGTCATAAAAGGTCTAAAACTATTTTGGGATTTATATCTTTTATTGAAAGTTTTATATTTCCGATACCACCTGATGTTTTGATAATTCCTATGACAATAGCTCGAAAACATGAATGGATTAGAATTGCATTAATTGCAACTATAGGATCTCTTTTGGGGGCTTGCCTTGGGTATTTTATAGGATACGTCTTCTTTAATGAAATTGGTCTTAAGATTTTTGAGATTTATGGTGTAGATGATACTTCATTTTTAAAAGACAAAGTGTCTTCAGAAGGTGGAGTTATAGCCTGGATAACGCTCCTAGCAATTGCTGGATTTTCACCAGTACCTTTTAAGTTACTTACG
>QBYG01000003.1 GCA_003282945.1 Pelagibacteraceae bacterium AG-325-E23
TAAATTTTTTTATAAGGAAAAGTATGATTTCAAAGATATCTTGATTAAAAAAGATGAAGTACAAATAGAAAATTGGAGTAAAAAGATTGACAACTCCAAACCTAAAGTTGGATTAGTTTGGTCGGGTTCTTTTCATGGTCCTAATCAGCCTTTTAGATCAGTACCTTTAAAAAGTTTAGACAAGATTTTATCTTTAAATATAAACTTTTATGGATTGCAAAATGAAATATGGGAAAGAGATAAGTATTATTTTGAAAATTATAATATATTAGATTTTGGAAAATATAATCTAGCAGAAATTGCTTCTATTATAGAAAATTTGGATTTAGTTATATCAGCAGACACGTCTATACTTCATCTTTCTTGTTCTCTTGATAAAGAAACCTGGGGTATTTTTAATATATATCCAGATTGGAGATGGGGTGAGTTTGATAAAATAAACCCTTATCCTTCCTTACAAATGATTAAACAAAAAAAATTCAATCAATGGGATGATGTTGCTGATGAAATATTAAAAAAATTACAACTCAAATTTAATTTAGCTTAATATTTAACAACCATACCCCATAGAGATTGTGATGGTCCATACCCTATTCGAGCATCTTCCATTTTGAGAACTCTACTATGATCAACCATCATATTTATGCCTGGACCATATATCTCTATGTATTTTGACAATACATCCTGGTCATCAGCCTCAACCATAAATTGCTTCAGCTCAAGTGGACTTATAATTTTATCAATTGTATTCCATCTATAATTTTTCTTATCAAGATTTTCTGTCAAACCCTCTGACTCTAGTAAAATTTTCCATGAACCTGCCTCAAGAAATCTTTTAGATTGCATTTTAATTCTCTCAATAAATATTTCTTCCTCAATAACCTTGGAATGTGCAAACGCAACACCAACCTCATTGATAACTTTTATCCCCTTGCTTGAGGCGTTTTCAATTAATCTACACATTTCGTCATCATCTAATGAACGAGCTATGCTTGAGATTTCAATAATATCAATGCCCAAACTAACAACGGTATCTAGATAATCATCAACCACTTCTTTACCACCAGATAATGCAACGTCCATAATTGGATTTCCTAGCGCAACTTGAACACTATGTTTTTTGCACGTTTCAATAAATCTTAAAAGAGATTTTTTACTCATCATTGCGCCTTGTTTTCCAGAAATCTTAAAGATATCAACTAGGTCAGCATATGCTTCTAAGTAATCATCAATACAATTTCCCACCATTACAGGTGCTCTAACATAATTTATACCTATCTCTCGAGGTTTTTTCTTTCTTTTTATGAAAGGTAAATTTGGAAATGTAACATCAGTCATTATAAATTTTTTTTTAATTAAGCTGTCCACCTAGCCACCAGGGTAAATCGACAAATAATCCTATCAATCCATTTGGAAACTGTAAGGTTAGCAAGGACGATAACGACCAGAGTATTACCATCAATGCAACAGAAATGCAAATTGATGACACATAAGCTTTCCTATTATGAAATAAAATAAATATATTAATAAAAAGTGCTGCAGCAATTGGAAAACCAAATATAAAATTCATTAACAAGAAACCAATAAAACTTAAATAATAAAAAAGTTGATTATTAAAGTTCCCACTAATTTCAAAAATATTTGACCGAGCAAACTTCATCAATGTATTATTTAAAAATGGTAAATTTTTTAAGTCTGCAATTTTTACAATAAGTATAAAAACCAAGAGTGATAAAGCTATTATACTTAGGCTTATTGGAAACAAATTAGCACGATAATCTAAACTACTAGTAAACCAAATCATTGATAGCGGAAGACAGAGTAAGATAAGTATGTAATAAATTTGAGTAAGCTTACCTTTAATAAGATCAGATCTATAGTTGTTATCAAATTTTTGTTTTGTCAATAAAACGATGGTAGCAAGACACAATATTATAAGAACTACTGAAACTGGACGAGATAAAAAACTTAAACCATACACTGCTTGAGTTTGATAGCTTAGAAGTTCAACTTTGCTTGATAAAAAGAACCCTATTAATAGTGCTGGTCTTGACCAACCAAAATTTTTAAATGTAATACCAATTATACCGAATGATAATAATCCAATAAAATCATACCAGTCCCTATTAATATTAAATGTTGCAAAAAATATTAAACAAACCATCACAGGTGCAAGTATATAATATGGAACTAAAGTGAATTTCGAAATTTGAGATGAAAAACCCATACAAATCCCAGCGCCCAAAATATTTGCAATAGCTAATGACCAAATCATTAGATAAGTAAGATCTAGGTTTGTCGTTACCATATCTAAACCAGGTTCAATTCCAATTAGAACAAAACCTCCAAGTAATAAAACTTTATTACCAGAACCAGGTATTCCAAAAATTAATGTTGGAATTAATGCTCCACCCTCTTTTGCATTATTAGCAGACTCAGGTGCTATAACTCCTCGAATATCACCTTTACCAAATTGTGAAGTATCTTTTGTTGTTTGCTTTAAGTGACTATATGCAATCCAATCAACGACGGTTCCTCCTAAACCAGGTAAAGCTCCAACAAGACAACCAAGGGTAGAACATCGTAATACTAAAAACCAATTTTTTACTACGTCCTTTAAACCTGTAAACCAACCCTTTTTGGAATTAAGTGATTTTGCAATCGATCCTTTAGAATCGAGAAGTCCTACAATTTCAGGAATTGCAAACAATCCTAGTCCAACAACGACAAGAGGAACACCTTCTAAAAGATATAATGTATCAAATGTGTATCTTGGATCTCCTGTAATTGGAGCAGTTCCAATTGATCCAATAATTAATCCCAGAAAACAAGAGGCAATACCTTTAAATAAATTATCACCTGTAAGAGCTCCAACCATTAATAAAGCAAGCACAACTAATAGGAACTGTTCTCCAAATCCAAAAGCCATTATTATTGGAATGGCGTAATAAATAGATATTGATAATATAAATGCCCCAAAGATACCCCCAAGCAATGAAGCGCTAAAAGCAGCGCTCAAAGCTCTTGCTGCCATACCTTTTTTAGAAAGTGGAAAACCATCCATCACTGTTGCTTGAGATCCTGCAGTGCCAGGTACTCCCATAAGCACAGCAGGAAAAGTATCTGAAGTTGTCGTAGGTGCCAGAACTCCAATCATCATTGCAAGAGCATGTGATGGCTCCATTGTAAAAACAAAAGGTAAAACAAGGGCTAAACCTGATGTTCCACCCATACCTGGAAGGATACCAACAATTAAACCAAGTAAAGTACCTGCAAATAGAAATGCTAAATGAGTAGGCTCAAAAAGTTGAAAAAGTGCAGCTAATAATTGTTCCATAAAAAAAGCTGCTAGCTAATAGCTAGCAGCACTTTTTTTATTTGTTCTATTGAACTCTATATGTGAATTTATGTTTCTTTAAAGCTGCATTTAATTGCTTTTTAGTAGTATCTGAAAATACTGCAGCCTTTTTAATAATTTCACCAGCTTCTTCTCCTATGATTAATGGAAATGGTCCAAGAGCTTTTACAGCTTTAGCCTTAAACTCTGGGTCATTTGTCATTTTAATAGCTGCATCTCTGTATGCTTTTACTATTTCATCCGATGCATCTGCTGGGAGCATCATTGCTTTAGATGCTTGAGACCAGGCAGCACCTATTGCATAGTATGCTTCTAGGTCATCACCCTCAAGTTTTTTACCATTTACCTTCTCATACATTTCAGGAAATGTAGGTGCATTTGGTGCTAAAGGATTTCTAGAAACTGAACCATCAGCTCCAATAATTCCTAATGTCATTAAATCTACAACTTTTCCTTTTTCTATTTCAGGCTTAACTTTTTTTACATAATTAGCTGCACCATGTGAACTTAGATGAATTTCACCTCTTAGGAATGCTTGATAACCTCCTGAAGATGAAAGACCAGGTATAGGTTTAGCTCCTTTGATACCAAGTTTCTCATATATCCATATGTGAAATAAATCTGCAGATGCAGGAGTTTTCAATGCATAGAGAACCAATTTTCTTTCTTTAATTTTTGATAGATCGTGAGGCTCAGCTAAATCTGAACGTGTGAACCAATGAGTATTTTGCGGTAGCAAAACTACTGGTCGGTATTCACTAAGATTATATTTAACAAGTGGATTTCCAGTCGCAACATTAACTATAACTGAAGTTGAGCATCCAAAAATAAAAGTTCCATCTGCTTTTGCATTTTTTTCAAAATAATTTGAACCTTTAATAGCTCCTCCTCCTGGTATGTGCATGATTTGGACATCAGGATTTCCAGGTAAATATTTTTTTAAGAAAGGTTGAATAAATCTTGCAAATCTACTCGTACCACCACCTTCTTTAAATGGCACAACCCATGTAACTGTTTTGCCTGCGAAATTCACATCTGCATTTCCAATGGATGCAAACGAGAATAACGACATTAATATTAATATTAGAATTTTACGCATAATTTCCCCCCTTGAGAATATTGTTAGAGGTAGTATAACTTGTTCATTATGGGTCTTTCAACTAATTATATTTTTTTATATCTCCAAGAAAACTATGAAAATGAGTATTTAGTTAGAAATTTATCTATTTGACTAATATAAAAGCAAAAACATGTTTAAAACAAAAAATTCGATATCAAAAGTATTTGATTTAAATGCTATAGAACCCAAGCCCAGAACTAAATCACAACTATGGTTGAAAGATGTGGGTTTTGATGAAGGCCCTTGGTACCACGAAAGAATGGGACTTCGTGAATTAGAAGACTTTCTAGAGGTTGCTGGTAACAGGATTGACCATGTTAAAATTGCTACAATGCAAGTTCTTGGACATCCAAAGGAATGGTTGGAACGTAAAAATGATCTTTACAAAAAACACTCGATAGAGCCTTACTTGGATCATGGTTATTTTATAAAAGCTTTTAAAAAGGGAAAAGTAAATGAAGCAATTGATGTTGCGGCAGATTTAGGATTTTCTGCAATGGAATTCATGAATACATTTGGAGACATCCCTGAAAATCAAATTAAAGCTTGGTGCAATCATGCGATTAAAAATGGAATGAATATAATTTATGAACATCATCCAGAAAGTGGATGGGATAAAACAAAAAAAAATACTCCTGCAACATTAAAACAAATTGTTGAAAGTGCTGAACCATTTTTTGAATATGGAGCATTTTCAATGCTTATTGATCATGAAGAAATTGAACTTCATGATAGTAAATCAGATGTACTAACTGGAGTGCTCGAACACTTTGGTAAAAATAAAGTTGCATTTGAAGTTACTTCACCAAAGGAAGCTGAAGTAAGGTGGTATTCAGATATACTTAATTATTTTGAACTCTTTGGTACAGATTGCAATTTAACTAATATTATGCCTAGCCAAGTAATGCTGATTGATCCATTAAGGTCTGGAGAGAGACCTGCTGAAATTTTATTTGATAAGTATCCAGAATTAGTTTCAGTTAAAGATAAATAAACTAATTAATTCTTAAAATTTTATTTAACTCTTTGAATTATACTGAGGATGTTTTGATTGAGGTCTATTTTTATGATTTACAACGATTGATCCATCAATAACTTTAATATCATAACCCCAATTATCCCATCCTTTCAATGATAATGGTTCACCAAGTTTGTCCTCGAGTGTTCGTGGGTAAACATAACAGCCTTCACTATCTCCATATTGAGCTCTCGCTTCTTCCATTTTTTTTTTAACTTCCATATGCAAGTCTAATGGAACATTTAAATGTTGCCCAAGTAAGTAACTTAAATTCATATCTTTGCATGCTAAATCCATTGTAAATCCAGCTTCATATTTTTGATTAAAAATGTGAGGCACAACTGTTTCCCACGCAAAGGAGTTTCCGGCTGAAACTCTAATAGCATCAAAAAAACTCTCCAAGTCTAATCCTGCTCTTTTAGCAATCATCATACACTCAGATGCTGCAACCATATTAGTAAATGCAAGCATGTTTGAAACAACTTTTGCAATAGCTCCTGCTCCTATTTCTCCACATAAAACAACAACCTCACCAATTGCATCCTGCAAAACTTCTTTCCAAATATTAAATATTTCTTTATCTCCACCGGCTAAACAAACCATATTATTATTTTTTAAAGCATGAACACCTCCTGTTAGAGTAGCTTCCAACATGGAAACACCATAATTTTTTGCTTTATTTGACAATTCTTGTGTTTGTTTAAAATCAGTTGTGGATGTGTCTATCCAAATCGTGCCCGAAGATGCATTTTGTAATAAGCCATCCTCAGCATCAACAGCTTGCAAAACATGTTCTGGCTTAGGTAAACAAGTTATAACTGCACTACATTTGCCAGCAAGATCTTTGATGGAATCCGCTTTAATAATATCCTTATGAACATCATTTAGTTTGTTCTTATCAATATCAAAGGCTACAAGGTTATACTTCTTTGATTTGTATAAATTATTTAAAATTGGTGTACCGGCGTTTCCTAAGCCAATCACCCCTATTGTTATGATATCGCTCATGATCTCTCCTTTCGTAATTTAAATGAATGTTGAAGATACATCTCCAAAGGCTGATGAGGTAACTTCGATTAATTTCTTTTCATTAATAGGAACAGGAAATCCATAAGCTCCTGTTAAAATTAAATCATTTTTTTTTAAGATATTATTTGTTTTTGCTTTATCTTTCACTAACCACTCTATTTCTCCAAGCATATCAAAAGGCCATTTTTTATCTATCCATTTATCGACTGCTTCATTGTCATAAACTAATTTAAGATCTGTGATTTCATTGTTGTTTGGAACCTTGTTTTCTGAACCTAGAATAACACCAGCGTGAATTGCATTATTTGCTAAAAGTTCTGCACCATTTGGAGGATCTCCGTTAAAAACTAGATTATGTATTTCAATTAAGGGATAAATCGATTGAATAGACTCTAATATATAATCAAATGAAACTAATTCTGGATTGATATCTCTATTAAGTGTAACGCCAAATTCTGCTTCCATAGCTGGATTAGAATAATCTTTTTTGTTAAGTTCCACTCCACTTTGATGCAGTTCATTTTTCCAAAGAAATCCACTTGCTGGATGAGTAAATCCCATTTTTTTTTGAGTATCTTTAGATAAACACCCTATTTTATAACCAATAATTTCTTCCCCTCTTTTAATTCTTAAATCAGTAACCTTAGATTGGATTATCAAAGCATCTTGGTTGCTTACTTTTGCTTTATTTTTAAATATTTGGCTAGGATTTTTTGCATCATAATCTTCAAGTATTTTAAATGAATATGTATCTAATTCCTGTTTAGATAACGGCATTTAATTGCAAGGCTCTCTGTAGACTTGAAGTATTTTTTCACTCAAAAATTTATTCTTTAAATTTTGTAAATCATTATCATTTAAAAGATAACAATAAGTTCTTGAATTTAGCTTCATTAAATCCTCTAAATTCTTATTATTTTTTATTGGTAAAAATGTTCCTGCATACCAACTTTCTTGTGATAAAGTTGCAAATGAAAAAGGTTTATTTCTAGTAAGATATCCTTCGATTTCTTGAGTTGCCTGTGGAGAATAAAATGTCATATAATGATTTTGATTTAATACCTCAAATTCATACCTCATAGTATCAATTTCATATCTCTCAAGCATCCAAGATTGCATATCGCCACTTTTTCCATAATGGGCAGGCTGAACGAAAGAAACAGTTTTGTCATCAGGATTTGAAAAGGTTTTTTTAAACCATTTATATCCTCCATATTGAATGATTTGGCCAAAAATTTTATCTTCATCATAAAAAATGATCATTGATGCTTTTGCATCTTTTTCATAAAAAAATGAGTAACTACTAATCTCTGCAAACAAAAAATTTGGGAATAATAATAAAATATATAATTTTATTAAGAATCTTTTCATTACCAATAAAGATTATTGATAATATCGTTAATTATTTTATCTAACTTTTTACAATTTTGCTCAAGACAGGAGCCTGTAACATTTATTGTATTTTTTCCAAGGTCAAATGAATATTGTATTGCTATATAATTTACAAAATACGAGTCATACATAATCCTTAATCCATCAGTAAATCTATCAAAATTAACTTGTTCACAAAGATATGTTTGAACTTCTATGTGAGTGTAAAGTTCATTCATTAATGAAGTAATTTCATTACAATCAGTTTTTAAAGTATCTGGTGTAGTATCAAAATCATCAGGTGCTGTTGTTATATTTATTGCAGACTTATCAGGACTTAGATCACGTCTATTAAAAACATATGTAATATATTGATCTGAATATTCTAATAGCTCTTTACTTAAATTTTTATCTAAACTTATTTTATCTTCAGCCTCACCGTATAATTCTTTAAAATCTCTCTCTAAAACTTCGTAACCTTTTGGAATTTTAAACGTATATCCGTTTTTGCTTTTAAAATTTTTAGCGAAAGCTGAATTAAAAAATATTGAAAAAAACAATAAAAGAAAAAAATATTTTCTCATTATTCTTTGTATTCACCATAAACTGCTTTTCTATTTTGTTTTTCTTGTTCTAAAATCTTTTCTATTTTTGCCATTGTCATTTGACACTCTAAAAATACTGTTGCTTCTGTAATTAGCTTTCCTAGTTCAACATTGTCTAAAACTTTATTATTTGGAGTGCTAAATCTCACATTATTAGAATTAGCAAATGCTCTTAATGTTGAAGATTTAATTCCAAAATTAAAACTTTCAATTCCCTCTTTTTTGCCATAGTTGGCTACAGCCACTCCAATAACATTGCCTTTTTTATTAATTATTGGTCCACCACTATTTCCTTGATTTAAGGCAGCATCTGTTTGAAAATTAGAATAATTATCTCCCCAACCAGCTAGAGACGATACGCTTCCCTTTGAGATTTTAATAGCTGCACTCACTTCTTTTCCCAAAGGATACCCAGCAATAATTACATCTTCTAATAATTGCACATCTTCGTTCGAGACAGAATATATTTTTGAACTAATTAAATTTGCTTTTAAAATGGCAAGATCGTTGATTTGATCAATGGCTAACACCTTGCTGTTAATTCTATTTCCTTTATGTGAAATAATAACATTATCACAACCTTCTACCACATGATAATTAGTAATAATATTAGCATTATTTCCTGATGATGTAATAAAACCTGACCCCGAACTAAAAGCATATAACTTTTTCTGTTCTTCTTTTTGCAGTTTTTCTTTTGCTAATTTTTCCTTTTCTTGTTCTAGCTTTTTCTTTTCTTTAGCTATTTTTTCTTTTTCTTTTTGTAATTTTCTTTTTTCTTCAGCTAAAAGTTTTTTTTCTTTCTCAAGTTCAGAAGGTCCACTTTTATTTTTATCTTTTTTAACAATTTGATTTGAAGTCCCCTCATTTATAACTTGAGCAAGAAAGTCATTTTGAAGATTTTTTATAAAATAATATCTACTTTCTGCTGCGTTAGAATATTGTTTTGCTTCTCTAAAAAGTTGTTTTTTTAATGATAAACTTAAATTTTTTCCAGAAACCATTCCTTTGCAGTTTTCTGCATTTAAATCATTTATATTGGTTGCCCAAACTAACCAACAATCGTCCTCTTCTTTTTCTGCAAGTATGTATACTCCATATAACCATTCATCAGACTCTTTATCTAGCCATTTACCATACATTGCATTACCTAAATTATAGGCATCTTTCTTGAAGTAATAATGTCTTTCTTTAAACCAAAGATCATTATTTGTTGAAATAGTTACGTCCCATGTGTTTTTACTTGAATCTTTTGGATCCTCCAATTCTTGATATTCAATCCTATTATCATGATAAATTATATAAAATTGCCTTTTTAAATTATCATTTTTATCATAATTCAAAAAACTAATATAATTTCTCTCTTTACCTCCTATGCCACCAAAATCTCTTTTGGTGTACACATAAAAATTTTCATTCTCAAAATTTATTTCCCCTGCTTTTTCGTGTTCAGATGTAAAGTTTAAAACATCTTTAAGAGAGCCAGTATTTTTTTTAACTACTTCTTTTTGATCTAGATTATCACAAGAATAAGAACTATCGGGGAAAAATTCTTTCCAAACATCATATTTTAATTGCTCACATTCAGATTTTGTAATGTAACCATTAACGTACATTTCATTTATTTTTTTTATTTCATCTGTTTTTGATGCATGTACAAATGATGTAAAAAAAAGAAAAATAATAAAAGTGTAAAAAAATTTTTTCATTTATTAGTTATTTAATAGTTCCTTTTTCTTTTTATTGAACTCTTCCCTAGATATAATGCCACTCTCAAAGTTTTTAATCAATACCTGTAACTTATTGATTTTTTCAGTGGTTTTAGGTTGCGAAATTTTAGGTAATGCTTTTTTTTTCTTTTTCTGGATTACTTTTTTTTTCTTTCCATAAGTTTCATCAATGTATTTCCTGGCGGCAGCAATTGAGACATGCCATGAATCATAGTAACCATTTCCTAGGTCACATGCCCAGTTTCCACACTTCATTGGTTTAAAAACATTAGTAAAAACATAAAAATAAGATTTTGATGACGGATA
Organism: Pelagibacteraceae bacterium AG-325-E23; assembly: GCA_003282945.1. Lineage (GTDB taxonomy): Bacteria > Pseudomonadota > Alphaproteobacteria > Pelagibacterales > Pelagibacteraceae > Pelagibacter. Next base: position 10,538 of record QBYG01000003.1, read on the forward strand.
TACAATTTCAGTTTTTGTATTGCTGAAATACAGTCTGCCTCCATCTGGTAAAAAAGGATCTTCACTTAATGTTGAGCTCATGAATTTACCCCTCATGTCTTTTTTACTAAGGCCTTTTTGAATTTTGCCAGAAGAAATTAATTTTTCACCTGTCGTACATGAAAATGAAAATAATAAAGAAAATATTAATAAAACATTTCTCACTCTTTACACTAACAAAAATTAGCTGAAATTGTTATACAACTTTTGGTTTTATAATAATATTAAGATAAGCGCTATTATCTGAATAAAGTTAATCACAACAGATATAAAGTGTGAATATTTAAATTTTTTATCCTGCTTTTCATCTCTATATTTATTTATTAAAGGCATTAATAAATAATTTGAAGTTGCAAATAAAAGCGTAATTGCAAGTATTAAGTAAAAATCTATTCCTAATTTACTTAAGAATAAAAAAGTCAATAGAACAACTAAACTTAAACCTAAATTTACATTATAGTAAAAAGGGAATATTCTTCTTATAAACTTTCGAGCATTCTCTTCATCTAAAGTAGTAAATACTACTGGAGCAATAACAAATGAAAAGAATAACATAATTCCTAAAATCATTGCTGTTAAATAAATACTAATCTGCTCAATCATAATTTAGTTTTCTATTGAGTTTTCCTCTTTCATTAATATTGGTCTACCATCATGTGCAGTGTTAAGAGGTATAATTTTGCCTTTATATTTAGCACATAAAGTTGGTGCACTTCTAACCTCTTCTCCTAATCTAACTTCCAGATCAACAATTACTAATTTTGCGTCTTCTAATTCTTTTAATATTCTCATTTTGGTCCTTTGGTTAATTAAATTAATTTAATGACAAGCCTGATTGTGTTTTTTAAGTCTCCAATAATTGTAAGGCCAAGGAGTAACAAATCCAACTGCTAACATTATTGGCACAACCCACCAGGTAAGCATTGCGCCACCTGTTAATACATAATCTGTAATATTCATTGCTACTTCCATGCTAATCATTGAGATAAAGCTCATTCCTAATGCAGTCTTTAAAGCTTTTTGAAAATTAAAATTTTGTTTAATTAAAATAAATGTCTCTAAAATTACACTTGTAATTAAACCATTAATTATTGCCAAAATCATAATACTTAATACAGGAAATGGAATTTTAGTTAATTGAAAAAATAATATGGTTCCAAAATCTCCAATAGCACAACCTAACAAGCACCAGGCTGTGTTCTTGGCACTTCTTCTCCAAGTATGTTTGCATTTCCAGTTAAAACTTATTACTTCAGCACTCATTTATTTCAACTTTTTAAAGGATGTATTTATCACCAAGGTACATTGCAAAAGCAATCTCAGCGCCTAATAAAATATATTTCATATACTAATCTTATACCTAAAATAATCTATGTTTAAAATGTGATATTTTTTCATAATCACAACGAAATTAGAACCTAATTAAAACAAATCATTATTTTAAAAATAGAATCGTGAGATTATCATTATTCTTTTTTCTTCATTTAGTTGCTTTAGGAATCCTCTTACTCGTTCATCCTCATGCTAAAGCTGAGGGTGACGAGTGGTATATAAATGATTTTGGTGATTACGTTGTTGCAGCAGTCCCTGGTGAAGTAATTCATGGGGATAAATTAAGATTTTTTATTAAAAAGTCTGACTGTTTTGAGGTTGGTATGCTCTTTTCCTTTTCGACAACAAAAGATGTAAAAAATATAGAAGATTTACAGAACACAGATTTGCCAATTAAGATTAATCAGTGGAAAGATTTAAGAGCAGCAAGAGTAATAACAGTTCATCCAATGTATGGAATGACCATTGTAATGATGCAGACTAAAGGTTTTTATGATCTTGACGAATTTATAGATAATTTAATGAAAATGTATAATCATGAAAAAGAGTTTAGTATCAAACTTGCTAGTAATGATAAGTACAATCCAGATGAGCACTTTGATATATTAGATAACAGTTGGAAACTAGATCTACTACCTCATAAAATTAAAGAAGCCCAAAGAATGTGTTTTGGACCAGGAGAAATAATAAAAAGCTAATTATGTTTATTGGAATGGAAGCATTGTTAATACTAAGTCTGTTAGGAATTATTTTTTAGTTAAATTTTATTGTCCTAGTGACTGTTTTGCTTCTTCAACAGAATAGCTAGTTCCATGTTGTTGATTATAAGCAGCTACCGCATCAGCAAAACTTCCATAGCCAAGACCTTGTGCTGTTGCTTCTAAATCTACTGAAACACCTGCGCTTGTTGCAGCTCTGATTGTGTCAGCAACTTCTTGTAAACCACTATTTGCTGCAGCAGCTATTCTTCCTGCATCAAACGAACTTAAAGATCCTGACTGAAGTGCATTTATCATATCAACATTATCTTGGTATGCAGCTGCATATTCCTCTACAGACCAATTAGCATTGTGTTGTGCATTTGCTAGATCTGTTAGATCAGCATAATTGTTTATATCCAAACTGTAAGTATCACCAAATGATCTGGCAAAGTCATCTAATGTAAATGAAAACTTAAAGTTATTAGAATTAATATCTAAATTTTTTGCAATATCATTAAAATTATTAGCTTCATTTTGTATCAAACTACTAAACGAGTCTAGATCTAATAATTCTTTAAAATTTTTCATCGCTAATTGAGCTTTAATTGATTCAATTTCTTCAGGTGAAAGGGAAACCTCAATACCTGCATCATCAACTATAATTTCAGGAATTGGATTTTTCCAAGCATTTGCCCAATCACTTAAAGTCCAATCTTTCATTTTAGATGCTGATGCAACTTGAAGATTTATATCATCAAGTCTCACATTTAATTCATCTCGATAAACTTCTAGAAATCTATTTACGGGTATACCTCCATTTTCAAGGTTCATTATTTGTAATTGAATATCATTAGACTTCTCATTTTTAGTAAATTTCATTGATTTTGTAATATCACCTAAAATTGACAATTCATTTTGAGAGAATATTTCAAATTTGGCATTTGAAAGATCTTGCTCATACTTTTTTATAATTTTATCATTCTTAATTTTTTGAAGAATATATTCTGCAATTTTATATCCACTTAATAATCCTGAATTATTTGTATTTTTATATTTATCTATTTCAATAATAAAAGACGTTAAAAGCTCATAATCTTTGATTGATACTGATTTTTTTAAATTTTTAGAAAGTTTTTTAAAATTTTTTTTATACTCACTATTAAATTTTTTTTCTGTTAATCTATTACTTAATTTATCATCTGTTATATTTTTTAACTGAGATATATTTTTGGAAATCTTAGTATGTAATTTTGAATTATTTGTTTCTTCTTGCGTTAAGTTAATTGTTTTTATTTCAGCTTGATTTAATAGTTTATATAGAACGTAATATCTTTCTATAGCCTCCTCGGGGGTGTCTTCTAAAGATAAGCCTAGAGCTTCTCTCATTGATTTTCTAGCTTTATTCAATCCATAAATTTTTTGAATATTTTTCTTAGTAGCGGCATTAATTTTAGGATATTTTTTCTTAAATGTTTCTAAAGACTTTTTGTTATCTTTTAATTGTTGCATATAAAAAAACTCAAAGTATGCCATTCCAAGGATAACTTGGTCCGTATTTTTTTCCATCTGCCCTTTTTTGGTAATAAATGTATCAATGAACTTTTTCTGTGCAATTACCTGGTTTTGATGAAAAGAATTTTCAATATTAAGAAACATGCCAGGTGGTGTATCATTTATTTTTTCAAATTTACCAAATTGCTCAAAATCTTCTAAGAATACGCCAATTTTAATTTCCTTTTTTGTTCTTTCAATAGAGTTGGCTGATCCAATAAGAATTAAAAAAAAAGATATTATAAGGATAAATCTATTCACTTTTTTATATACATTCTCAAACTGATTATCATAAATCTATTTTACTTTTAAACAAATTAGTTCCAATATTTACCATTATTGAAGTCAAACTCTTTTAAAGAGCTTTCTTTAATCCTTACTGAATAACCAGGTTCTGTAGGAGTAACATAACCTCCATTTTTAATAATTGCTGGATTTTCAAAATGTTCTGCGCAGCTTTCTGCATACTCGCTTAAAGATAAATCGTTATTTGTAATTATAAATTTATTAATCAAATTTAAATGTTGAACATACTCACACAAACCAACTCCACCAGCATGAGGAATAACCGGCACATTAAATTTACTTGCAATCAATAGTACAGGAATAATTTCATTAATACTTGCAATCCTGCAACTATCTATTTGACAGTAATCTAAAGATTTATTTTCAATAAATTGTTTAAACATTACTTTATTGTGTATCATTTCACCTGTTGCTAATTTTATATCTGGATGTGCGTCTTTTATTTTTTTAAAACCTAAAATATCATCTGGATTTGTTGGTTCTTCATAAAACATAATATCAAAATGTTTTAATTTACCTATATATTCTATTGTTTCGTTCACACTCCATATTTGATTAGAGTCGACCATCAATTTATTTTCATGACCAATTATACTTCTAATTAATTTGCATCTGTGAATATCTCTTTCTATATCTTGGCCAACTTTCATTTTAAAATGTGTCCATCCCTTTTTAAGATTTTCTTCTGCGAGGACAGTCATTTTCTCATCCGAATAACCAAGCCAGCCTACTGCCGTTGTGTAAGCGGGAAAAATGGTTGAGTTTAATGATGAGGTATCTTTTGGTAAATTTTTCTTATTTTTATTAATAATATCTCCTGCCTCAGATTTTGTTATTACATCATCTAAATAGGTGAATGAAAGTTTATCAACTAATTCTGTAGCATCTAAGTCAATGATATACTGCCATAATGGTTTTTTATGATATTTTGCAATTAAGTCCCAAATAGCATTAAAAAAAGCTGCTGCTGCAATATGAGTTACTCCTTTTTGTGGTCCAACCCATCTTAATTGGCTGTGATTGGTAACTTTTTCCCAAATTGAAGAAATATTTTTTTCAATATAAATTATACTTTTGCCTTCAATAAATTCTTTAAAATAGTCAATTGATTTACAGCATAAATCGTTCCCTTTACCAATTGTAAATGTTAAGCCAATACCAGAAAGTTTTTTATCTTCTGTTTCAATTTTAACATAGGCTGCAGAATAATCACAATCTACGTGTACAGCATCTGTGCCAACATTTTCTTTAGAGGTTGGAAAGCGGATATCTTGAGTAGTAACTTTTACAACATTCATTAAAACAAAATTATAATAAAAATATTATAATCCAATATGAAAATAATCCAGATATTATTGTGGCTATTACATTTCTTGAAAAATAACCAACTAGTATAGCCACTATTGCACCAAAAATTTTGGGATCATTCATTTCTATAAAAGTTCCGTAATCATTAATAAATATTCCTGGAAATATTATTGCTGGAAACACAGCTGATGGTACATAAGCTAAAACCGCTTTTACTCTTTCTCCTAATAGATGCCTATCTACTAAAGCAACCATAGTCATTCTCATAAAGTAAGTGATTATCCCTGCAATTATAATTGTAAGCCAACTCACTTTTTCAACCTCAAAACTAATGCGGCAACAAACAATGCAATTATAGGTGAAATGATTATGTAGGATTTAAAAGGTGCATCAAAAAATAACAAAGAACTTAATCCACATGTAATCATAACTATTACATGATCTAATTTTTTTATATCTTGAACAACAATTGCGATAAAAGTTAAAGGAACTGCAAATTTTAGTCCCAATTCCTCTGGGACAAATGAACCAAGAATTATTCCAGCTAAGGTTGATATTTGCCAACAAATCCATAACGTTCCACCACTTCCTAATAAATGATAATGGAGATGCGTTTCATTTTTATTTTTTTGAAAAAACTTATTAGATTCTGCGAAACCTTGGTCTACGACTAAATAAGATATCAAAAGTTTTTTGATAAATGATAATTTTTCTAAGTATTCAGATAACACAGCCCCATATAATAAGTGTCTAGAATTAATTACCCCAACTGATGTAACTGCGATTAATGCAGAAGCTCCCCCAGAAAGAAGTTGTAAAAAGACAATTTGAGAAGCTCCACCAAATATAATTATAGACATTGCATAAACTAAGATAGGACTAAAGCCTAATTCAATACCAATTGCTCCACATACAATTCCAAAAGGAATTACTGAAAACATGTGCGGTGCAACAGCCAATATTCCTTTTGTAAATATTTGTTTTTTTGATAGCATTTATTTAACTGGTTGAAGAGCAACTTTTAAGTATTTAGTATCTAATTTACAATCTTTGTAACCTCGTTTAACAACATTCAAATATCTTTCAGTTGGATATCTAAACTTTGTTTTATTAACCATGATATAAGTCATCACTGTTTTATTGTAATAAGTGAAATAAAGTTTTTTATAAAGAATTGGATAATCTTCATAGACATCTAGTTTTTTTTCATCACTTTTTGATATTTCAAATAAAGCACCAGGAACTAAAGAATTTTTGCCCTGTTCTATGTCAGCAGCTCTATATTTGCTTCTAAAGTTTAATCTGTAGCCTTTAAGTTCGTATTTTTTTATGAAAACCGAGTCTTTACATCTACGCTTCATTTGAAAAAGATTAAGATTACTTCCGTAAGCAAAATATAACATTACTCTAGTTCAACAATTTTAATATTTTTTGCTTTTACAAAGTCAAGGATTAGTGAATTACATAAGTTTATTTTATCTTGATCTTTTGATCTTAATACGATTGATACACCTAATTTACCTTGTCTAAAAAAAGGATAACTACCAATTTCTACATCTTTATTATTATCTTGAACATCAGTTAATGAACTTGCTATTTCACTTTCATAAGTCATCAAATTTATTGTCTTACTAAGAATTGGATCACCACCAACTAATACATTACCAAGACCACCAATCATTGCTTTTAATATTGAGGGAACACCTGGAAGAGAAAAAACATTTTCTACATAAAATCCTGGAGCACCGCTAGTTGGATTTAAAATAAGATTAGCTGTAACTGGCATCTTTGCCATTTTTTGTCTACCATCATTAAAGTTGCCAGGTTCGTAATATTTTTCTAGAATTGCAAATGCTTCTTTGTGAAATCCATATTCAATATTAAATGCTTTTGATATAGATTCTGCAGTTATGTCATCATGAGTAGGACCAATACCACCCGTAGTAAACACATAGTTGTATTTAACTCTTAACTCATGAACTGTATCAATTATAGTTTTTTCCACATCAGGAATTACTCTTACCTCTCCAACAGAAATTCCCAGAGAATTAAGCCAAGTAGCTAATGCGCTTGTATTTAGATCTTTTGTTCTACCAGATAATACTTCATTACCTATAATGATAATTGCTGCAGATATTTCTTTTTTATTAGTCATTTCTAAATATAAATAAAATTCTATGAAATTTACCAACACTTTATTAAAAGGCAAATTACAACGGAGATATAAGAGATTTTTCACAGATATAGAAGTAAATAATAAAATTGTTGTAGCACATTGTCCAAATACGGGCTCTATGATGGGTTTATTAGATCAAGGAAATGAAGCTTGGATAAGCGAACACAATGATCCAAAGCGTAAATTAAAATTTACTCTAGAGATGATAAAAGTAAAAAAAAGAATAATTGGAGTAAATACTCATAGAGCAAATAGAATTGTGGAACATGCATTAGAAAATAAATTAATAAAAGAATTTAGTACAATTAAAAATATACGAGCTGAATTTAAGTATTCTGATGATACTAGATTTGACTTTTTGTGTGATAAGAAAATATTAGAAGTAAAGAATACTACGTTAATCAGAGAAGATGATATTGCAGAATTTCCAGATGCAGTTACATCAAGGGGCACAAAACACCTTCAAAAGTTAAAGGAATCAATTAAAAAAGGATATAAGCCTTATGTCTTATTTTTAACTCAAATTCAGGGTATAAATAATTTTAGAATAGCAAAAGATATAGACTCTAATTATTATAAAGAATATTTAGATGCTAAAAAATCTGGTGTAGGCTTTCTTGCTTACAGATGCACTTTAAATTCTAAAGAAATTAAAATTGAAAAAAAAATAAAAATTGTAGATGAGTAATTATTCAGAAAAATTTGAGAAAATGAGAATTGCTGGGAAACTTGCATCTAAAACTCTGGATATGTTAACAGATGAAGTAAAGGCAGGTGTTACAACTGATAGAATTGATCAACTCGGCTATGAGTTTATAAGAGACAACGGCGGTCACTCTGCTCCACTATACTATAGAGGTTTTAAAAAATCTTTATGCACATCTTTAAACCATGTAGTTTGTCATGGCATTCCTTCTGATAGAGTTTTAAATGACGGAGATGCAGTTAATATTGATGTCACAGCAATAGTTAATGAGTACTACGGTGACACCAGCAGAATGTTTACTATTGGAGATATTCCTGTAAAAGCTAAAAACTTAATTGAAACAACTTACGAATCTATGATGAAAGGAATTAAAATTCTAAAACCAGGAGTAAAATTGGGAGATATTGGATTTGAAATTCAATCCTTTGTTGAAGAAAGAGGTTTTTCTGTGGTTAGAGATTTTTGTGGTCATGGCATTAGTAATACTTTTCATGAGCAACCTAATATTCTTCATTATGGTAAGAAAAATACTGGTCATGAACTAACACCAGGTATGACCTTTACAATAGAGCCTATGATAAATGTAGGTAAATTAGATGTAAAAGTACTTAATGATGGATGGACAGCAGTTACAAAGGATAAGTCTTTATCTGCACAATTTGAGCATACAATAGGAATTACAGAAGACTCTTATGAAATTTTTACAGAATCTGTTAAAGATTATAAGAGGCCTCCATATAATTAATGATAACAAGATACTCTAGAAAAGAACTTACGGATATTTGGTCCGAATATAACAAATATAAAATCTGGCTAGATGTAGAAATTGCTGCAGCTGAAGGAATGGAAAAATTAGGAACTATTCCAAAAGGTGTAGCAAGTGCTGTTAGAAAAAAAGCTAAAATTAATGTTAAAAGAATTCGTACTATTGAAGCGAAAGTAAAACATGATGTTATAGCTTTCTTAACCTCAGTTACCGAAAAAGTAGGTATTAAAGCAAGATATTTACACCAAGGAATGACCTCATCAGATGTAGTAGATACAAGTTTTAATATTCAATTAATTCAATCTGGTAAGATTTTGTTAAAAGATATAGATCAAATTTTAAAAGTTTTAAAGTCTAAAGCTAAAAAATATAAATTCACACCATGCATGGGTAGAAGTCATGGTATTCATGCTGAACCAATTACATTTGGACTTAAATTAGCTTCATATTATGAGGAATTTAAAAGAAATAGAAAAAGATTAATTAGTGCAATAGATGAAATATCAACTTGCGCAATATCTGGTGCTGTTGGTACTTTTGCAAATATTAACCCTAACGTCGAAAAATACGTTGCTAAAAAACTAGGATTAAAGGCTGAACCAATTTCTACTCAAGTTATCCCAAGGGACCGACACGCTTATTATTTTTCAATTTTAGGAATTATAGCGGGATCAATTGAGAGAGTTTCAACTGAAATTAGACATTTACAAAGAACAGAAGTTTATGAATTGCAGGAATTTTTTTCAAAAAAACAAAAAGGCTCAAGTGCAATGCCTCATAAAAAAAATCCGATATTAAGTGAAAACTTAACAGGATTGGCAAGAATGGTTAGAAGTTATACTATTCCAGCACTAGAAAATATTGCACTTTGGCATGAAAGAGATATTTCACATTCAAGTGTTGAAAGAAATATTGGTCCAGATGCTAATATAACTTTAGATTTTGCATTAGTTAGGTTAGCAAACTTATTAGATAAGTTGATCGTCTATCCAAAAAAAATGCTTAACAACCTTAATATTACTAAAGGGACCATTTTCTCCCAAGAGTTGATGTTAGAACTTACAAAATCAGGTTTGACTAGAGAAATCTCATATAGATTAGTTCAAGCACATGCCAAAAAATGCATAGCAGATAATCTTAATCTTTTAGATGTTGTGATGGGTGATAAAAACATTACATCTAGAATATCAAGCAAGAAAATGAAAAAAATATTTGATTATTCTTCACACTTTAAGAATGTTAACTTAATTTTTAATAGGGTCTTTAAATAATGAAAAAAGGTAAAAAGTTATACGAAGGTAAAGCTAAAATAATCTATGCTAGCAACGATAAAAATTTAGTAATTCAACATTTTAAAGATGATGCAACCGCTTTTAATAATCAAAAAAAAGATGTCATTGAAGGTAAAGGAATCTTAAATAATAGAATTTCAGAACATATTCTTACTCAATTAAGCAATGTTGGAATAAAAAATCATTTAGTAAAAAGACTTAATATGAGAGAACAACTTGTTAAATTAGTGGAAATTATTCCAATAGAATTTGTTGTTAGAAATATTGCAACAGGTTCTTTAACGAAAAGATTGGGAATAGAGGATGGAACAGTGCTTGATTATCCACTAGTTGAATATTGCTTAAAAAATGATGATCTGGGAGATCCCCTTGTAGGCAGAGAACATATTTTAGCATTTAAATGGATGGATGTTTTCGAATTAGATTTTATTTATGAAGAGGTAAAAAGAATAAATGATTTTCTTCAAGGTATGTTCAGAGGTGTTGGAATTAAATTAGTGGATTTTAAAGTTGAATTTGGAAGATTTGAAGCTGATGGTAAAAGAGAAATTATGTTAGCCGATGAAATTAGTCCCGATACTTGCAGACTTTGGGACATGAGAACAGATAAAAAACTAGACAAAGATAGATTTAGAAATAACCTTGGAAACTTGATTGAAGCTTATCAAGAGGTGGCAATTAGGCTTAATATATTACACGAACAATCTAATATCAGACCACTAACTTATCCGAAACCAAAAGCTGTAAAAATTAAGAAAAAATGAAAGTAAAAGTAATAGTCACTTTAAAAAATGGAGTACTTGATCCTCAAGGTAAGGCAATACAGCAAACTCTAAATGGTATGACATTTGAAAATGTATCAGAAGTTAGACAAGGAAAATATTTTGATATTGAAGTTAATGAAAGTGATGAGAGTAAGGCTAAAACTCAAGTCGGAGAGATGTGTAAAAAGCTTTTAGCTAACTTAGTAATAGAGGATTATAAAATAATTTAAATGTTAATGAAAAAAATATTAATTTCTATAGCATCGATTTTTTTTTTCACAAATTCATATGCCGAAGAACCTAACCACTCAAACAACTTGAATGAAAATATAATTAAATATTATTGGTTTATTGAAGAAAGCAAAATTGTTGCAAATGATAGATTCACAACTGAGATAGTAACATTAAGTTATGGAGATTGGATATTAAAATGTTCAATTGTTTATTACCCAGGGGAATTTGAGAGAACAAAATGTCAATTACCATAATGTTTTTTATTAAATAGTGAGATCTTCAGTAATAATATTTCCTGGTTCAAATTGCGATAGAGACATGGATGTGGCTCTAAAAAAATTTGGCTTTAAAAACCAGATGGTTTGGCATAACGACGCCGATATTCCAAAAAGTGATTTAATTGTTCTGCCAGGTGGTTTTTCTTATGGTGATTATCTTAGATGTGGAAGCATAGCTGGAAAGTCAAAAATTATCAAATCAGTTATAGATTTTGCGAAATCAGGTGGATTAGTACTTGGTATTTGCAATGGTTTTCAAATTCTAACTGAAACAGGTTTGTTGCCAGGAATACTTCAACAAAATAAATATCTAAATTTTATTTGTAAGAATGTTTTTGTAAAAATTAAAAATAAAGAAAATAAATATTTTAAAAACATTAAAAAAGAAGTTTTAGAACTTCATATTGCTCATAACGAAGGAAATTACTTTTGTTCAAATGATGAATTAAAATCAATAGCAGATAATGGACAAATAGCGGTTACCTATTGTGACGATAAAGGAAATGATAACGAACATAATAATCCTAATGGGGCTATTAAAAATATAGCTGGGATATTCAATAAAGATAAAAATATTTTGGGAATGATGCCTCATCCAGAAAGGATGATTGATCCTTTTCTTTCGGGTGAAGACGGATCACTATTTTTTGAAAATTTAATAGGTAATGTGTAATGAATGAAGTTAATGAGCAAATAGCAATCGATCATGGACTGAAGAAAGATGAATATAAAAAAATTTGTGATTTATTAAAGAGAACTCCAAATATAACAGAACTAGGTGTTTTTTCAGCAATGTGGAATGAACATTGCTCTTACAAATCATCCAGAAGACATCTTAAAAAATTACATACTAAAGGTGATCAAGTTATCCAAGGCCCAGGGGAAAATGCTGGCGTTGTTGATATTGAAGATGATGATGCAATTGTATTTAAGATAGAAAGTCATAACCATCCTTCATTTATTGAGCCCTATCAAGGCGCAGCAACAGGCGTTGGTGGAATTATGCGAGATGTATTTACTATGGGAGCAAGACCTATTGCTAATTTAAACTCAATTCACTTTGGTTCAATTGATCATGAAAAAACTAGAAATCTATTAAGAGGTGTTGTTAAAGGAATTGGTGGATATGGCAATTGCATTGGTGTTCCAACTATTGCTGGCCAAACATGCTTTGACGAGTGTTATAATGGAAACATTCTAGTCAATGCAATGACTTTGGGTTTGGTAAATAAGAATAAAATATTTTACTCTAAAGCCGCTGGGGTTGATAAGCCTGTTATATATGTAGGGTCAAAAACAGGAAGAGACGGAATTCATGGTGCAAGTATGGCATCAGCTATTTTCGATGATAAAATAGAGGAAAAGAAACCAACAGTTCAAGTTGGGGATCCATTTACAGAAAAACTACTTTTAGAGGCTTGTTTGGAATTAATGGCAGGTAAATCAATAATATCAATTCAGGACATGGGTGCGGCTGGACTAACTTCATCAAGTATTGAAATGGCATCAAAAGGTGATTTGGGTATTGAGATTGATTTAACAAAAGTACCTTGTAGAGAAGAAAATATGACACCATATGAGATAATGCTCTCAGAAAGTCAAGAGCGAATGTTAATTGTGTTAGAGGCAGGGAAAGAAAATGAGGCAAAAAAAATATTTGATAAGTGGAACTTAGATTTTGCTGTTATTGGAAAAACAACAGATAGTAAAAATATAGAATTATTTTTTGAAAATAAAAAAGTTGCTGAAATTCCAATAGATTTTTTAGCTGAAAATGCTCCTATGTACGATCGTAAATGGATAAAAGCTAAATTACCTAAAGAAAACAATTTTTCAAAAGATGATTTTAAGTCTTTGAAATTAAGTGATTGTTTGAATAAAATCTTAACTGACCCAAACATTGCAGATAAAGAATGGATATGGAACCAATATGATCATACAGTTATGGGTGATACTATACAAAAACCAGGCGGTAATGCAGGTGTAGTAAGAGTACATGGAACCAATAAAGCTATTGCTGCAGCAGTGGATTCATCGGCAACTTATTGTCATGCTCATCCATTAACAGGAGGAAAACAAGTGGTTTGTGAAAGTTGGAGAAATATGATTTCTGTTGGAGCTAATCCAATAGCAATTACAAATTGCCTTAATTTTGGCAATCCAGAAAAAGAAAAAAATATGGGAGAGTTTGTTGAATGTGTTGAAGGAATTACAGAAGCTTCAAAATATTTAAATTACCCTGTGGTTTCAGGAAATGTCTCTTTCTATAATGAGACAAAAGATAAAGGAATTAAACCAACCCCATCTATTGGAGGTATTGGTCTATTATCTGATTATAAAAAGATGGTTACAATGGAATTAAAAAATGAAGGAAACTATCTACTAATAATTGGTAAGACAGAAGGTCATTTAGATCAATCTATATTTGCAAAAAATATTTTATCTAATCACGATGGACCGCCTCCAGAAATTAATTTATTTAATGAAAAACAAAATGGGTTGAGTATTTTAAATTTAAAAAATAAGAATTTAATAGAGACTTGTCATGATGTATCTTTAGGAGGAATTTTAACAGCTGTTTCAAAAATGAGTATAAAAGGAAATAAAGGAGTAAAATTATTTCCAATTGAGAGTTTAGTAAATAAATTTGAATATTTTTTTGGAGAAGACCAAGGAAGATATATAATAGAAATAAAGCCAGAAAATTTAGAAATTGTTGAAAAAATACTTAAAAATGATTCAATCCATTTTGATAAATTGGGTATAGTAGAAAGTGATAAGATTACTTATGGAAATGAGCTGAAAATATCAATTGGAGATATTAAAGAAGGCTATAAAAGATGGCTAAAAGAATATATGATTAACTAATGGCAATGGATTTAAAAGAAATAGAAAGCTTAATAAAAGAAGCACTCCCTGATGCAAAAATAGAAATTCAAGATCTTGCAGGTGATGGTAATCATTATTCAGCGACAGTAATTTCGTCGCAATTTGCAGGAAAAAGTAAAATTCAGCAGCACAAAATGGTATATAATTCACTTAAAGGCAAAATGGGAAATGAGTTGCACGCATTAGCTGTTAAAACAAAGGAGAACTAAATGGACAATCAAACTAATGAATTAATTAACAATGAAATTAAAAGCAATGAAGTATGTTTGTTTATGAAAGGGACGCCTGATGCTCCTCAGTGTGGATTTTCTATGGTTGTTATAAACATTTTAAAAGTGCTAGAAGTTAATTTCAAAGGTGTAAACGTTTTAGCAGATCAAAATCTAAGAGAAGGTATTAAAGTTTTTAGTGATTGGCCAACAATTCCTCAATTATATGTTAAGAATGAGTTCATAGGTGGTTGTGATATAATTAAGGAAATGTACGAAAGTGGTGAACTAGCCAAACTTTTTGAAGATAATGGAATTGAATTTAAAAAGAAGAACTAATCTTATTTAATTAACAACCTAATTTTTTTTGATAAATACTTTTTAAGCAAGTTTAAAATTGATATTTTAACTGGAGTTTTTAAATTATCTTCAACCATTTTAAAATTAATACTATCTTCCCAACTTAATTCGATTACTAAACTCTCACGAAAATATTCATTTAATTTTTTTATTGTTCCTACAGTTAAAACTGGTTCAAAATATTGTTGTTTTTTTGAGATATTAATTTGACTATTAACATCATCAAATACTAAGTGCCAAATATGAGCTTTTTTATTTTCAAAAACCAAATTATCTTCAAGTCTTGTAGGTACTTCAATGTATCCTTTTTTTCCTATTCTAGATAATTCATTTAAAAAATAAGAAACATCCTCAACATGTTCAGCTACATGGGAGGCAATAACAAAGTCAAACTCCCTATCTTTAAATGGCAATTTTTTTTCAGTAATCTTTACAAATGACTTATCTTTGTAGTGATTTGATAGATCTAGTATATCACTAACTGTTGTTGCATGTTTATTAGCACCATATCCACAACCAATATCCAAAACTTTCCAGTCTGGATTTTCTGAGAGGGTTTTTTCTATGTAGGTTTTTGATGTTCTTTTGATCAGAAAAATTATCTTGAATAATATTCAATTACTAAATTAGGTTCCATAACGACTGGATAAGGAACTTCTTCAAATTTCGGAATTCTAACAAATTTAACTTTTTTATTTTTTTCATCTAATTGTAAATATTCTGGGACTTCTCTTTCCTTGTTTGCGAGTGCTATATCAATTAAAGCTAATTGTTTTGATTTATCTCTTATTTCAATACTATCTTCTTCTTTTACTTGGTAACTTGATATGTTAACTTTTTTTCCATTTACTCTTACATGTCCATGATTAATTAATTGTCTTGAGGAAAAAATAGTATTTGATAGTTTTGATCTATAGATCACAGCATCAAGTCTTCTTTCTAATAATCCAATTAAATTTTCAGCAGTATCACCTTTTTTCATTATTGCTCTTTTATACATGTTTCTAAACTGTCTTTCGTTCATGTTACCATAGTAACACTTTAATTTTTGTTTAGCTTGAAGCTGAATTCCATAATCAGATGGTTTGGATGATTTTGACTGACCGTGTTGTCCTGGGGGATATGCTCTAGTATTAAATGGACTTTTAGGTCTACCCCATAAATTTACTTTAAGTCTTCTATCGACTTTATGTTTTGAGTTTAATCGTTTTGTCATATTAAAGTTATTGGGTTTATAGACATCAATATATTTTTGTCAATCAAGGTTTTTTTATTAAACCAGCAAATACACTTGATAAAATGCGTATTTCTTTTTGAGAAAGTTCCATTTTATAAAAAATACTTCTTAAATTTTCAAGCATTATGGGTTTTTTCACTTTTTGTTTAAAAAAATTTTTATTTTCAAGGTTTGTTAAACAAAAATTTAACATTGCGTATATCTCTTTCTTAGTTGCTTTTTGTATTTTTTTTGATTTTTGAAAATCAAACTTTTCTTTTGAAATTAAGTTTGAAACAGTTTGAGCTACAATTACTAGACTGTGTGAAAGATTTAAAGACCTGAACTTAGCATTACTTGGGATCTGTAAAGTATAGTCAGCATAACTCACTTCATTATTTGTTAAACCTGAAGCTTCAGAACCAAACAAAAAACTTATCTTTTTTGAAAAATCAATTTTTTTTAATTCTTGTAACGAAATATGTTTAATATTTTTATTTCTAAATCTTGCTGATGTTGCAATAAGAATGTCAGTTTTGTTTAAAGATTTTTCTAAATTAGGATAAATATTTGCTTTTTCTATTATATCTTTAGCTCCAACTGAAGTTGCTTTGATTTTGTCATTTGGAAATGTTGGCTTTGGTTCTATCAATGATAAATTTTTAAAGCCAAAGTTCTTCATTCCTCTTGCACATAATCCTATATTTTCAGATAGCTGAGGTTTGTGTAAAATAAATGATATATTATTAAAATTCATTAAGCACTTGCTGGTGCATTATCTTTGAATAATTTATAATCAAGACTATCTATTAATGCTTTAAAAGATGCATCTATAATGTTTGGAGAAACTCCAATTGTAAACCAGTTTTTTCCTTTAGAGTCTGTGCTTTCAATTGAAACTCTTGTTACAGCCTCTGTTCCTGTATTTAATATTCGTACTTTATAATCAACTAATCTAAGATCTTTAAGATAATCAGAGTATTTTGAAATTTTTTTTATATTGTTTCTAATTGCATTATCCAGGGCATTTACTGGCCCATTACCCTCACCTTCACAGATAATTGTTTCGCCATCTACTTCTAGCTCTGCTTTAGCAGATGAAATAATTTCTCCGGAGGAATTTTTTTTAACAGAGACATCGTATGCCTTAATAATTAAGTATCTAGGTATTTCACCAACTATTCTTCTTGCTAATAATTCAAACGATGCGTCTGCACCATCGTAGCTATAGCCAATAAATTCTCTTCCTTTAACTTCATCTAAAAGTTCTTTAATTTTTGGGTCATTTTTTTTGATATCAATTCCAATGGTTCCTAATCTAGATAATATATTTGATTGTCCAGCTTGATCTGAAATAACTATATTTCTTACATTGCCAACTTCTTTTGGATCAATGTGTTCATAAGTTTTTGGGTTTTTTTGAACTGCCGAAACATGCATTCCACCTTTATGTGAAAAAGCTGCAGCACCTACATAAGGCAAATGTTTGTTAGGTTTTCTGTTTAGAATTTCATCCAATAATCTAGAGCATTGTGTTAGATGTTTAATATTCTTGTCTTTTATATTTATTTCAAAATTGTTAGAAAACTCAGTTTTTAAATATAATGATGGTATGAGAGACATTAAGTTGGCGTTACCACATCTTTCACCTAATCCATTAATCGTTCCCTGCACCTGTCTTACACCTGCTTGGATTGCAACTAAAGAATTTGCAACTGCATTTTCTGTATCATTGTGTGCATGAATTCCTAAATTTTTACCTGGAATATGTTTTGCTACATCCGTAACTATTTTTGATATTTCGTGAGGTAAGGTGCCGCCGTTGGTATCACACAATATAATCCATCTAGCACCTTGATCATATGCAGATTTAATGCAACTTAAAGCGTATTCTTTATTTGATTTATAACCATCAAAAAAGTGCTCAGCATCAAACATGAATTCTTTTCCAGAATTGATTATATGTTTTGCGCTTTCACTAATATTTTTTAAATTTTGATCTTTGGATATGCCTAAAGCAATATCCACATGAAAATCCCAAGACTTTCCAAATAAACAAATTGAATTTGCTTTAGAATTTATTAAAGATGAAATCATTGGATCATTCTCGGCGCTATGATCAGATTTTTTTGTCATACCAAAAGCTGTTAATATTGAATGATTAAAAGAATGTTGCTTGTTAAAAAACTCTGTATCCGTGGGATTAGCTCCAGGCCATCCTCCTTCTATGTAATCGACACCAAGATTATCCAATGCTACAGAGATTTTTTCTTTGTCATCTAAAGAAAAATCTACTCCCTGTGTTTGTGCACCATCACGTAAAGTTGTGTCAAATATGTATATTTTGTCCAACATTATTTAAATTTCCACGAGGTTTTACCATCTTTATCCTCTATTTGAACTCCTTTTTCCAAAAGCTCATTTCGAATTTTATCAGCTAATTCGTAATTTTTATCATCTCTAGCCTGATTTCTTTCTTTAATTTTTGTTTCAATTATCTCATCGCTTAAATCAGATTTATTTTTTTTAAATTTATCCCATTCATCTTTAGTCTCCATTAACAATCCTACAAAATTACATGCAGATACAAATTCTTGTTTATCTTCCAAATTACCTGCTTGAGATTTTTCATATAGCTTATGGAGGTTGGCTATATATTTTGGTGTATTTAAATCGTCATACAAAGGATAAAGATCATCATCTGAGATAAGTTTGGGCTTATCCAGTTCTACATGGCTTTTATACCATTTATCGATTGTTTTTTGACTTTCCTCTAAAAGTTTGTCATTCCAATCTAAAGGCTGTCTATAGTGTGCGCTAATTAAAGCTAGTCTTAGAGCTTGACCATTCACATTATTTTTAAAATCACTTATTTTTAAAATATTACCTTGTGATTTAGCCATTTTTTCATTTGATAAGGTTATAAATCCATTATGTACCCAATAATTTGAAAAAACTTCAGTATCATTAGCACAACGTGATTGTGCAATTTCATTTTCATGATGTGGAAATATCAAATCTCTGCCTCCCCCGTGAATATCAAACTTATCACCAAGATATTTTTTGGACATAACTGAACATTCTAAATGCCAGCCTGGCCTTCCCTTTCCCCACGGTGATGGCCAGCTTGGCTCATCTTCACTTGAGGGTTTCCATAATACAAAGTCTTCAGCATTTTTCTTATTAGTTGATACTTCTACTCTGGACCCAGATATTAAATCTTTTATTTTTTTATTTGATAATTTTCCATAATCCTTAAATTTTTTAACCTCAAAATAAATATGTTTCTTGCTCTCATAAGCAAAATCTTTCTCTATTAAACTACTGATCATATCGATCATTTCATTTATATTTTCTGTTGCTTTGGGTTGAAAGTTAGGTTCCTCACAATTAAGATAATTACAATCTTCTTGGAAATTTATGTTTATCTTATTAGTTAATTCAGAGATTGAAATTTTTTTATCTTTTGCAGATTGAATTATTTTATCATCAATATCTGTAATATTCCTGACATACGTAACATTGTCTTTACCGTATTTACATTTTAAAACTTTAAAAAGAATATCAAATACAACTAGTGGCCTTGCATTACCTATATGTGGATCATCATAAACTGTAGGACCACAAACATACATTTTAACTTTATTTTTATCTATTGGCTGAAACTTTTCTTTTTTTCCACCATAGCTATTTGTTAAAAAAATATCTTTATTCATTATTCAAGGAATATACTTTAATTATAGATTTGTGAATCTATTTGATTAGCTTGGAATCTTGCAAACTGGAATTGGATCCATTTTATGCAAATTTGCGTTTCTTATTTGGATATATTTTTCTCTATTTTTTGAATTTTCATTTTCCATTGCTTCTTCAAGTTCTTTATAACTTAAGCCAAGCTGACCTTCATCAGTCCTGCCATCATCCCATAAACCATCTGTTGGGGGTGCATCTATAATCTCTTGTAAAATTTTTAATTCTTTTCCTAATTCCCAAACTTCTGTTTTATTACAGTCAGCTATTGGAGATATATCAACTCCACCATCTCCATACTTTGTATAAAAACCTACTCCAAAATCTTCAACTTTATTTCCAGTGCCAACTACTATTCCTTTATTGGCTGCTGCAACTTGATACAAAGTTGTCATTCTTAATCTGGCTCTAGAGTTTGCCATACCATGCAAACTATTAAAATCTTTTAAAGTGTTTTCAAATGTAGAAAATAGACTGTCCAGCTCAACAGTAATACCTTCAACATTTTTAAAATTTTGTTTTAGCCATTCCTGATGCTTTACACTTAAATCATGTTGTGCGCTATTTTGTTTTATTGGCATAGACAAGACGATTGTTTTAAGTCCTGTCATTGCACTTAAGGTGCTCGAAACAGAAGAATCAATTCCTCCAGAAATTCCAATTACTAGAGACTCGGCTTTTTTTGGCATCAAATTAACGTAATTCAATATCCAGTCTTTAATAAATTTAACTTTTTGGTTAGGTTTCATACGTAAAATATAATAATTAATTTAAAAAATTAAATGATTAAGATGCCGCTCTAATACCGTTTTTAGCATACAAGGTATTCTTTTTAATCTCATCTGAAATTAAAAAAGCTAACTCTAGGGCTTGGTTAGCATTAAGTCTTGGATCACATTGAGTGTGATATCTACTTGATAAATCTGTATCTGATATTTTTTGTGCTCCACCAGTACATTCTGTCACATTTTGACCAGTCATTTCAATATGAAGTCCTCCTGCATATGATCCTTCGCTTTGATGTACGCCAAATACATTTTTAACTTCATTTAAAACGTTGTTAAAAGGTCTTGTTTTAAATCCTGTAGTTGATTTAATCGTATTTCCATGCATCGGGTCACATGACCAGATAACGTTAAGTCCCTCTTTTTTAATTCCTCGTATAAGTTTTGGTAAATATTTTTCTACTTGATCATGGCCAAATCTAGAAATTAATGTAATTTTACCTTTTTCATTTTTAGGATTTATCAGCTCACAAATTTTAGCTATCTCTTCAGGTTTAGAAGTTGGACCACATTTAATTCCAATTGGATTTTCAATACCTCTGCAAAATTCGACATGACCACCATCAATTTGCCTTGTTCTGTCACCTATCCATACAAAATGTGCTGAAGTATCATGATATTCTCCAGTAGTAGAATCTATTCTTGTCATAGTTTCCTCAAATGGTAAATGCAAAGCTTCGTGCGATGTCCAGAAATTAACAGTGTATAATCTTCTGTTAAAATCTGATGTAATTCCACAAGCTTCCATAAAAGCTAGAGCATCTGCAATTTTATCTTCTAATTCCTTAAATTTTTTAGCTTGTGCAGCAGATTTGATATAACCTAGATTCCATAGATGGACTTTTTTTAAATCAGCAAATCCACCATTAGAAAATGCTCTTATTAAATTTAATGTAGAGGCTGATTGAGAGTATGCTCTAAATAATCTTTTTGGATCTGGAACTCTCGCTGCTTCAGTAAATTCCATACCATTAATATTGTCTCCTAGATAACTTGGTAGCTCTACATCCCCTTGCTTTTCTATAGGAGCACTTCTAGGTTTTGAAAACTGACCAGCAATTCTTCCTAGTTTTACTACTGGCAAAGATGCTGAATAAGTTAATACTAATGACATTTGAAGCATTAGTTTAAAATAATCTCTAATATTATCTGGATTAAATTCTGCAAAGCTCTCAGCACAATCTCCACCTTGTAATAAGAAAGCCTTACCATCAACAACGTTTGCGAGTTGATCTTTAAGATGTCTAGTTTCACCCGCGAATACTAAAGGAGGGAAATTTTTTAATTTATTTAAGACTGAATTTAATTCCTCTTCATCCTTATACTCAGGGATGTGCTTAACTGGATGGTTTCTCCAACTATTTGCTTTCCATTTTTTCATAATACAATCAGGAAGTGTATATACACATGAATTAAAAAAGTAAATTATTTAAATTATGAAGATAATTTAAAAACAATAATACCAATAATTTCCCTAAAAAATAAGTTAAAATTAGCTAAATTACTACTTATGTTAAAATCTTGGTAAATATTTATCAATGAACTTTGACGATTTGTTTTTGGATCAACAACATAAGGTATTAACTTTAAGCCAAAATCTTTTGCAATGATTACAGATCTCTTCATATGGTAAGCAGATGTAATTAAAACTGTTTTTGAATCATTAAGGTTTAATTTTTCAATTTCTTTAAAATTTTCTATTGTATTTCTTGATTTACCGACAAATTTAACTCTTGTCATATCAAAATTCAACTCCTCATAAATTTTTTTAGCTTTATTAATTTCATCATTCATATTGCTCTTTATTAAATATGCATTTCCACCAACATAATAGATTTCTGTATTTTTATATTTATTTCCTAATTTGATTGAAGCTAACAACCTGTAATCAGAACCTGATAATACTACAATATTATCCATATTTTGATAACTCTCTTTGTTTAAAAAATCTTTTTCAAGATACTTTAATCCAAAATTTCCAATAGGTAGAAAGGAAATAATTGATAATAAAAAGATAGTGATAGTCAATAATTTAAAAATAATCTTTTTTTTATTTTTATAATAAATAATAAATAAAATTATTAGTGCTAAAAATAATAAATTAGTTGGATTTAATAATGGTGCTAAAATTTTTGATAAGTAAAAGTACAAATTATTCAACTGTTACAGATTTTGCTAAATTTCTTGGTTTATCAATATCATAACCTTTTTCAAGTGCTGAATAAAAAGCGAGTTTTTGTAGAGGTATAGTTACTAGAAACGGAATTAATTCATCATTTAATTTATCAACTTCTATTTGTTCCCAGATATTTTCAGAAACAACCTCATCTTTATTTTTATTTGTTATCAGTAAAACCTTTGCCCCTCTTGCAATAACTTCCTGCATATTTGACATTGTTTTTTTATAATGATCGTCTCTAGGTGCTATAACGACTACCGGCATACCTTCTTCTATCAAAGCTAATGGTCCATGCTTCATTTCACCCGCAGGATAACCCTCGGCATGAACATAGGCTAATTCTTTTAACTTCAAGGCGCCCTCTAAAGCAATTGGAAAAGAGTAACCTCTGCCTAAAAACATACATCCTTTAGCATGCGCAAAAACTTTACCAATATTTAAAAGTTTATGATCTAATTTAAGTGTTTTTTTTGCTGAATTAGACAATGATAGTAAATTTTTAATTTTAGATTGATATTCTTTCTTTGTAATAAATTTTTGATCAAATGAAATTTTTATAGATAGAATATATAGCACTAACATTTGTCCAAGAAATGCTTTTGTAGATGCAACACCAATTTCTTGGCCACAATAAATAGGTAAAACTAAATCAGCATCTCTCGCTATTGAACTTTCAACTACGTTTACAACTGCACAAGTTTTCATTTTATTTTTTTTACATAATTCTAAAGCTGCATAAGTATCTGCAGTTTCGCCAGATTGTGAAACAAAAACATACAAGCAATCTTTTTTAAACCTAACCTTTCGATATCTAAATTCTGAAGCTATATCGATACTAACATCGAGACTTGTATTTTGTTCCAGCCAATACTTTGCTACTAAACATGAGTGGTAGGCTGTACCACAACCAATGAGTACAATTGATTGAAATGAATTTGTCTTCCAAGGAAAATTATAAATATTAATCTGATTGTTATATTTATCAACATACTCATTTATGCAATCATTAATAGTAGACGGCTGCTCGTCTATTTCTTTTTCCATGAAATATTTATAGTCTCCTTTGTCATAATGAATATCTGCTTTAGAGAGATTCATTACTTTTTTATTTATTTTTACTCCATTACCCTCAAAAAACTCTATTTGATCTTTTTTAATAATACAAAATTCTCCATCCTCTAAGTAAGAAATTTTGTTTGTCATAGATTTTAGTGCGTATGAGTCTGACCCTAGATAATTTTCATTTGGCCCATATCCCACAGCCAAAGGTGATCCTCTCCTAGCACCAACCATCAAATCATTTCGATCTTTAAAAATTATACCTAGAGCAAAACTACCGTGAAGTTTTTTTAAAACCTTAATGATAGTATTTTTCAAAGAATTTTTTTTTAAGTAATCTGTAACAAGGTGAGCTATTACCTCAGTGTCAGTTTGTGATTTAAATACATATCCCTTTTTCTCTAAAAGTTTTTTTAAAATTGTTGAATTTTCTATAATGCCATTATGTACAACTGAAACCTGTTCTGATGAATGTGGATGTGCATTAATTTTGCTTGGTTTCCCGTGAGTTGCCCATCTTACATGACCTATACCAATATCTCCTTGAAGATTAAATTTTGATATGTCTTTTTCTAATACATCAACTCTACCTTCGCACTTTACCTCATTAATAATTCCATCAACTAGAGTTGCAATTCCTGCAGAGTCATATCCTCTATATTCTAGTTTTTTTAAAGAATTGACTATTCTACTAGAAACTTCTTTTGTACTTATTATCCCTATTATTCCGCACATTTATTTTTTCTTTTTATAATTTTTTATTTCAATTTGCTCAGCTCTTGTTAAAGCTAGTGCATTTTTTGAAACTTTTTTTGTTATAACTGATCCTGCACCAATTGTACTTTTTTTTTCAATCTTAATTGGAGCAACAAGTGATGAATTTGAGCCAACAAAAACACCGTCATTAATTATTGTTTTGCTTTTTTTAACTCCATCATAATTACATGTAATTGTTCCAGCGCCAATGTTTACTTTTTTTCCTAAATTTGAGTCACCAATATATGAAAGGTGATTTAATTTAGTGTCTTTACCAATAATACTTTTTTTTACCTCGACAAAGTTTCCAACTTTAGATCCTGATTTAAGAATTGTTCCTGGTCTTATTCTTGCATATGGTCCAATGTTCACATTATTTTCAATTTTTACACCTTCTAAATGAGAAAAAGATAAAATTCTTACATTATTTCCAACTGATACTTTTTCAGAAATAACTACATACGGTTCAATAGTTACATTTTTACCAATTTTTGTATCTTTAGAAAAAAATACTGTTTCTGGTGCAATCATTTTCACATCTTTTTTTAAAAATTTGTTTCTTAACTTTGTTTGAATATTTGTTATTTTTTTTGGTTTCATTTGATATTTTTATATATTTGGGTATTAGTTTAATTAATTCACAATATATTTCTTAATAATACTTTTAAATGACTCATAAATTTACAATTCTCTTTGATTTAGATGGAACTTTAATAGACACAGCTCCTGATTTAATGAATGCCCATAATCATGTTATGAAAAAATTTGGTTATGAGACTAGGTCAACTGATGAAATCAGAAATTTAGTTGGAAAAGGCGCTGAGTCAATGATTGGTCGATCAATGTGGAATCAGGCAAAAAAAGAGTTAAAAAAAATTGATGATAAAGAAATTAAATCTCAAATGGTTAAAGAATTTATAGATTATTATGGAAAAAATATTGCCAATGAAAGTAAACTAATCAGGGGGGTAGAAGAATTCCTAGTTTGGTGCAAAAAAAATAAAATTTCTATGGCTGTATGTACTAATAAAACAGAACATTTGGCAGTTGACCTTCTTAAGAAAATAAAAATTTATGATTATTTTGAATATGTTGCTGGTTATAATACATTTGAATACTGCAAACCTGATCCAAGACATTTGACAAGTGTAATAGAAATTTTACAAGGAGATATTAAAAAAACGATTATGGTTGGTGATAGCGAAACAGATGCAGAGTCAGCAAAAGCTGCGAATATGCCATTTATTTTAGTTGAAGGTGGTTATACTGATCAAAATCCTGATGAGATTTATCACAATTATCTTGTTAAAGATTTTATTAATTTGGAAAAATTAGTGTTGCCGTATATTAATTAAAAAAAAGGAAACATTTTGATATTACATAAAGTAAAAGTTTATCCATCAAAAATTGCTCTACCAAAGAAAAAGCAATTAGCTTGGAAAATTGCAGAGATAGCATCTGATAATGCTAAATTAAATAATGATGCAATTGAAATGTCAATTAACAGAATTATTGATAATGCTTCTGTTGCAATAGCTTCATTAAATAGAAATCCAGTTATATCAGCACGTGAAATGGCTAAAGCACATTTAAGAAATAGTGGATCAACATTATTTGGGGTTAATTCAAAAATAAAATTTGATGCTGAATGGGCAGCTTGGGCAAATGGAACAGCTGTTAGAGAATTAGATTTTCACGATACTTTTTTAGCTGCGGACTATAGCCACCCAGGAGATAATATTCCTCCAATTTTAGCCGTTGCTCAAAAACTCAAAAAAAATGGAATAGACCTTTTAAGGGGAATTATTACCGCTTACGAAGTTCAAGTAAATTTAGTGAAAGGAGTTTGTCTTCATAAACACAAAATAGACCATATTGCACATCTAGGACCAAGTGTAGCTGCTGGGATTGGTTCTATGTTAAAATTAAATACTGAAACTATTTATCAAGCTGTTCAGCAAGCCCTTCACGTTACAATTTCGACTCGTCAATCTAGAAAAGGCGCAATTTCAAGTTGGAAAGCGTATGCACCAGCACATGCAGGTAAATTAGCCATAGAAGCTGTTGATAGAGCAATGAGAGGAGAAGGTGCACCTAGTCCTATCTATGAGGGAGAAGACAGTGTTATTGCTAGAATATTAGATGGAAAAAATGCAAAGTATAACGTTCCATTGCCTAAAAAGAATGAACCTAAAAAAGCAATTCTTGAAACATATACAAAAGAATATTCAGCAGAATACCAAGCTCAAGCACTAATAGATATTGGCAAAAAATTAAATAAGAGAATTCAAGATTTAAAAAGTATAAAAAAAATTGATATTTACACTAGTCACCATACTCATTTTGTGATCGGGACAGGTGCAAATGATCCTCAAAAAATGGATCCAAACGCTTCAAGAGAAACTTTAGATCACTCAATAATGTATATTTTTGCTGTAGCTTTAGAAGATGCAGATTGGCATCATGAAAAATCTTATACAAAAGCAAGGGCAAACAAGAAAAGTACTATTAAATTATGGAAATCTATAACAACTCATGAAGATAAAAAATGGACAAAAAAATATCATCATCCTGATCCAAAAAAGAAATCATTTGGTGCAAGAATTGTTGTAACTTTAAATAATGATAAAAAGATATCTGAAGAATTAGAAAGAGCTGATGCACATCCATATGGCGCAAGACCTTTTAAAAGAAAAGACTATATTAAAAAATTTTTAACACTAACTGAAAATATTATATCCAAAAAAGAAAGCGATAGGTTTTTGAAATCTGTTCAAAATTTAAAAAAATTGAAAAAAGGCAATCTTGACAAATTAAATATTGAAACAAGTAAAAAATATTTAAAAAATAATAAAAAAAAGGGAATCTTTTAAATGCATTTTGTTGAAAAAGATTTAACACAAAAAAGAATTGATTTAGATACTAAACTAAAGTCTAATAAAATTCTTAGAGTGCCTGGCGCTTACAATCCATTAACAGCTAAATTAATAGAAGAGATTGGTTACGATGCAGTTTATGTTTCTGGTGGTGTTATGGCGAACGATTTAGGATTTCCTGATATTGGCCTAACAACACTTCAGGATGTAAGTACAAGATCTTATTTAATTTCTAGAGTAACAAATTTACCAACAATTGTTGATATAGATACTGGATTTAAATCATGCAAAGAGACTATTGAGACATTTGAAGAGTTTGGTGTTGCTGCTGTTCATTTAGAAGATCAAATTGAGCAGAAAAGATGTGGTCATCTAGATAATAAAGAACTTATATCCAAAGATAAAATGGTCTCAAAAATAAAAGAATGTGTGAGTGCCAAAAAAGACAAAAATTTTAAAATTATAGCTAGATCAGATGCAAAAAGTGTGGAAGGAATAGACAACATGATCGATAGATGTAAAGCATATGTTGATGCTGGTGCAGAGGTGATATTTCCAGAAGCTTTAAAAGATGAAAGTGAATTTGAATTAGTTAGAAAGTCTTTAGATTGTTATCTTTTAGCTAACATGACAGAATTTGGTAAATCAAAATTACTTAATTATACTCAATTACAGGACCTCGGATATAATATCGTCATATATCCTGTTTCTACACAAAGATTAGCAATGAAAAATGTAGAGGATGGTTTACGTGCCATTTTTGCTGATGGACACCAAAACAATATTATTGATAAAATGCAAACGCGGAAAAGGTTATATGATCTTGTAGAATATGAGAAATACAATTCTTTAGATGAAAAAATTTATAATTTTAAAACAGATGGACATGAATAATGAGTGATGAAATCAAAAAAGGGCTGTTAGGTATTGTCGTTGATGAAACAGAAGTTTCCAAAGTTATGCCTGAAATCAACTCATTAACTTACAGAGGTTATGCTGCTCAAGATCTATGTGCAAAATGTAAATTCGAAGAAGTTGCGTATCTAATTTTAAATGGTGAACTTCCAAGTAAGAAACAATTAAAAAAATTTGAAAAAGAAGAGAGAAAAGAAAGAAAATTATCTAAAACATTATTAGATGATATCAAAAAATTTCCAAAAAAAGCTCACCCGATGGATGCTGCGAGAACAGCTGTAAGTATTATGGGTCTTGAAGATAAAGAGACAAAAGATAATTCACCAGCAGCTAATATGAGAAAAGTAATGAGAATTTTTGCAAAAACGCCAGTTGCTTTAGCTGCTTTTTATAGAGCTAGAAAAGGAAAAAAAATTATTGCACCAAAAAAGAACCTTTCATTTTCTGAAAACTTTTTTCATATGTGTTTTGGTAAAGTACCAAACAAAGATATAGTTAAGGCCTTTGATGTATCTTTAATCTTATATGCAGAACATAGTTTTAATGTTTCAACTTTTACAGCTAGAACCATAACAAGTAGTTTGTCTGACATTCATGGAGCAATTACTGGTGCTATAGCGAGCTTGAAAGGCCCTCTTCACGGAGGAGCAAATGAAGAAGTCATGCATATGATGAATAAAATCAAAAAACCAGAGAATGCTCTTAAATGGATCAACAAAGCACTAGATAATAAAGATGTTGTAATGGGATTTGGTCACAGAGTTTATAAAAGTGGAGATTCAAGAGTTCCGACAATGAGAGAATATTTTGGAAAAGTTGCTAAAATCAAAAAAGATAAAAAGTTTGAAAAAATTTATGATATTGTTGAGAAGGTCATGATAGATCGAAAAAATATCCATCCAAATGTAGATTACCCTACTGGACCAACTTACCATTTGATGGGGTTTGATACTGATTTCTTCACACCAATTTTTGTAATTTCAAGAATTACAGGTTGGTCAGCTCATATAATAGAACAACATGCTGCAAATAAATTAATTAGACCTTTGGCTAGTTACAAAGGTAGCAAACACCGTAAAGTTCTTCAATTAAATCAAAGATAATTATTCTATTGAGTTTTCTTCTCTCATCAGGATTGGTCTGCCATCATGTGCGGTGTTAAGAGGTATAATCTTTCCTTTATACTTTGCACACAATGTAGGTGCACTCCTAGTTTCATTCCCTAAATTAACCTCTAAATCAACAATAACTAACTTTGCATCATCTAGTTCTTTTAATATTTTCATTTTCAACTCCTTTAATTTACCATTGTATTTTATTAATATAATTTAATTACTTAATAAATTATTTCATTTACAGATTGTCGCATTGTTATAATAACTAAAAAAGTAATCTATAGCTTAAAATTAGATCTCTTAAAATATTGCAAATAATAACTATATGATAATTATGGAAAACTTATTAAGACATCATAAACCCCAAAATTTTAGTGATCGTGTAGCTTTAACTTTTACAAAATTTTTAAGACTTTTAGCGGACACTTTTTTTAAAAAAAAATATGGTCATCGAGCAGTAGTTTTGGAGACAGTTGCTGCAGTACCTGGAATGGTTGCAGGGATGTTGTTACATTTAAAATCTTTAAGAAAAATGCAAGATGATAAAGGGTGGATAAAAATACTTTTAGATGAAGCTGCAAATGAAAGAATGCATCTTATGACTTTTATAAAAATTGCTAAACCCACTTTTCTTGAGAGAATAATAATAATGATGGCCCAATTTGTATTTATTTTGATGTATTTGGTTATCTATTTAATTTCACAAAGAACTGCTCACAGAATTGTAGGATATTTCGAGGAAGAGGCAGTTATAAGCTATACTGAATATCTAAAAGAAATTGAAGAGGGAAAAATTGAAAATATTAAAGCTCCAGAGATTGCTATTAATTATTGGAACTTACCTTTAAATTCTAGACTAAAAGATGTAGTTGAGGTCATAAGAGACGATGAAGCCGGCCATAGAGATGTAAACCATAGTTTTGCAAATATTTTAAATGAAAAAAAATCTTATGATAATATTGATGCGGAGGATAAAAAGGAAAAGGAAAAGGTTTAATATATTACCTTTATAATGAAAAAAATATTTATTGCCTACGGGCATCACAACACTTCAAACTCTTTTAATTCAGCTATAAGAGATACATTTATCGATGAAGCTAAAAAGATTGGACATCAAATTGATTTGATAAATTTATTTGAGGAAAAAGAACAACTTCCTTTTTATAATCAAAACGTGAATCCACCTCCTCAACTTGTATTAGATTATAGAAAAAGATTGGAAGATAGCGATGTAATGATGTTAATTGGATCTTGTCACAATTTAAGACTTAATGCAATTTTAGAAAATTGGGTTGATTGGGTATTACATCCAAAATGGTTTTTTTCATACAAATCATTAATTCCAGGTAATAAATATTTTAAAAATTATGGCTATCCTGTTCCTGGTGCAATGAAAGGTAAGCTTGGGATTGTATCAATCACATATGGTGGACCAATGATTAGTTATCAAAATTTTTCAATTTTTGATAATATTCCCTTTAGAAGAATAAAAAAAATTGTCTTTAAACTGGGCGGACTAAAAACAAAATATATTAGATTTTATTCTGTATTACCTGATATGGACAAAAAGATTTTTGAGAAACACATGGATAGAGTTAAAAAGTTGGCTAGGAGCTTATAGAACTCCTTCAAAACCTTCGAATTCTGGTGCTCCTAAATATAGATCTTTATGTTGACCTGCATTTTTATGAGCTAATCTAAAAGCTTCAGATTTTGTCCAATTAAGAAAATCTTCTTGAGATTTCCATACGCTATGAGAAGCATATAAAGAAAATTCATCAGTTTTTTTTCCTTTCACTAAATGAAATTCTTCAAAACCTGGAACATTGTTTAGATGGGTATCTCTTTCTCTCCATACTTTTTCAAACTCCTTTTCCTTTCCGGGGACAATTTTAAATCTATTCATTGCAATAAACATAAACTATAAGTATGTCACTACTTTTTGAGGTTCAGGTCTTCTTCTTTCTTTTGGTTCCTCGACTTTATGACCAATGTAAATAAAACCTGAAATTCTGTCTATACCACTTCTTCCTCCCAAGTATTCTAACATTTTAGCATTGTAAGCATACCACTCTGTCAACCATTGAGCTGCATAACCCAAAGATTGGGCACATGATAATATATTCATACATACGGCTCCTGAAGATAATACCATTTCCCAGTTTGGAATTTTCGGATGCTCAACAGGTGTCGATATAACTGCCAGTACTACAGAAGCTCTTTGAAGTCTTTTTGACTCAATTTCTATACTTTCAATACTGGCCTCAGGGTTTTCCTTCTTAAATTCTGTTAATATCACATCTTCATCAATAACTTTTAATTTATTATCTTTTATAACTTTTATTTTCCAAGGATTTAAGGCTCCATGGTCTGGAACTCTTATTCCTGCATTTATTATTGTTTGAAGATCATCCTCTTTAATTGGATGATTTCTCATTTTTTTTGCTAAAACTGATCTTCTTTTCAAATAAAAATTATCACTCATGCTTATTCAGCTACTTTCTTCCGCACGTGTGGTTTTTTTTAACTAAACGCTTCTGTCCAAGATCCCCTTGTAGATGCTTTAGAATATTCGGTTGCTCTACCTTCAAAGAAGTTCATATGTTCTACAGCATTCAACATAGTATCTAGCCAGGTTAGTGGATTCTTTTTAACATCATAAATTGGCTCTAAACCTAGTTGGTCCAATCTTCTGTTAGCTATAAATCTTATGTAACCTTTTACTTCTGCAGCAGTTAATCCTTCTAATGGGCCCATCTCAAAAGCTAGATCGATAAAAGAATCCTCATGCGCAACAATTGTTCTGCAAGCCTCATAAAGCTCCTTCTTAAGTTGTGGCGTCCAGATTTCAGGATTTTCTTTAATAAATTCCTTAAAGATTCTGATCATTGAATTACAATGAAGTGTTTCATCTCTTACTGACCAAGTCACAATCTGACCCATTCCCTTCATTTTGTTGTGTCTTGGAAAATTAAGTAAAATAGCAAAACTAGCAAATAACTGTAAACCTTCAGTAAAAGCACTAAATACTGCAACTGTTTTTGCAATATCTTCTTTTGAATTTACATTGAAGTTTTGCATATAATCGTACTTATCTTTCATTTCTTTATACTTCATAAAAGCTGAGTATTCTGATTCAGGCATTCCAATTGTATCTAAGAGATGTGAATAAGCTGCAACATGGACAGTTTCCATAGATGCAAATGCAGTCATCATCATTAAAACTTCAGTTGGCTTAAATACAGTCGTGTAATGTCTTAAGTAACAATTATTTACTTCAACATCTGCTTGTGTAAAAAATCTAAAAATCTGAGTTAATAAATTTTTCTCAGCTTGAGATAAATTTTTTTGCCAATCTCTTACATCATCTCCTAATGGAACTTCCTCTGGTAACCAATGAATTCTTTGTTGTGTTAACCATGCATCATAACACCATGGATATCTAAAAGGTTTGTAAACTGGGTTCTCAACTAATAGACCCATTTTTTTTGGTTGAATTATTTCTTTATTAATTTTTTCTGCTACTGACACGATAAACACTCCTCATAATCTTGTTGGTTATTATTTTCATCTTTTGATTTATAAACGTTTGCTGCAATGTCAGTTGAATTTGCATCATTAACATTTTCAGCACGTTGTATTGATTTAGACCTACAATAGTAAAGACTCTTCAATCCTTTCTTCCATGCTTGGAAGTGAATTTGATGTAAATCTTTTTTATGTACATCTGCAGGTAAAAATAAATTAATAGATTGCGCTTGTGAAATATGTGGAGTTCTATCTGCACTTAAATCTACAAGCCATCTTTGATCTAACTCAAAAGCTGTTTTAAAAACGTCTTTTTCTTCTTGAGTTAAAAAATCTAAATGTGAAACAGATCCTTGGTTTGTTGTAATACTTGACCATACTTCATCTGTATCTTTGCCATGTTTTTCTAATAGTTGTCTTAAATATTTATTTCGAACATTAAATGAACCTGACAATGTTTTGTGGGTAAAGCTATTAGCTGCAATTGGTTCAACACCAGGAGATGTTCCACCACATATAATTGAGATAGAAGCCGTGGGTGCTATTGCAGTTTTGTTCGAAAATCTTTCCATTATTCCATAATCAGCTGCATCCGGGCATGCTCCCCTTTCCTCAGCTAAATCTTTTGATGCCTTATCAACGTGTTTTTGAATATGTTCGAACATTTTTTTATTCCAAACTTTACTCATAACAGACTCAATTGGGATCATTTTCTTTTGATAATAAGAATGAAGACCCATAACACCTAAGCCAACACTTCTTTCTCTTAATGCTGAGTAGGTAGCATCACTGAATTGCTCTGGTGCGTTTTCAATGAAATCTGTCATCACATTGTCTAAAAATCTCATGACATCTCCAATAAAATTCTCATCGTCTTTCCAGTCATCATATTTTTCAATATTCAAAGATGATAAGCAACATACTGCTGTTCTATCTCTTCCATCTTTGTCAATTCCAGTTGGTAAAGTTATCTCACTACATAAATTTGAGGTTTTCACAGTCAAGCCTGCAAGCTTATGATGTTGTGGAATTTGTCTGTTAACAGTGTCAATAAATATAATATATGGTTCTCCTGTTTCTATTCTTGCTGTAAGCAATCTTATCCATAAGTTTCTCGCAGATACTGTTGCTTGAACAGCACCATCTTTTGGACTTTTAAGACCCCATTGTTCATCTAATTCAACAGCTCTCATGAAAGCATCTGAAACCAAAACACCGTGGTGTAAATTTAAAGATTTTCTATTTGGATCTCCTCCTGTAGGTCTTCTCATTTCAATAAACTCTTCAATTTCTGGATGATCTATTGGAATATAACAAGCAGCCGAACCTCTTCTTAGTGAACCTTGGCTAATTGCCATTGTTAAAGAGTCCATTACCTTTATAAATGGAATTATTCCTGAAGTTTTGCCAACTCTTCCAATTTTCTCACCTATTGATCTAAGGTTTCCCCAATAGCTTCCAATACCTCCGCCACGTGCTGCAAGCCAAACATTTTCACTCCATAGATCGAGAATACCATTAAGGCTATCGCTAGCTTCATTTAGAAAACAAGAAATTGGCAATCCTCTTGTTGTTCCACCATTTGATAAAACTGGTGTTGCTGGCATGAACCAAAGATTGCTAATGTAATTATATAATCTTTGAGCATGTAGATTGTCGTCAGCATAATGACTTGCAACTCTAGCAAATAAATCTTGAAAAGACTCGTTAGCACCCAAATATCTATCTGTAAGAGTAGCTTTTCCGAAGTCAGTTAGATTATCATCTCTGCTTCTATCAATTTTAATTGTTATGCCTTTTGAATTTTGAAATAGTTCTGTTTCGCTATTAAGAGAAAATAAATCTAATCTTTTATCCTTTGGATCTTGATTAACTTCTGGTGTATAATCAGAGACAGCTTTCCTAATAGCTTGTGATAAAATCTTGTTCATTTAGCTCCTTTTTTGTATTATACTTAATTTAGTAAAACAACTAGATGTTGTATGATGGTTTGGTAATTACACTATATAACCAACAAATCAATAGAACATTTATAGAACTTGAAAAAAAATTATCAATAAAAAAATAAAAAAAATATAAGAATATCAACATGAAAAATTCAATAAAAATTGATCCTTTTGGCTTTAGAGAATACGACGCGCGATGGTTGTACCCTGATAATATCAATTTAGAAGGTGTGACACATTTGGGTAAAGGTTTAGGAACTCAAATTAAATCTCATACAAACAAAGAAAATCCAAGAATCATTGTTGGACATGATTACAGATCTTACAGTGAAGATATAAAATCAGCATTAAAGAAAGGTCTACTTTCAACTGGATGTTTTATTGAGGATATAGGTTTATCGTTATCTCCAATGGTATATTTTGCACAATTTAATTTAGATGCTGATGCAGTTGCCATGGTTACAGCAAGTCATAATGAAAATGGTTGGACAGGTGTAAAGATGGGTATCAAAAAAGGATTAACTCACGCCCCTGAGGAAATGGCTGAATTAAAAGAAATAACTTTAAATGAAAAATTTACAATTGGTTCAGGTAATGAAAAAAAGATTAATAATTTTCAGGAAATATATAAAAATGATTTAATTAAAAATAATAAAGTTGAGAAAAAAATAAAAGCTGTTGTTGCATGTGGAAATGGAACAGCTGGAATTTTTGCCCCAGATATACTTAGAAGTATAGGTTGTGATGTAATAGAGTTAGATTGTAATTTAGATTATACATTTCCAAAATATAATCCAAATCCAGAAGATCTTGAAATGCTTCGTGCTATAAGTAAACATGTAATTGAAAATAATGCTGATATTGGATTTGGTTTCGATGGAGATGGAGATAGAGTTGGAGTTATAGATAATAAAGGAAATGAAATATTTGCTGATAAAATAGGATTGTTAATTGCAAGAAATTTATCTGATAATCATAGAAATTCTAAATTTGTAGTAGACGTAAAATCAACTGGTCTTTATACTAAAGATAAAATTTTATTAAATAATTTATGTCAGACCATATATTGGAAAACTGGTCATTCCCACATCAAAAGAAAAGTAAACGAAGAAAAAGCACTAGCAGGCTTTGAAAAAAGTGGTCATTTCTTTTTTAACCAACCTTTGGGCTATGGATATGATGATGGGATAAATTCTGCAATTCAAGTTTGTCATTTATTAAATAATAACAATAAACTCATGAGTGAAATTATTGATGATTTACCAAAAACTTTTCAGTCACCAACAATGGCTCCATTCTGCGAGGATAATGAAAAGTATAAAGTTGTCGATGAATTAGTAAGCAAAATAGAGGAAATTAAGAAAAATAAAGATAAAATTGATGGGCAAGAAATTGAAGACGTTC
The DNA here is from genome assembly GCA_003282945.1 of Pelagibacteraceae bacterium AG-325-E23. Lineage (GTDB taxonomy): Bacteria > Pseudomonadota > Alphaproteobacteria > Pelagibacterales > Pelagibacteraceae > Pelagibacter. Next base: position 46,978 of record QBYG01000003.1, read on the forward strand.
TAACTGTAAATGGTGTTAGGTTTTCATTTAAAGATGGATCTTGGGGCTTAATCAGAGCCTCTTCAAATAAACCTTCTCTAGTTGTCGTTACTGAAAGCCCTACTTCAGATGATAGAAAGAAAAAGATCTTTGATTTTATTGACCAATTGCTACAAAAAACTGGAAAAATTGGTGAATATGATCAAAAGATTTAATTAAAGATCTAAAAACCTAATCAAAAAAAGAGTTCCTATAACATACAAGAATACACCGAACATTCTTTGAGTTTTATTTTTATCTGAATTGTGAACCATATTTGCTCCAACCTGAGCCATGAAAGATGTAATTGGGATAAATATTAAAAAAGCAGGAATATTTACAAAACCTAAACTCATAGGAAGATTTGCATTTAATATGAAACCAGATGTCAAAAAACCAATTGAGCCAATAGATGCTATTACAAAACCTATTGCGGCAGAACTACCAATCGCTCTACTAATTGGGTACCCAAAATATCTTAGAATAGGAACATTCATCATAGCTCCAGTTATTCCCATAGGAGCAGATATAAAGCCTGACAAAAAACCAAACATAGCTCTTGGAAAAAATTTAAATTTTTTACTTTTCTTTAATTCTTGATTTACTATTAACAAATATCCTCCAAAAAAATAGACAACAACAGCAAAAAATAAAACTAAAGATTTTGTATTTAACAATGCAGCCATATAAGTTCCAAGCAAAACACCTAATATTACAAAAACCCCAAAAGTTTTTAAAATATTTGTATCTACAGCTTTATGTTTTCTATGAGTCATAACCGAAACAAAGGCGGTAAATATTGTAATAGAAAAAGCCGTGCCCACTGAAAGATGCATTAAATAAGATTTATCAACATTTGATGTTTCAAAAATAAAAAAAAGTACAGGTACAGAAATTAGTCCTCCGCCTATCCCAAAATAGCCTGCAAAAAATCCTACTGGAAATGCAGTAATAATCATTAATAAAATTAAAAGATAATACTGATTAGAGAGAATAGTATTAATCAATTCGACCTGCCGAATGTAATTTAGAAGAAATTCTAACTTTATCCATAATATGATCAATTTTTTTTACATCCGCATCTCTTACACACATATTTTCACTTAAATATCTTTTCCAATGGCTTGAACCTGTTTGTCCATGGAATAAACCAAGAGTATGTCTCATAACTTGATTTACTCTTGTACCCATTTTCACTTGGGCTTTAACGTAATCTATTAATTCCTCAACAATTTCTTCTCGTTCTTTAATATCATGATTGTTAAATATCTCCTTTTCAATATCAGCCAAAATATAAGGAGAATGATAAACAGACCTTCCAATCATTGCTCCATCCACTTTATCTAAATGATCTTTTAGTTCTTCCACTGAAGTGACACCTCCATTAATAATTATTTCAAGGTCTTTAAAATCTTGCTTTAGTTTGTACACATAATCATATTTTAAAGGAGGTATATTAAGATTTTGCTTAGGGGTAAATTTGCCAAGCATTGCTTTTCTTGCGTGAATTATAAAAGTTTTAACTCCCGTCTCCTTTAAAGTTTTTATGAAATTATAAAAATGTTCATAATCCTCAATATCGTCATAACCAATTCTCGTTTTAACTGTAACTGGCAAAGATGTTGAATTAATCATCTCTGATAAACAATCAGCCACTAAATTTGGTTCCTTGATTAAACACGCGCCAAATCTATTTTTTTGAACTTTTTTACTCGGACAACCTAAGTTTAAATTAATTTCATCATAACCATAATCTTCACCAATTTTTGCAGCATTTGCTAATAATTTTGGCGTAGACCCACCTAATTGTAAAGCAACTGGTTTTTCTCTTAAATCAAATGATAATAGTTTATCTTTATCCCCCCTATCAATTGCTTCAGAAACTACCATTTCTGTGTAAAGAAGTACATGTTTGCTTATCAATCTTAAAAAGTATCTTTCGTGCCTATCAGTGCAATCCATCATAGGGGCAACTGACACCAATCTATTAATCTTAGACATATTTTTTAACTTTATTGGATATATTAACTTTCTTCTCGTTTACATATTCTTGGTGATTTTTCTCAATTTTTGCTAATTCATATCTATAATTAACCATTACCCCAAAAGACCTTTTAAAACCTACCTCTGAAACGTTTGCATTTATGGCAATATCATCGATATCAGCTCCGTTTTTAAGATGAAACCTACAAACATCATTAATTGGAAACCCAAAATCATTTTTCTGTTTTACTAAATAATTTACAGCAAGTTTGCTTATCATAGGCTTATTATCAGCTATTCGTTTATCTCCTATTTTTAAATCAGATGATTTTAAAAAATCTAAACTGTTTTTATTAGCTTCACCTAAAATCTCTGCTGCTTGATTACTATCCATTTTTTTAAACCAATTGGCAAATCCAACCATTGGTGACAAAGTTCCAAAATATTTTATATCTGTAAGTTCTTCTTGAAGCTCGTAAACAACTCTTTTGATTAAGAAGTTTCCAAGTGTTACTCTTGATAATCCTTCTTGGCAGTTACTAATTGAGTAGAAAGTTGCTGTATCATATTTTTTTAGGTTTTCATCTGAAGGTCTTGTTAATTCTTGTATAGATTGACTTAATCCTTTGGTTAAAGCTATCTCAACAAATATTATAGGCTCGTCTTCTAAAGCGGGATGAAAATATGCAAAGAATCTTCTATCTTTTCCAAGTCTTCTTTTTAATTCATTCATATCTTTCATTGAATGAACTTTTTCATATTTTAATAATTTTTCTAAAATATTTGCTTTGGTGTCCCATGTTATTTTTCTTAGCTTTAAGAAGCCAGGGTTAAACCAATTTTTAAATATATCGATTAGATCATAATCCAAACTTTTTAATTCTGGCTTATCCCTCATTAATTTTACTAAATCTTCTCTTAATGAAACAATCTCAGATGTACCATTAGGAGCCATATTTAATCTAACAAATAGTTCTTTTCTAATGCCAGAGGTAACTTTTGATAAATTTAGAATTGAGTAATCATCTTGAGCAACGCTGTATTTCTTAATAGCCTCATCAATTTTTAATGGATCTGGTTTATACTTTTCATTAACGTCAACTAAAAATTTATTTTTTTCTTCATTAGATAAATTTTGATATCTAAATAATATATCTCTTGCTAATGTAATTCCAAAAGCTGCTCCTTTAGTAGACAACAGGTCATCACAAAGATCTAATAGATCTCTTTTTTTTGCAATACTTTTAAAGGATTTTTTTTCTAAAATCTTTTGTCCAGCATCAGCTATGGTCTCAAAAATTCTTTTTATATTTAACATGATGTTTTTTATATATTAAAAACCTAAACTTTTGCCCATTATTTTATCAGGAAGCCAAGTTACAATTTCAGGAAAAATACACAAAATTAATATAGCTAAAGCCATAATTATCATAAAAGGTATAGATCCTTTTAATATTTCAGACAAACTAACGTCTGGCGTAATACCCTTGATAATATAAAGGTTTAGTCCAACGGGTGGAGTAATAAGACCAATTTCCATATTTATCGTAAATACAATTGCAAACCAATACGGATCAAATCCCAAAGTAGTTATAACTGGTAACAATATTGCAGAGGTCATTACTATAACGGCAACTGGTGGTAAGAAGAAACCAGCTATAAGTAAAAAAATATTAATTAAAATAAATACTACCCATTTGTTAGAGCTTAACTCGACCATGCTCTGGGCTAAAGATTGTGTTACGTAAAGTTGTGATAAGGTAAATGCAAAAAGGTAAGATGCAGCAATAATAAACATTATCATCACACTTTCTTTCATTGAAACTTTAACAATATTCCATATTTTTTTTGGTTGATAAATTTTGTAAACAACAGCGATCAATACAAAAACTAAAAAAGCACCAACACCTGAAGCTTCTGAAGGTGTCGCAACTCCACCATATAACACGTATAGGACACCAGCAATGATAGCTAAGAAAGGAAGTATTCTTGGTAACACTTCAATTTTTTCTTTTAATGTTGGGGGTGTTCTATTCTTTAAAGCTCTCGCAGAATCTTTGTCAATAAAATAACTATGTATAAGAGCCCATATTGCAAACATACCTGCCAACATAAACCCTGGTATCAAACCACATAAAAACAATCTTCCTATTGATGTTCCGGTTGCAATTCCATAAACAATTAAAACAATACTTGGAGGGATTAAAACTCCTAAAGTTCCACCGGCTGCTATTGTTCCTGTTGCTATTTGATCTGAGTACCCTCTTTTTCTCATCTCAGGTATACCCATGGTTCCAATTGCTGCACAAGTTGCAGGACTTGATCCACTTAGGGCAGCGAAAACTGAACAAGCCCCAATATTAGAAATTACTAGTCCACCTGGAACCCTCCAAAGCCATCTATCTAACCCAGTATATAAATCTTTTCCAGCTGGAGAGTTAGCAACAGCCATTCCCATTAAAATAAACATTGGTATTGAAAGTAAAACAAAAGAATTTAATCCAGCATAAAATGTTTCTGCAAAAACATCTAACATTTGAAAGCCTTCAAATGTAACTAAAAGTGCTATTGAGACAAAACTCAGACCAAATGCAATTGGTATTCCAGAAAATAAAACTATCAACGTGAAAACTGCAACTATTATTGCTATTAATAAAGGATCCATTATTTACCATCCTCCTCATCAACAAGCTTAATAATTTCTGCTACATATTGAAGTATCATTAGTACAGCTCCAATCATCATAGATGAATAAGGAATCCATAAAGGCGGGTCCCAAACTGTTCCTGTTGAATAATTTTTAGTAAAAGCTTCTTCAACCATTAAATAACCAAAATAGAATAAAATTATAAAAAATAATAAGCTAATTAATGAGGTAAATATTTTAAGTCTTAGAATATTTTTTTTTGATAAAAAATCATAAATCCACTCCATGCTAACATGCGCTTTCTCACTTAAGACATAAGCACTACCAATAAATGTTGAAGCAACTAAAAGCATTGTAACTAGCTCTGTTTGCCATGTGATTGCTCTTTGAAAAAAGTATCTTTCAAATACTAATTCAACGATTACCAAAATTGATAATATTAAGGCTAGAACTGCAAAAGCACCACATGCCTTTGAGGAAAAACTACAAAATTTTAAATATTGTTCTTTCATAAAAAAACCCCCACTTAATATTCTAAGTAGGGGTTCTTTATATTGTTTTACTTAACTGCTAAAGCCATTTCCATAAGTTTGTCTCCACCTGGTACTTTTTTGGCGAACTCTTTATGCGAAGTTTGTTTTGCAATTTCAATCCATGCAGCATGGTCTTCTGCCGTCATGTAAGCTAATTTAACACCTGCAGCTTTATAAGCATCTTCAAATTTCTTATCTAAATTTGCTACTTGAGCTGTCATATATTTCTCTGCAACTTTTCCTGCTTTCATTAAAGCATCTTGTTGTTTTGCATTAAGTTTATCAAAACTCATTTTTGACATTAAAATTGGCTCATACATAAACCATAGACCATATTCTCCTGGAGGAGTTGCACAAGTAACTTGTTCGTAAATTTTGTAACTTACAAAGCTTCCAGAACTTGTGTTTGCACCAGTTAATACACCAGTTTGTAGACCAGTATAAATCTCAGAAGATGGCATACTTTGTATTCCAGCACCTGCACCAGCTAACATTTGGTTAAATGCTTTACCAGCAGCTCTCATAACTTGTCCTTTAACATCAGATGGATTTGTTATGCAGTTAGTTTTAGAGGCAAAACCCCCACCTAACCAGGCGTCAGATAAAACAACTACACCTGCATTATTAATAATTTTTTTAATTTCTACCATCATAGGTGATTTATTAAAACGTAATGCATGGTCATGATTTTTTACAGTGCCAGGCATAAGAGTTGCATCAAATTCAGGATGGAATTTTGCAGCGTATCCTAACGGAAAAGCAGATATATCTAGCTGACCTGTAGTCATTGGTTTCCACTGTTCTTTTGGTTTGTAAAGTGATTTTGCAGGATAAATTCTGATATCTATATCAACACCTGCTTTTTTAACTTCATCAGCAATTATTTGAACCATCTCGTGTCTTGGATCATATGAACCATCTGCTCTAGGCGTTCCTGGCCATTGGTGACTTGCTTTTAATGTCACAGCATATGCTGATCCGATCAATGAGAAAGCTAAAAATAATGTTGTGAAATAAAAACTAATTTTTTTAAACATATTATTTCCCCTCTTTAGATTAATTTAATAAGTTATATTAAATTGAACTTAAGACTAAGAGTCAATATAAGTAATTGTCATATAATTGAAGTTATGGATGGACCATTAAAAAATTTATTAGTTGTTGATTTAACAAGGGTTTTAGTTGGACCTTATTGTACAATGATACTCTCCGATTTAGGTGCGAGAGTTATTAAAATTGAAGCTCCAGAAATAGGTGATGACTCGAGAAAATTTGGTCCTTTTGTTAAAGATTATTCTGCATACTTTATGTCCCTAAATAGAGGAAAAGAAAGTATTGCTTTAAATTTAAAGAATGAAGATGACAAAAAAATATTTGAAAAAATATTATCTAAGGCTGATATCTTAGTTGAAAATTTTAAGCCTGGCACATTGGATAAATGGGGTTTTGGTTGGAAAGATGTAAGTAAAAAATACCCTAAATTAATTTATGCATCTGCATCCGGTTTTGGACAAACTGGACCTTTAAAGGAATTACCTGCATACGATATGGTGGTTCAAGGAATGGGTGGTTTAATGAGTGTAACAGGCCATCCAAATTCTGAACCTACCAGAGTTGGAACATCTATTGGGGACATCACTGCTGGATTGTTTACTGCAATAGGAATAAATGCAGCTTTGTATGATAGACAGAAAACGGGTAAAGGTGCTTTTATTGATGTATCTATGCTAGATTGTCAGATTGCAATTTTAGAAAATGCAATTGCAAGATATCTCTCTAAAAAAGAAATTCCTGGTCCGATGGGTTCAAGACATCCCTCTATCGCTCCATTTGAAGCATTCAAAACAAAAGATAGTTACATAATCATTGCAGCTGGGAATGATAAACTTTTTTCAAAACTTTGCGATGTATTAAAAATTTCTGAAATAACAAACGATGAAAGATTTAATTCTAATTCATTAAGATGTGAAAATATGAATCAATTAAAAGAAATTTTTGAAAAAAAATTAAGTTTAAGAACTACAGATGAATGGGTCAAAGAAATGGAGGAATTAAAAATTCCTTGTGGGCCAATTTTTAACATTAAACAGGCTGTCGAAAATCCTCAAATCAAAGAGAGGAATATGATTATAAAATCTTATCATAAAGTAATTGGAGAATTTAAATCAGCAGGAAATCCTATAAAAATGTCTACTTACAAAGACGAAGAAACTAGAGGGGATATACCCGATTTAGATGAACACAGAGAAAAGATAATAAAAGAATTTGGTTAACTATTCTTGATTTTCTGTTTCTGAAGCCTCAGATACAGTTTCCTCTTGATCTTTCATTTCGTCTAAAGAAACATCAACTTCATCTTCTTGTGCTTCTTCAACCGGATCAGAACTATGTTGCTCAGTAGTATTTTGTAATTCGGCTAAATCATCTTTTGATACTTGAATTTTTTCTGGAATTTTTCTTGCTCTTTTAGATGGGAGTATTGGAACACCACTCTTTGAAATTTCACCTTTATAAAGATTTTCAAAATCATCGCCTATATCATCTTCATCTTCAGATGTATCATCAACTTGCTCAACATGTTTTCTTAATTTATAAACTGCTGCATCAGTTAAATCTGGAACTTTAATTGTTTCTTCAGCTATCTCTCTTAATGCTATAACGGTGTTTTTATCGTTATCTCTATCTAATGTTGGCTCTAATCCTGAATTAAGTTGTGTTGCTCTTTCTTTTGCAACCAATACTAATTCGTAAGGACTATCAACTTTATCTATACAATCTTCAACTGTTACTCTTGCCATGGACGATTTGATACACCTCGATTATAAAAAAATCAAGCAGTATTAGAGATAAACTGGATTTAATTTTTTTCGTATAGTGAAAAGTAAGGCTATAGAGCATGCTATAGCAATTGCTGCAATAAATGCGATTTTTTCAATTGAAAATCCAGCATCTATAAAAAAGCCAAACAATGCTGTACCAAAAGCAGTTGCAAATACCATCAAAGCTGTAGTCAAAGCTTTAATAGATCCAATATATTTTACACCGTAAATTTCTGCCCATGTTGATGATCCTAATAAGTTAGCTAGACCGTTTGATATTCCAACCAATCCAAGAAATAAAAAAGCAGTTAGTTGAGCATCAAAATATATGATCACTAAAGTTCCTAAGAATAATGGAATATTCATATAGATAAGTAATTTTCTACTTGTAAACTTATCAATTAAATATCCAGCAACAATTAAAGTAATTACAGAAAAAATTGAGTAAGACATAAAAGATTGAGCAATTGTATATTCACCCCACCCTTTTGAATTTGTGACAAATGATTGATACACAAATACTCCTGTTGCTATCCAGGGCATTGCCAACATATTTAATGAGACAATGTAAAATCTATAATCTCCAAGAACCTCTATTCTTTTCCAGTTTTTAATATTGTCCTCTTTTAATTTTTCATTTTGAGTGCTCTCTCTGGTATCTAATTTGACATCTTTAACTAAAATATAAGATGCCAACGGTAGGCAAATTAAAACTATTAAAGAAAAGATTACCCATAAATTCTGCCAAACAATTAGAGTTAAAAGATAAACAATTAATACAGGCATTATGAACTCTGCTGAAGATAGACCAAACCAAATAATGCTTAAGGCTTTACCTCTAGATTTTGTAAAATATCTTGAAATAGTAGTTGAAGCTGTGTGAGACATTAATCCTTGCCCAGAGAACCTCATTAAAAAAATCGCAACAAATAAGAAAGCTACTGATGATGTTTTGGAAAAGAAAAAAGAGGAAAAAGATAAAAGTATCGTAACAAAGATTGCAAATTTTATCACATTTACATCATCAATTTTTTTTCCAATCCAAATAAGAAGCAAACTACTAAATAGAGTTGCAGATGCATAAATCGTGCCAAATTGTCCATGTGTTATAGAAAGAGTTTCTCTTATACTAGAATTAAACAGTCCTATAAAAAAACTCTGTCCAAAACACGAAAAAAATGTAAAAATAAAACCAAAAATAATTACTTTTAAACTTAAACTTTTAAACATATAAATAATTTATGACATGTAATGTTGCTTTCATAGGTCTCGGGGTAATGGGTTATCCAATGGCTGGTTATATATCAAAAGCTGGACATAATGTAAGTGTTTTTAATAGAACAACTGCTAAAGCAGAAAGATGGATTTCTGAATATAAAGGTAAAATGGCTTCAACACCAAAAGAAGCTGCAGAAGGTGCTGATTTTATTTTTACTTGTGTAGGTAACGATGAGGATTTGAAACAAGTTACTTTGGGTGAAAATGGATTATTTCATAGTGCTAAAGAGGGTTCGATATATGTAGATAATTCAACTGTGTCTGCAGAAGTATCTAGAGAACTGTATAATAAAGCAAAAGAAAAAGGATTTGCTTTTTTAGATGCACCAATTTCTGGAGGCCAATCTGGAGCTGAAGGTGGAATTTTAACAGTAATGGTTGGTGGTGATGAAGAAGCTTTTAAAAAAGCAGAACCAGTTATTGATTGCTATAGCAAAAAAGTAAAATTAATTGGTCAATCAGGAAGTGGTCAGCTTACAAAAATGATGAATCAAATGTGTATTGCGGGAGTTGTTCAAGGTTTATCAGAAGCTATTAATTTTGGAATAAATGCTGGATTAGATATTGATAAAGTAATGGAAACTATATCAAAAGGTGCAGCACAATCTTGGCAAATGGAAAATAGATATAAAACTATGGTTGAGGATAAATTTGATTATGGTTTTGCAGTTGATTGGATGAGAAAAGATCTAAAAATTGTGATTGAGGAAGCAAAGAGAAATGGTTCACCTGTTCCAATTACTGAAATAGTTGATGAATATTATGCAGATGTTCAAAAAATGGGTGGAAATCGTTGGGATAGTTCTAGTCTAATCGCTAGACTTAAAAAAAAGAAATAAACCAATGACAAATACTGTCCCATACTATGAGGACTTTTCCGAAATAAAAAAAAAAATTTGGTTAATGCTTGATGATGCTGTAACGAATAGATCGTCACCATTTCGAATTCCAGTTTTTGTTTGTGGTGATCAGTCAGACTTTGATGGAAGAATTGTTGTTCTTAGAAAATCAGACCAATCTAGTAATATACTTCAATTCCATAGCGACATTAGATCAGACAAAATTTCAAAATTAAAAAAAAATAAAAATGCTGCACTTATATTTTACGATAAAGAAGAAAAAATTCAGCTTCGAGTTAAAGTTAATTGCATAGTCAATCATGAAAATGAAATAACTGAGCAATCATGGTCAAAAACTGCACACGTGAGTCGAAAATGTTATTTAGTAAACAATGGACCAGGAACAGAAACGGATGAACCAAGTTCAGGTTTAAGTGAAGACATTGAAAAATCAGGCTTTACCATGGAACAAAGTGAAGAGGGTTATAAAAACTTTACTGTAATTCAATGTAATATTGAAAGTATTGAGTGGCTTTATCTTGCAGCAAAAGGTCATAGAAGAGCAAGGTTTGATATTTCAAATAATAAACAAAACTGGCTAGTTCCATAAAAATGCTAAGTGGATTTATTATTGCTATAGCGCTTGTTTTAGGGGGATTGGCAGTAATGAGATTTGGCATTTTTCAAATCAGAAAATTTAAAAAGGGAGAGACTAAAGTCACAAAAAAAGTTAGTGAGCAACTAGCTTTTATAATATTTTTTTTAATTATTTTAGGTTTAATAATTTATTCTGTTAATGATTTATTATTTTAAAAAACTGATTTAGAGTATTTTTTCCAATTTTCTTGATATCTAATTGCATTTTGCTTTACCGCCTTAATTTCATCTTTCGTTAACTGGCGAATTACTTTTCCAGGTGATCCTATTACTAAAGAATTATCTGGAATTTCCTTACTTTCTGTAATTAATGATTTAGCGCCAATAATGCAATTTTTTCCAATTTTAGCTTTATTAAGAATTACAGCCCCAATACCAATTAAAGAATTGTCACCAATTGTACAGCCATGAAGCATAACCAAGTGACCTATGGTTACATTCTTTCCAATTTTTAAAGGGTAACCTGGGTCAGTGTGCAAAACACTCCCGTCTTGAACATTTGACCCCTCTCCTAAATGAATATTTTCTATATCACCTCTTAGTGTTGCATTAAACCAGACGCTAGAGTTTTTCTCTAATGTTACGTCGCCTATTATGACAGCATTAGGTGCTACCCAATTTTCGCCAAGGTTTTTTGGTTTTTTATCTTTTAAATCGTAAAACATAAATTATATAGTCTTTTAACATGGCATTAACTAAAACACCAATATGTGACTTTGGTAAAAAAGCTGATTACTTTCAACTTAAATCAATAGACAACAAAATAATTTCCTTGAATGATGCAAAGGGTGAAAATGGAACACTAATAATGTTTATCTGTAATCACTGTCCATATGTATTAGCTGTCATAAATAATGTTGTCGAAGACTGCAAAAAATTAGAAAATGTTGGAATTAAATCTATAGCAATAATGTCAAATGACCCCAATAGATATGCAGAAGATTCATTTGATAACATGATTAAATTTTCAAAAAATAATGATTTTAATTTTCCATATTTAATAGACGAAACGCAAGAAGTGGCTAAAACTTATGGTGCAGTCTGCACTCCAGATTTTTTTGGTTATAATAAAAATCTTGAACTTCAATACAGAGGTAGAATTAGAGAATTAAAAAATTTAAAACCAATTGAAAGTGGTGAAAGTGAACTAAAAATTGCTATGAAAATGATTGCAAAAACTAACAATGGTCCAAAAGAGCAATTTCCAAGCATGGGCTGCAGTATTAAATGGTTTTAACAACTAATGTATTTAATAGTAACTAGAGCTTTTCCTCCTGAATTAGGAGGTATGCAAAATCTCATGTGGGGATTAACAAGATCTCTCTCAAAACTTAATTTAATAAAAGTATTTGCAGATTATCATGAAAATCATGAAGAGTTTGATAAATCAGTTTCATTTTCAATAGAAAGAGTAAGTGGAATGAAGCTTATTAGAAAATATAGAAAATCATATATGATTAATGATTATCTTGAACAAAATAACAATGTTGAGTGTATTATTGCTGACCATTGGAAAAGTTTGGAGCTTATAAAAACAAATAAAAAAAAAATCTGCTTAATTCATTCAAAAGAGATTAATCATCCAAAAGGTTCAAGTTTAAATAAAAAAGTATTATCAGTTCTAAATAATGTTGATTATATTGTAGCAAATTCCAACTATACAAAAAATTTAGCCATTGATTTGGGGGTAGAAGAAAAAAAAATAATGATTATTAACCCTGGAATTGATCCAGTAGTTGAAGTTCCACAAAAATATTTAGATGAGGCAGAGGATATTCTAAAAGGTAAAAAAAAGAGACTAATTACAGTTTCAAGATTTGATAAAAGAAAAAATCATGAAAAAGTAATCATGGCTGTTAGAAACTTAAAAGAAATCTACCCTGATATTACTTACACTTGTATTGGGTATGGCGATGAAGAAGATAAATTAAAAAAACTAGTAATTGAATTGAAATTAGAAGACCAAGTCACCTTTTTAAAAGATATACCTTCAGATTTAAAAAATGCTCTTGTAGCAAAGTCAGATATTTTTGTAATGCCTTCAATAATTTTCAAAAAATCTGTTGAAGGTTTTGGTATTGCTTATGTAGAAGCTGCACAATACGGCGTTCCGTCAATTGGTGGAAAAGATGGAGGTGCTTCAGACGCAATTATACATGAAAAAACTGGTTTAATATGTGATGGCAATAAACTTGAGGATATTTATTCAAGTATAGACAACCTTTTTAGAGATAATAAATATATAGAATACGGAAAAGAAGCAAAAAATAATTCTGAAAACTTTCTTTGGGATAAGGTAATTGAAAAATATAAGAGAATCTTATAAAATAATCATATGATTTCTAAATTTAATAACATTTTCTACTTAATTGTATTTCTTGCACATTTTATAGCGATAACCGCATATTGTTTTCAAACAATTGTTGGAACCAAAAAATTTATGGATAAGTTTGGTATAGATCATAGTGCAGCTGTTATGGTTAGATTTGTTGGAGCGCTAATGCTTGGTTGGGTAATAATGGCTATTTATATATTGTTTGTTAGACCAAATGGAATTGAAGGTACTTGGGCATTTTTTAATTTAATATTTATCATACATGCATGCGTTTTAGGAACAAATTTCTACTCGCTTAAGATTGATAAAACTGGTCTAAATGAAAAAGTTACAAATGAAGGGATTATAGCGCCAACAGTGTTTCTAATAATGATGGCTATACTTTGTTACGGTTTGTCAGATAAAATTTATATTACTTAGCCCTTAGTCTTTTTAAACATAGTTTTATATATATGCCAAACTACAATTAATATTGTGGTTAACAAAATACATGTAGTAAGAGTTCTATCCCATAAAAATTCCCAAGATCCATTACTTAACAATAAAGATCTTCTTAAATTCTCTTCCATTAATCCACCTAGAACAAATGCAAGAATTAATGGTGGCATCGGAAAATCATAAAGCCGCATAAAAGTTGCAACAACTGCAATTCCTATCATTAAGTAAATGTCAAAGTTATTAAATGACATTACATAAATTCCAGTAATAGAAAAAAATAGGATTAATGGGATTAGATAATTTTTTGGAACAGCTAAAATTCTTGCAATGTAAGGTATGAGAGGTAAGTTTAAAATTAATAATATCACCATCCCAATATACATTGACATAATTATGGACCAAAAAATCTCGGGATTTGTCATGTACAATCTTGGTCCAGGCTGAACTCCAAAACCTAATAAAGCCCCTAGCATAACTGCAGTGGTTCCACTCCCGGGAATACCTAAAGTAAGCATCGGAACAAATGATCCTGAACATGCTGCATTATTTGCTGTTTCTGGAGCTGATAAACCATTAACACTGCCTTTACCAAATTTTTCTTTTTCCTCGTCGTTCACTATATTTCTCTCCATTCCGTAAGCTAAAAAAGAAGCAATAGTCGCTCCTGCTCCCGGTAAAACTCCAATTAAAAAACCAATTACAGATGATCTAGGGATTGTCTTATACAATTTGGTTCTTTCTTCCTTATTTATTTTAATTGAACCAAGTTCTGTTAATGAAACTTGTTTAGCAGCACTAGTAGGATCATTTCTTTTCAAGATTATAGTTAATGCTTCACTCATTGCAAAAGTTGCCATAACAACAAGAACAAAACTGATACCATCAGTTAAATTCATATTGTTAAATGTAAATCTTGTAATATCAGATAAGCTATCTTGACCAACGGATGCTAGCATTAATCCTAGAACTACCATCATCATAGCTTTTAAAAACTGACCCTTTGAAGAAAAAGCAGCAATAGCTGTCAGGCCTAAAATCATTAACGCAAAATAATCAGGCGATCGAAATGACAAACTTACTTTCGATAAACTTGGAGCCAAAAATAACAAATAAATTGCTGACAATGTACCACCAGCAAATGAACTCCAAGCAGCAATTGCTAACGCTTTACCTGCCTTACCTTGTTGTGCCATTGGATAGCCATCAAAAGAAGTTGCAACCGTACCTGGAACACCAGGTGCATTTAATAAAATTGATGAGGTTGAACCTCCAAATACCGCTCCATAATAAACACCTGCCATTAAAATTAAACCAGTTGCTGGATCAAAACCATAAGTAATAGGTATCATTAAAGCAATTGCTGTCATTGGACCAAGTCCTGGTAACATTCCAATTATTGTTCCAAAAAAACATCCCAGCATTACCATTAAAATATTTTGGAGAGTAAGTGCTGTTGTTAAACCAATTAGAATTCCTTCAATCATCCCATAACTCCAATTGATTGTAAAAATGGATCTCTTAAATAAATATCAAGAACGCCATGAAGCAAATACATAAAAGCTGCTACAAAAGGAAAAGACAATAGGAACATTAAGACCCATCTTCTCTCTCCTAAAAAATAATATGATGAGAACAAAAATAATGATGTAGTTAAAAAATAACCAACTTCTAAAATTGTAGCACCATAAATTATCGCAATAACAATAAGTATCGCTGTTTTTTTATATTCTAAAGTTTTATGTTGAACTTTTATTGTATTTGGATCTGGTAAAATTAGTTTTAATCCTGAAAAAAAAAGGCCTGCATAACCTAGATAAATTGGGAATGTTCTTGCATTAAATGGTGCATTTTCATCAAATGCAAAAACTTGAATTTGATATGCTGTATATAAATAAAATGCTGAAAATATAAAAAAGAGCAGTGATATAACTTTTGTAGTATTTATATTCACTGCTCTAATATTTAATAATCGTTAAGATTATATAACTCCTAATTTCTTCATAAGAGCTGTCATTTCTTCAGTTTGTTTTTCTAAGAAAGAGACAAACTTACCTTCTGGATTGTAAATATTAACCCATGCATTTCTTGCTCTAACAGTTTCCCATTCAGAAGTTTTTTGTACATCGCCTAACATTTTAGCAATTTTAGCTTTATCAGCACTGCTCATTCCTGGAGGCCCAAAGAACCCTCTCCAGTTAACAAATTGTACATCATAACCCTGTTCTTTTAGAGTTGGTGCATCTGGAGCATCAGAAACTCTTGAAGGGGCTGTAATACCAATAATTCTTACTTGGTCTCGAGCGCCCATAAGTTCACCTAAACCTGTAGAAATAATTTGTGTTTCTCCAGATAAAAGTCCAGCTAAAGCTTTTCCACCTGCATCATAAGGAATGTATGCTACATCATTTGGATTAGCACCAGCAGCTTGGAAAGCTAAGGCACCAATTAAATGGTCCATACTTCCTCTTACTGATCCACCAGCCATTTTAATAGAGCTTGCATCTTTTTTATATGCATTAACTACATCTTCAAAATTTTTATATGGTGAATTTTTTGCAACTGCTATAGCACCGTAATCTCCAATAACACCAGCTATTGGCACAACATCTTTATAAGATAAAGTTCCACTTCCACTTACATAACCTTTGTGTCTTGTAATTGATCTTAATACTAATGGTGTTGATTGAACTAAGACTGTATTTGCAGGCTTATTATTAATCATGTAAGCTAACGCCTTTCCACCACCACCACCTGACATATTTTCAAATGATGCACTTTTTAACATACCAGCTTTTGTTAAAGCTTCTCCAGTACCTCTAGCAGTTCCATCCCAACCGCCACCAGCACCACCCCCAATTACAAAATGCAATTTATCAATTGCTATTGAACTAGTTGCTGTTGCTGAAAATATAAGGATTGCTGAGAATAAAACTGAAATTATTGATTTAATTAGTTTCATTATATTTTCTCCTATTATAATTATAATTAGTTATTAAACATAAATTAAGATTCAGTGTCAACGAGGATTTATTCCTTACATGTTAAATATGATTCTATTTAAACGATTATTAAATGAGCTCAGAATAAGTTATAAAGCTTTAATCATAGGAGTAATTGGAGGGTATGTTGGAACTCTAATTGGTCTTCCTTTGCCTTGGCTGCTAGGTGCCTTAGCTTTAAATCTGTGTATTGCTTTTACTAATTTTAAAATTGAATTCTCAACAAAATTACTTAATCCAGTTTTTCTGATGGTAGGAATTATTTTGGGCGGGACGTTAAATGTATCTTTATTATATAAAATTCATTTATGGATATTCTCGTCTATGGCAATGGTTATTTGTACTGTAGTAAGTACTATTTTGGCAGGATATTATTTTGTTAAAGTTTGTAAATTTGATAAGTTTATTGCAACACTTGCTGCTTTGCCTGGAGCATTTGTTCCAATAGCTGCAGCACTTTTAGAGTATGGAAAAAAAGAAAATCATAAACAAGTTTTAATTCCCCAGGCTACAAGAGTTATTTTTATTGTGAGTTTTGTACCTATATTGTTTATTAGCAAGTTAGGTTTTTCTGAAATTACAGGATATAATTACGAAAATATTTACGATTTAAGATATTTTTTAGAAATATTTTTTTTAATAATTATTTGTTATTTATTTTCTATATTGCTCAAAAAATTAAGTATACCTTCACCTATACTTGTTGGTGCTATGGCCTTATCTGGTATATTTTATACTTTTGAGATTGTTAATTCTAGATTTCCAGATACAGTAATAAATATAGCGTTTATTTTTTTAGGTACAGCTCTTGGAAGTAGATTAAATGGATTAAAACTTAAAGAATTATTATTTTACATTTTTCATGGAATAATTGTATGCTCAATATTAATTGTTGTTGCAATGATTACAGCGTACTTTTTGCAGTATTTAGGTTTCGATTTTATTCCAACTTTTTTAAGTTTTGCACCTGGAGGAATTCATGAAATGGTTGTTATTAGTGTTGCATATAATATTGATCCTATTTTTGTAAGCTATCATCATTTCTTAAGGATATTAATAATTGTAGCTTTTCTTCCATTTTTGTTAAAAAAATTTGGAAATAATTCGATTAAAAAAGATTAAAATTAAATAAAATCAAATATTAACTTTGTGCTACTCACAAGAATTAATCCATAGATAATATTATAAAACAAATTTTCCTCTATAATTTTAAGTATTTGATATCCAATAATTATTCCAATTAAAGCTAGTGGAAAAAGAGATACTGATTGAGATAATGTATCAAAATTCATCATTGATAGATAAATATACAAAGGTAGCTTTATTAAATTAACACAACTAAAAAAGATAATTCTAGTTCCTACATAAATTTCTTTTTTCAATCTTAATGGAAGTAAATAAAGACTTGTAGGTGTTCCACCTGCGTGAACACAAAAACTCGAAAATCCTGCAATTGATGAACAAATTGCACCCTTCAAGAAGTTCTGCTTGACTGGAACCGTCTTTTCTTTTTTAAACAAAAAATAATGTCCAGCAAATAAAAATCCCATTATTCCAACTATTAATTTAAGTAATTCCTCTGAAAAATGATTGAAGGTAAAGGAACCAATTATAATTCCTATTGCTGCAAAAGGGACAATTACCTTGAGTATTCTAAAATTAAACTCTCTTCTAAATCTGTAAACTGCAATCATGTCTGAAAGAATTAAAATAGGTAAAATAATTGCCAATGCTTGCTGTAATGGCATTACAACTGTCATCAATGGAACTGATATTAATGATATTGAACCTCCTAAACCAGACTTTGCAATACCATACAAAATTATTGCAGGAACAACACTAATAAAAAAAAGGAAGTTTATTTCCATTAATTTAATGATTTTGTTAAATATTCAAAAACTTTTTCGGGAGATAATTTATTTAAATCTGTTACTTGAATCGACTTAAAATTTTCTCTCTCTATACTCACTTTATATGCAGTAGTGTGAGAACCAAATAATGCTACTCCTTTTGCATCCAAATGTGCAGCCATATGTGCAGGTCCAGTATCATTTGATACAACGAAAGAACTGTCTTTTATTAAAGTAGCAAGCTCAGTGATATCTAAAGATTTGTTTTGTTTTAAAATTGAAATAGCTTTGATTTCTTTTGTCATATTAATTTCATTAGGACCTGGAGCTACTATAATTTTGTATTCATCTTTAAATTTATCCTTAATCAAATCTATAAGTTTATTGTAACTAGGCCATTTTTTAATCTTTAAATGTGGAGAGCAGAAAGGAAATAAGATTATGTATTTATTTAAATCAAATTTTTTTTTTATATTTTCAATATTGGAACAAGCCCACTTAAAATTAGGAAACATAGTGTATTTGGTATTTACTTCAGATGTTTCTAATTGATGTTTGAATCTATCTAAAACAGGATTTTTATCAAATTCATCCTTTGAATTATCTTTGGGCAATGTGGTTTCAGAAGACGACCAAACAAGATTATCAGCATTTGGAAACAATATTCTTTTATAAAAGCTTGATCTTGAGGAATTTTGTAAATCAAAAACTTTTATAAATTTGTATTTTTTTAATTTGCGCATGAGATTAAATAAATAAATCAGATTAAATCTTGATAATCTCTTATCCAAAATTATGTCCTCTAAATATGGATTTTTTTTGAAAAGATCAATGTAAGGCTTTGATGTTAATAAATAAACTTTATCATCTTTGTGAAAATCAGAAATATCTTGAATTGCACCACTCGCTTGAGCTATATCACCCAAAGATCCATGTTTAATTATAAGAATATTAGACATATTTTAAACAACTTAACACACTATGTTTTTTTATGAATAAAATTTTAGTTGAAGTATCTGTAGGTGAACTTTTAGATAAAATTTCAATTTTAGAAATCAAAAAAGAAAAAATTAAAGATACAGATAAATTGATATTTATTAATGACGAATATCTAGTATTAACAAAACAATTAGACAAAAACATAGCTTTAAAAGATGAATTAAAAAAACTTTATGAAGAATTAAAGGCAATAAATGCAAAACTTTGGGATATTGAAGATAATAAAAGAATGTGTGAAAAAAATAGTGATTTTGGTGAAAATTTTATAAAACTATCAAGAGATGTTCATTTTCTAAATGATGATAGAGCAAAAATTAAATTAGCAATAAACAATAAAACTGGTTCAAAGATAAAAGAGATTAAACAATACACAAACTATTAAAGCATACTTGGAATAACTTTTCTTAAATCCATAGATATTTTTGGTTTTATATTAGAATAAATAATTCCTTTTCCTAATTTCTTAAGAGCCATTATTTTACCATCAGGCGAAATAATAACTGAATGTCCAAAAGTTTCTCTTTTAATGGTATTTTTTCCTGTTTGATTAGGTGCAAAAATATAACAAAAGTTTTCAATTGCTCTTGCTTTTAATAAAGTTAACCAATGTCTTTGGCCAGTTGTTTTAGTAAATGCAGATGGAACAGTTATAAAATTTAATTTTCTTTTTGACAAGTTTCTATAAAGTTCTGGAAACCTTAAATCATAACAGATTGAAAGACCTATTTTTCCCCAGGGTAATTTAGCAGATACTAATTTTCTACCTGCCTTAAATACTTTACTTTCTTTATGTTGTTCTTTTTTTGAAACTTTAACATCAAACATATTTATTTTATCATAATAAGTATTTATTTTACCCTTAGGTCCAATAAGAATAGATCTATTTCTTAATTTGCTTTTTTCTTTAATGCACATTGAGCCAAGAAGTATCCATTTCTTCCTTGTTTTAGCAATAATTTTTACTTTTTTTATTATTGGATCATGCTTCATTTCATATGAATATTTAAATAAATTATTTTTGTCAGCAGACATCAATGAAGAAGTTTCTGGAGTAATTATTAAGTCTGCTTTATTTACAATTGCTTGATTAATATATTTTACAATATCTTTAAAATTTTTATTATAATCTTCCCCACTAGATAATTGAATACAAGCTACTTTCATGTTTGAAATCCATATTTTTTTTCTAAATATTTTATAATATTGTGAATTATAAATGTAATAAATAAGTAAATAATTCCTGCAGTTATAAATGCTTCAAAAGGTTTAAAAGTTAAAACATTAACTTTTCTAGCCTCACCCATTAAATCCATAATTGTTATAACACTTGCAAGTGAAGTGCCCTTCAGCATTAATATTATTTCATTTCCATAAGCGGGAAGTGATTGTTTTATGGCTATTGGTAATTGAATTCTGTAAAAAGTTATTTTTTTTGTTACACCTAAACTTTGTGCAGCCTCAATATAACCTTTTTTAATTGTTTGAAATGCTGATCTTAGTATCTCGGATGTATAAGCTCCTGTGTTTAACGAAAAAGCAATAATTGCACACCAATATGGTTCTTTAATTATTGCCCAAAAAAAAGAATTTCTTAAAAATTCGATATTAGCTAATCCATAATAAATTAAATATAATTGAACTAGTAATGGCGTTCCTCTAAAAAAATAAGAATAACCATAAGCAAACTTATTAATTATTGGATTTTTATTAATTCTTAAAATTGCAAAAATTAAACCTATTATTAATCCAAAAAACATTGAAGATACTAAGAGTTGAAGAGTGATAACTGCACCACTTAATAAACTCGGAAAAATACTAATCATTAATTTTATATCCATCAGTATCCTTTGCTATACTTTATTTCTAATTTATTAATTAATTTCATACTTAGGAAAGTAAGCATTAAGTATAATACAGCTGCTACTGAATAAAAAAATAAAGGATCTCTAGTTGAACCAGCGGCAATATAAGATTGCCTCATTATTTCTACTAATCCTGTTACAGAAATTAAAGAAGTATCTTTTAAAGTTATTTGCCAAACGTTACTGAGGTTTGGAATTGATAGCCTCAACATTTGCGGTAAAATAATTTTGTAAAATTGAATATTTTTTTTTATTCCTAAAACTTTTGAAGCTTCAAATTGACCTTTATCAATTGATAATATAGCACCTCTAAAAACTTCAGTAGAATAAGCTCCGGAGATAATCCCAATTGCAAGAGCACCAGTTATAAATGCATTTATTTCAATATAACCATCATACCCAAAAATTGAAGCCACATACATAGCGGCTCCTGTTCCACCAAAAAATAACAAATATATCACTAATAATTCTGGAACACCTCTAATTATAGTAGTGTAACAATTTCCAATTACATTTAGTGTTTTATTTTTAGATAATTTTAAAGGAGTAAATATTAATGCAAATAAAAACCCTATGAACATAGCTGCAATAGAGACAGCAACTGTCATTAAGGTTGCGAAAAACAGTTCGTCTCCCCAACCAGTATCTCCAAATAATAGAAGTTCCATATAGATTGGCGACTATATATTATAGTCGCCATATCTAAAATTAATTACATGGAAGCGTCAAAACCGAACCATTTAATGGCTATTCTACTAATATGACCATCTTTTCTTGCTTTATTAATAGCTTTGTTAAAAGCTTTTAAAAGTTTAGTGTCATCTTTTCTTATACCAACACCAACTCCATTTCCAAAAGCACCACCTGAAAATGTAGGCCCTACAAGAACAACTTCTTTGCCTGATTTCTCAGCATAGTCTGTAAACGCAACTGCTGCAGCTAAAGCAACGTCACATCTGCCGTTAGTCAAATCAAGATTTACTTCATCCTGAGTTTTGTAAGTTTTTAAATTTATTTTCCCAACATCGCCAGATTCTAAGAAATTTTGATGAATTGTTCCAATTTGAGTACAAACTGTTTTGCCTGATAAAGCTGATGTCAAAGTTTTCATAGCCTTATTTACGGATGAACCACCTAAATTTAAATTAACAGCTTCTGGTGTATCTATTCCTTCTAAGTCAGAACCTTTCATAACAGCTAAAGATGCTACTTCATCAGCATATCCTTGTGAAAAACTAATTGTTTTCATTCTTTCTTCAGTGATTGACATTCCGGCCATTATCGCGTCAAATTTTTTTGATGTTAAAGCTGGTATCATTCCATCCCAGTCTTGCTCAACTATTTCACACTGTTGGCCTATATATCTGCAAAGTGTCCATGCAAGCTCTACTTCAAATCCAATAAGTTTACCTGAAGCATCTTTTGAATTCCAAGGTGGGTAAGCTCCTTCAGTTCCAATCCTAATTTTATCAGCATTAGAAGCACTAATTAAAAATAAAGATAAAAAAACTGTTATAATTATGTTTTTTATTACATTCATTATTTCCTCCATTAAAAAAATAATTATTTCATAATTTTTGAGATTTAAAAAGAAGTTTCTAATGATTTATTGAAGAAGAGAAGTTCCAAGAGCAGTCAAAACTAGGTATATAAACTCTAGATAATTTGGCATTTCCAAAATTTTCATTAAATACATTCAACCAATTTTCTACTTGTTTTGGTTTTTTATCCTGGCTACCAACCTGAGCTGTAATAACTCCTTTTGGCTTTAAAATTCTTACAAGTGAATTCATATTTTTAGAAGCCAAATCTATGCAGTATTGATCGTCATTTAAATCAACATATATCTGATCATATGTATCATCTTTGACTGATTTGATGCTCTCAAATGCATCTCCCCAAACACATTTTACTGAATTCTTTTCAGTTGCTTTATCACCAATTTTTCCAAGATGTTTATCACATACATCTACCACTTCAGGATCTAATTCATACCAATCTATAAATCCAAAATTTTTAGATATACACTCTCTAGCCACACCTCCATCACCCCCACCAATTATTGCGGCTTTTTCCTTATTAGAATTCAAATCTAAACCAGCATTAACAAAAGTAGAGCTATAAAGATGTTCATCATTTTCAGCTACTTGAATTTCATTGTCTATAAATAATGCTTTTCCAAATTGTTCTAGTTCTAATATCTCAATATTTTGCCCAACATTTGATTTAAAATTTTCTAATACTTTATTAACTACGTATGACTTTTTTAAACCTGGTGAGCTATAAATGTCATGATAAAGATCTACTGTATCTCTATTGAATTCCTTCTTAACTATTCTGCTGTAATCAATTTCCTCTTTAATAACATTTATTGCTACTGAAGGTGAAATTTTTGCACATGTAAAAAAATCAAAACTAATAATACCTTTTTCTGGAAACGTGTGGAAGCTTATATGACTTTCAGCAAGAAGTGCAACTAAAGTAAATCCCTGTGGTTCAAATTTATATTTAGATATTTCTAATACTGTTACTTTTGCAATTTTTGCAATCTTATAAACTAATTTCTCAAAAAAAACAGGATCATACTCTTTTTTAGTACCTATAATGTCAAGTGTAATATGTTCGCCAACTTTTGTAGTCATGCTAACCCCTTTTATACGTTTTACTTTTAAATAAAACTTTTTTCATTTCTTTTAAGCTTAAAAGTTTTGGCCGTCCTATAACGAGTGCTTTGATATATTGTTTTGCAAGATTGTCAACTTCTTCAGCAAGTTCAAATGCTTCTGTCAGACTTTGTCCAAATGTAATTTGTCCATGATTTGCTATTAAACATGCTGATCTATTTTTTAAGGCTTTAAGAATATTTTTTGATAATTCTCTAGTTCCATAAGTTGCATACTTTGCACACTTTATATCTATACCTCCTGCTAAAGCGACCATGTAATGAAATGAAGGTATTTTCTTATTATGAGTTGATAGAGCAGTAGCGTTTGTCGAATGCGAATGAACTACTGCTTTTGCATTTTTTTTTGAATTATATATATCTTGATGAAATCTCCATTCAGATGATGGTTTTTGATTTTTATTATATTCACCATCAAGATTTATATAAATTATATCTTTTTCCTTTAAAGATGAATACTTTTGTCCTGAAGGCGTTATTAAAAAACCATTTTTGTATCTTAATGAAATATTACCAGATCTTAATGCTGATAGTTTTTTATCGTTAAGCATTTTGGCAAATTTAATGACTTCTTTTTTTGATGAATTCATTTTATTTAAGTATACTAATTTTTTAATTTTTATTAGATTGAATTTATGGCCTTTTTTCAACCAGATAAATTACCAAACTTGATGGTAGCTCCAAATGGTGCAAGAAAAGTCAAGAAAGATCATCCAGAAGTTCCCATAACAATTGGCGAAACAGTTGAAGTTGCTAAAAACTGTTTTGAAGCAGGAGCAGGTGCTATTCATCTACATGTAAGAAATGATAAAGGAGAACATGTTTTGGATGCTGGACTTTATAAAGAGGCTTTAAATGAATTAGAACATCAGGTTCCAAAAATGCATATTCAGGTTACTACTGAAGCAGTTGGCAAGTATTCTCCTGAAGAAATGAGGAAACTTGCATATGATGTTACTCCACCAGGTACATCAATTGGTACAGCTGAGTTAATACCTTCCAGAAACCCAACAAAGGAAGATATAAAGTTATATAAATATTTGACAGAAGCTGGAACTAAAATACAGCATATTTTGTATAATCCTCAGGATGTAAACTTATTAGTGAACCTTTTAAATAAAGCAGAAATTTCAACTGAAGGAGCATGGTGTTTATTTGTAATTGGTCATTACACAGGTAAAATTAGTTATCCAGAAAAAATTCCAGAGTTCTTAAGAGTAATGAAAGATAACAATGTTAATTTAGATTGGTCGATATGCGCTTTTGCAAAAGAAGAAATGAGTTGCTTGGAAAAAGCTATTAGCCTAGGTGGTAAAATTAGAGTAGGATTTGAAAACTCCTTATATATGCCAAATGGAGAAATTGCTCCAAACAATCATTCAAAAATATTAGCTGTGAATGGGATGTTTAAGTTATCGTAAAATCGAGGAATATTTTTTAAAAAGTACACCAACATCTTGATTTGATCTTGCTGAGGCTAAAATAAATCTATCAGGTCTTACTAAAATAGCTTTTGAATTAATATTTTTTAAATATCTTGATACTTCACTTAAATTCTTTACTTTAAATATGGAGCAACTTTTTAAGGTTTTAGGCTTTATATCTGAAGATAAAATTATCATTCCTTTTTTTGAAAAATAATCATCTAGGGTTTTATTATTTTTAACTTTGAATTGAGGAAAAGTTTTTCCTCTATTTCTATCCTTTAGGTTGCCTAGACCTTTTCCTAATTTAGGTTTAATTGACTGCATACTTTTAATACCTTTGTTATCAGATTTTATATTGTCTGTTATTTGAATGGACTCAACAGCATTTACAAATTCTCCCATCCTCATAGTGGTTTCAATATATTCTTTTACATTGAGAGATCTCTCTGATTGATATGTGTTTAAAAGTGTTTCATCAAATTTATTTCTTATACAGTTGGCAATTTTCCATGCTAAATTTGATGCATCCCTAATTCCTGCACACATCCCTTGTCCCATAAATGGTGGCATTAAATGAGCAGCATCACCAGCTATAAAAACTCTACCTTTTCGCCATTTTCTAGCAATGGCAGACTCAAATGTATAAATTGTTTTTCTCTCAATAATTGCTTCTCTTTTATTTAGCCAAGGTTTAAGAAAATTCCAAATATAATTTTCTGATAAAACTTTTTTATCACTATGATTTTTCTTAATTGCAAATTCCCATCTTCTACGTCTACCAACATTTCTACAATATGTTGCTGGTTGTTTTGGGTTTGAATATTGAATTGTTCTATCTGGTAAATTATTTTTTTTCTTTTTTAATATTAGATCAACTACCGCCCATTTTTGAGTAAAACCTAAATTATCCATTTTTGTTTTCATTTGTTTTCTAGTAATTGAATTGGCACCATCACAACCGATTACATATTTAGACCTTAAGAGATATTCTTTGTGATTATTTATATTTAAATAAGTTATATCCACATGATTTTTTGAATTTTGAATTTTTTTAACTTCAGAATTTTGTTCAATTAAGACTTTTTTATAATTTTTTAATTTTTTTCTAAGTTTTTTTTCTAGATCAGGTTGATGAAATCTATAACTTGGATACCATCCATTATCTGTAATTTTTTTTGGTCTTGGCCAATCTAATATTACTTTATCTTTAGAATTAACGAATTTTGTACCTTTATTAATTATAGTATGTTTCAAAAATTCTTTTGTAATTCCTATTGTTTGGAATACTCTCATTATTTCGTCATCAAAATGAACTGCTCTAGGTAGTGGATAAAAGCTTTTTTCTCTATCAAGAATTAATATCGAAAAGTCATGCATTGCCAGAAGGTTTGCTAAAGTCCCTCCCGCGGGTCCTAATCCTACTATTGTGACATCAAATTCTTTCATTGATATTTTTAAAAATTATTTATTTTTTAAATTTGAATATAACCAAGGACAATCAATTAACAATGGAGCTTGTTTACCTTGAGATGCAGTTTCAAGTCTTTTATTTCTAAATTTCATTCTCTCATCATCTGGTAAATAAAGTCTTTCATGTCCCCAAAAACTAGGCCCCTCGAATGTTTCAATGGGCTGCCATGTATCTGGATTGATAATCCTCCCACCCCATCCATTTTCAATAAAAAAACCAGATGGCGTAATTGAATAAAATGAAGTCATATAATCATTGGTATGCCGTCCCATTGTATAAGCGATTGCATTATCCTTGTATTGTAATAAGTCATAACCTTGACCTACATCGTCTAAGTTATTGTATTCAACCATAAAATGATGAAAACCAGTTCTACCTGAGCCAAATAAAGCTAAACTATGATGTCTGCCATTTACATGAAAAAAACATAAAGATATTGGAGTATGACTATAATCACTTATCTTGAATCCCATTACATCTCTGTAAAATGGAATTAAATCATCAATATTTTTAACATGTACAACTGCATGTCCCATCCCTAGTGCCCCAGTCTTAAATCCTGAAATTGGCCTACCTGGTTTAAAAGGATCTGTATCCAACATTGGCTTATACACGAGTTCAATACGATTTCCTTGGGGGTCGTTAAAATATATTAAATCTTCAACAAAACGTTTGTCAGCAAAAGAAGTCTTTCCATGATTTACTACTATTTTATTTTTTTCTAATTTATTTGCAAAAGTTTGAAGATCTTCCTTAGTATCAACCTCCCATCCTAAAAATCCTAATCCATCTCCTTTATCACCAGTTATTGTTAACCTTTGTTTTTGGTCATCCATTCTAAAAGATAGAATTTTTTTACCTCGATCTATTTGTTGCATACCAAGATATTTTTGAGAATAAATTGACCAATCCTCAAATTTATCTGAATTAACTCCAATATAACTTAAAGCTTTTACTGCCATTTTATTATTATACTTAATTTTGAAAGAGCCCGCTATGAAATTAGCGGGCTCGAATTTAACTATTAACCGTCTATTTTAGAAATTACTTCTCTTGCTCTTTTTAATACAGCATCTCCATCAAGGCCTTTGCCCTTCATTTCTGCTAGCCAGTCAGATTCGATTGGAGCCAATATTTTTTTGTATTCAGCTAACACTGAATCTGATGCAACAGTTATCTCGTGTCCTGGAGTATTTTCTACTTGAACTCTCATCTTAGCATTCTGAGTATCGATTAAATTAGATGCCCAGTCGCCAAACCATTGACCAGAATGTTTATCAACACATCCTTTTGCTGATGAAGAAAGACCATTATATTTCCCTTCATTCATTATTAATCCAAATGTAGCATTAGTAATGTTAACTTCTGTATGATATTTAGTAACATCAAATAATCTAAATGAACCAATTGCTGTGTATGGGAAAGGTGTACCATCTATAACACCTTTATTTAAGGCTTCTGAAGTTCCTGGTGCTGGTACTTTAACCCCAGTTGCTCCTAAAGTCTTAAGAATTGTTCCAGCTATTTTGCTTGGAACTCTCATTTTTTTTCCTTTAAAGTCTGCAGGCTTAACAACTTTTGTATCCTTCATATGGATTTGGTATCCTGGATTCGAATGAAGTCCTATTAGTTTAATTCCTGCCATTTCTTTATCTAGGTAACCTTCTTCAAAAAGAGTATTTAGAGCTCTAGATCCAGCTTTTGAAGTTTTAGTTAAGAATGGTAGCTCTACAACTGAACTTAAAGGAAATTGACCACCAATATATCCAAGAACTGTCCAAGATATATCTGCAACTCCTGAAGTTACTATATCGTATTGTTTGGGAGGACTTCCTAATACTCCTCCTGCATACATTTTTACATTTAAAGCACCATTTGAACACATGTTAACCTTATCTGCCCAAGCAGCTAAAATCTTACTTGCTATAAATGCTTTTGGTGGCTCAAACGTTGCTAACTTTAATTCTGTAGCTGATGCCGTACTAATAATGCTTAAGGAAAAAATTCCTATAACAAAACCAATTATTTTTTTTTTCATGTTAATCCCCTCTTATAATTAAATAATTATCAGAAAGTTTAACTTGAAAATTAGATTATTTCATCCTTAATTGTATTAGATAAAGTGCCAATTTCTGTGATTTCTATTTCAACATTATCTCCCGGCTTCATAAATATTGGAGGATTTCTTTTAAACCCTACCCCTCCAGGCGTACCAGTGACTAGTACATCACCAGCTCTCCATGCCATTGCTTTGGAGACATACGAAATTAAAATTGGAATATCAAATATAAGTTGACTTAATTTAGCGTTTTGCATTACTTCACCATTTAATCTGGTTTCAATTGTTAGATTTTTATAATCAGTAATGTCTTCAGCTAAAACCATGTGTGGACCAAAACTTCCTGTTTTTTCAAAGTTTTTACCCATTCCAAATTGTCTAGTGTGTCTCTGCCACTCTCTTACAGTACTCTCATTATAACATGAAAAACCAATTATATATTTTAAAGCATCCTCAGGCTTTATATGTTTGCCGCCTTCGCCCATAATTACTGCCATCTCACCTTCAAAATCTAAACTTTGTGAAACAACAGGTCTTTGAATTGGTTGTAGGTGTGCAGTTTGACTTTCTGGAAATCGATGAAAAATTACTGGATTCTCTTCAACTGTTCTGTTGGTTTCTTTAACATGTTCACTATAATTTAAACCAACACAAATAATTTTTCCAGGATTTGGAATTAATGGTAAATATTCAATATCTGAGTTATTAATGTTGCCTGGATTGTTTGTTGCATAAGATTTCGCTTCTTCAATTCCTTGATTTGAAATTAAATCTTTAAGTGTATTTGAATTTGATACTTTTCCAGTTAGATCTGTAATTTTATTATTATTTATAATACCGAACTTGTTTTGATCATTATGTTTAAAAGAAATAAATTTCATGATTAATACTTTCTATTTTTGAGACTACTTATATGTTAATGTTTAAATAATTTGAAGCAACATTTTTATGATTTCTAAAGTCAGTAAAGTTTTTGATTATTCGGCGATAGCTTCAGGTATTGTTTTGTTTTTATTAGCTGTAATAACTTTTTGTGACGTATTTGGAAGACGATTTTTAAATTCACCAGTTACAGGTACAATTGAGTTGGTTGAAATAGGAATGGCATTAGTAGCTTTCCTTGCAATGCCAAGAGCATTTTATTTAAATGCTAATGTTTCAGCAGATTTTATAAATAATTTAAATTTAGGTATATTTAAAACTTACTTAGTAATTCTAAAATTTGTTTTAATGATATCGATTATGTCTTTAATGGCATATTCAACTACTTTGACTTCTTATAAATTTATGAACAACCAAAGAGTAACGCTTGATTTAGAACTATATTTTTATCCATTTTATTTCATATGCTCTATTGGAATGTGGTTAAGTGTTTTTGCAATAATAATATGGTTTATTAAAACTGTTTTTAAAAGTAACTCAAAAGAAGAGGAATTATAATGGGTTTAGAGGCTGTAATTAATGGAGGATTATCTTTCGCTGCTGTATTAATTTTGATGGTATTAAATGTACCAATAGGAATTGCAATGTTGGCAGTGGGTTTTGCGGGGTTTGCAATGATATCAGGATTTGACCCTGCAATATTTGTTTTGGGTACTGCTCCATTTGATGCTGTTTCAAAATATACATTATCAGTGTTACCACTATTTGTTTTAATGGGGAACCTTGCCAATAGCTCAAATTTATCAAGAAATTTGTACGATGCAGCTTATGCAATAGTGGGTCATTACAAAGGTGGTTTAGCGATGTCTACAGTTGGAGCATGTGCAGGATTTGGAATGATTTGTGGATCTTCAATAGCAACAGCTGCAACAATGTCTCAAATGGCGGGCCCTGAAATGAGAAGACATGGTTATAGCGATGCTCTTATAAGTGGTTCAATTGCTTCTGGAGGAACGCTTGGAATAATAATTCCACCAAGTGTAATTTTAGTAATATATGCATATTTAACTGAACAATCAGTTCAAGAACTTTTTTTTGCTGCACTCGTACCAGGAATAATAGCAGTGGTACTCTATATGATTGCAATTAGAGTTTATCTTTTAATTTATCCCTCACAAGGTGGGTATGGAGCTAAGATGCCATTAAAGGAGAGAATTTCAGCTATCTCAAAAGTTTTTCCAATATTTTTAATATTTACAATTATGATGGGTGGACTTTATTTAGGTTTCTTCACTGCTACAGAGAGTGCGGCAGTAGGAGTAATATTAGTTTTAGTTTTTATTTTTTTTAGAGGACAATTAAAATTAAGTCTGTTGAAAGATGCTGTGTGGACAACTATTAAAACTGTTGGTTCATTATATTTAATTGTAATTGGAGCAAGTATATTTAATTACCTTATAACTGTTACTCAATTACCTTTTGCTGTAGTTGATTTTATAAATTATTTAGAACTTACTCCTTTAGGAATAATTTTAGTAATTTGTGCAATATATTTAGTGCTTGGTACTGTAATGGATTCTTTAGCAATGTTATTTTTAACTATTCCAGTATTTTATCCTGTAATTGTTGATGCTGGAATTGATCCTGTATGGTTTGGAATATTTGCGGTAATAGTAGTCGAATTTGGATTAATTTCTCCGCCTGTTGGCATGAATTTATTTGTTATTAAAGGTGTTATGCAGAAAACTCCTCTTCAAACTATATGGTTTGGAACTCTTCCTTTCTTAATGACGGATGTAATTAGGCTTGCTTTAATTATAGCTTTTCCAGCAATATGTTTATATTTACCTAGTCTGATGGCTCCATAATCTGATTGAAATTTTTAAAATAATTAAAATAAATTAATCCAAAAACAGCACCAACTAGGATTAAAATATATTGATAGAATTTTAAAAGAACAAATACCACAGGAAGCTCTTTGCCAGGATTTTGAGCAATAAAATTTTCAGTTCCGTCTTTATATAAATCTATCGGCCCAAAAGTTGCGTACAGACCATAAATAAAAATATAAATGCATGGAATTATTGCAATTAATAATAAAATTTTATTTTTTCTTATTAATTTTATTAGATTTGCAGAAACTCCAACTGTTACTAAACCGATTAAAGATAATATTAATGGATTCATTACCATACTCCTATCATAATACCGTCGTCTTTAGTATAGTCTCTTTCTTTCAAAACAAACTCATCTGTTGCTGCAACTCTATTTTTTCTATTAGTAATTCTTTTAAGCAGAATATCTTTCATTTCCTCAATAATTTTTGAATGGTCAAGAGATTGGCCTAGATCATTAAATTCATCCGGGTCATTTTTTAAGTCAAACAATTGTGGAGGAAAACCTTTATAATAAATATACTTCCAATTATTATTTCTAATCATATAAGCTCTAGCGTCTGATGCTCCAATATTAAGAATTTTTCTTGCTTCGTTAAATGAGTAATCTATTTCACTAAATACACTTTCTTTCCAATTAGGAACTTTATTTCCTCTAATTATTGGTAACAATGATTGTCCTTCAAGGCGATGCTTGCTTATATTGCTATCTACAGAGTCTAAAAAAGTAGGTAGTAAGTCTATAGCCTCTACAAATCTTTTTTCTCTTACTCCCCTATTATTATCTGACAAATTACTTGGATCATAAATTATCATTGGAACTTTAACAATTTGTTCATGAAAAAGCTCTTTTTCTCCTAGCCAATGATCGCCCTGATAGTCGCCATGATCTGATGTAAAAACTATCATTGTATTATTCATATAATTTTTTTCTTCAAGAAAATTAAATAGTCTCCCAAGATTATCATCTATTTGTTTTATCAATCCCATATATCCTGAAAGAACAGTGTTTCTCACTTCTTCTCTTGAAAAAGTCTTTGAAATATTATTTTCCATGAAAGCTTTGTAGACTGGATGATCTATTTCTTTTTCAGTATTACTTCGATGAACTGGGTAAAATTGATTTGAGGAATACATATTATGATAAGGGGCAGGAGCAATGTATGGCCAATGAGGTTTAATATATGATAAATGTAAAAACCAAGGCTTCTCTCCACTTTCTTGGATAAATTCCATTGATCTATTTGTCATAAATGCAGTTTCAGAATGTTCTTCTTTAATTCTTGCAGGTTTATTTGAATTTCTTAACCTCCATCCACTCAAAATATTTCCACTTTCATCCTCTGATGAATTTGCCCAACTATCCCAAGGATTATCACCCTCATATCCAAGTTTGTTTAACCAGTCATTGTAAGATAGTTTTTTAGTTGAATTTTTAATATGGTTATTAGGATGAAGTCCATCATCTCTCTCATAAGGATCAAATCCTGGTTCACTAACTGTCAGACCTATTTCTGTATCTTTTGAAATTCCAAGTCTATTCATTCCATCTATATCGGGTCTCATATGTGTTTTGCCAACAACTCCAGTCCTAATTCCAGATTGTCTCAAATAATCTCCAATAGTTAACTCACCGATTGGTAAAGGTATTTGGTTCCAAGTTGATCCATGGCTAAATACTGTTCTTCCAGTATAATAGGATGCTCTTGATGGGCCACAAACAGGAGCTTGAACATAAGCTGACTCAAATATAACTCCTTTTTTTGCTAAACCGTCTATGTGAGGTGTTTTAAGGTGCGGATGACCATAACAAGAAAGATAATCAAATCTTAGTTGATCAGCCATTATAAATAAAATATTTTTAACTTTATTCATTATCTATTAAACATTTGTTTTAAACCGACAGCTGATGCCTGGCATATACCTTTCTCTGTAATTAAACCTGTTACATATTTTGCTGGAGTTATGTCAAACGCTAAATTCATCGATTTACTGTTTTCAGGATAAATTAAAACTTTCTTTATATTATTTTTTTCGTCTTTTCCTTCTATATAGGATAGTTCCTCAGAATTTCTTTCTTCAATAGGTATCTTATTATAATCTTTAGTTTCCCAATCAATTGTGGAGCTTGGTAAAGCCACATAAAAAGGCACATTATTATCATGTGCTGCTAATGCTTTCAAATATGTACCAATTTTATTGCATACATCGCCAGTTGATAGAGTTCTATCTGTTCCAACAATACACATATCAACTTCTCCTCTTTGCATTAAAATACCACCAGTATTATCTGTAATAATTGTATTTGGTATACCCTCTTCGTTTAATTCAAATGAAGTTAGATTTGCCCCTTGATTTCTTGGTCTTGTTTCATCGACCCATACATGAATTGGTATTCCTTTTTTATGTGCTTGATAAATTGGTGAGGTTGCTGTCCCCCAATCTATAGTTGCTAACCACCCTGCATTACAGTGAGTTAAGATATTTACAGTTTTATTATTTTTATTATAAATTTCTTCAATTATTTTTAGTCCATTAAATCCTATATTCTCACAAAATTTTACGTCCTCATCACATATTAATTTTGCTTCTTTTAATGCTACATCCAATAATTCATCAGGCTTCACAAATGATAATTTATTATTCATTCTATGAACTGCCCATTGCAAGTTTATAGCTGTAGGTCTTGTATTAACTAATTCTTCTGAACTTTTTTTAATAAAATCTAAATTTTTATTTTCTTGTATTGCCAATACTATTCCATAAGCAGCAGCTCCACCAATAAGAGGTGCACCTCTTACCGCCATAGTTTTTATTGCTTTTAATGCATCTTTTATTGTCTTTAAATCTTTAATAATAAAATGATGTGGAAGTTTGGTTTGATCAATTATTTTTACTACATTATTTTCATACCAAATTGTTCTATATTTTTTTCCATTTATTCTCATTTAATTACTCCAAACCACAGGAAACCAGTCTTTTCTCATTTTATCTCCTGGTTTTAAATCTATTCCAGCAAAAGGTGGGGAAGTTTCTCCTTTTCTATCAATGTATCTTACATCGTCTCCAATAAATCTTGCAGAAAAAGCTTTGCGACTTTTTTTGTCACTATTTCCTGAAGATGAATGTAAGGCTTTAAAATTAAATAATATTGCATCTCCCATATCCATCTCTGTACTAAAAATATTATTTTTATCTATATTTGGAATGTCCATAAAACTCTTGTTATTTTTATACCAAAACGTGTCATTTGACCATTTAGTAGGTCTTACTAACATTGGTAACTTGTGGGATCCTTTTAAAACTTTTAGAGAGTTATCTTTTGATACACTATCTAATGGTATCCAGAAACTTCCTGTATCATTTCCGTCTACGCAATAATATGGAAGATCTTGATGCCATGGAGTTTCTTTTTTTGTGCCAGGTTCCTTTAAAAAAATGTGCTCATGGAATACCTGAATTTTATTAGATTGAGTTGATTGAGCAACAATTTCTGCAGCTGGTGAATTAAAAATAAAATCTTTAAATTCATCTATTCTTTGCCAATTACAATAGTCCTCAAAAAATCTTCCTCCATGTTGTTTTGAAACATTTTCTCTTCCATGTGAACTTGGTTTATTTAATACTTTTAGAAATCCCTTACTAAGTTTTTCAATCCAAGGCAAAAAAACTTTTTTGATTAAAATTACGCCGTCTTTTTTATAATCTAAAATTTGCTTATCAGTTAATTTTAAAGTCACTTGTTTAAAACTCTACCGGCTACTGTTTTTAGTTTGTTTTTCGTCTTTTGTGATCTTTTTTCTGGAGCAGTAATTATAGCAACATCTAAACAATTATTTGTTGGATCGTCAGGATCAATATGAGTTTCAAAATTATCAATAAGATTTTTAATCATGTTTTTTGCTTTAGAAGCATTATCTAATAATACTTTTATTACTTTTTGGACATCAACATTTTCATGATCTGGATGCCAACAATCATAATCAGTCACCATTGAAACAGATGCATATCTAATTTCTGCTTCTCTTGCTAATTTAGCTTCAGGCATATTTGTCATTCCGATCACATCGGCTTTCCATGATCTGTAAAGATTCGACTCAGCCAATGTTGAAAATTGTGGGCCTTCCATTACCACATAAGTTCCTCCCATTTGATAATCTATTCCTTCTTTTTTTATAGCATCTTCACATGCATTCATTAAGCCTTTAGAGGTTGGGTATGCCATTGATACATGAGCAACTATTTCCTCATCAAAAAAGCTTTTATTTCGAGCAAATGTTCTGTCTATAAATTGATCAACAATAACAAATTTACCGGGAGGCAAATTTTCTTTCAAAGAACCTACAGCAGAGACAGATACAACATCTGTTACACCCAATTGTTTTAATGAGTCAATGTTTGCTCTAAAATTTATGTTTGATGGTGAAATAAAGTGTCCTTTACCGTGTCTTGGTAAAAAATAAACTTCTTTATTTTTATAAATTGCTTTTAAAATCTTATCTGATGGTTTTCCCCATGGAGTGTTTAAATCTAATAATTCTCTGTCTTTAAACTCCTCAACATCATAAAGACCACTTCCACCAATTATTGCTAATTTATTATTTGCCATGTAAAAAGTAATTATATCTGAATTATAAATAACTATTATGGATTTAAAAGATTATATTCGCTCAATTAAAGATTATCCTAAAAAAGGTATTTTATTTAGAGATATAACCACATTAATAAAGAATGAGACTGCTTTTGAGGAGTCAATAAATCAAATTGTTGAGAGATCCAAAAAATTTAAAATAGATAAAATTGCAGCAATTGAATCACGTGGTTTTGTGTTTGCATCTGCTGTTTCTTACATTTTAAAAAAACCATTCATAATGTTGAGAAAAAAAAATAAACTACCCGCTGATGTGCATTCAGTTGATTTTGAGCTTGAATATGGAACAGCAACAATAGAAGTTCACAAAGACTCAATTTCAGAAAATGATTCTGTTCTTATAATAGATGATTTGATAGCAACTGGAGGAACTGCAGAAGCTGCAGCAAAACTCGTAGAGATTTCTAAAGGAAATATTGCAGCCTTTATATTTGTCATAAATCTTTTTGATTTAGGTGGTTGTGATAATCTTCTAAAAAAAGGTTACAAAGTTGAAAATTTAATGGATTTTCCTGGCCATTAATTTGGTAGCGGGAAGTGGGATCGAACCACTGACCTCGGGCTTATGAGTCCCGCGCTCTAACCAACTGAGCTACCCCGCCATTCTTAGTTTTTGTTATCATGTAAAGACTATTGTCACAAGCCTGTCACACTAAACAGGAGGAAAATATGTCTTCAATTAGAAAACGTCAAGGAAAATACCAAGTTCAAGTAAGAGTTCAAGGACAAAAAATAACAAAAACATTCAGGCAATTAAACCATGCTAGAAGATGGGGAATTTACCATGAAAATAAAATTCTACTTGGTAATAAACTTGAAGCATTAAGTAAAAATTTATCACTTAGAGATTTAATAAATAAATACATCGATGAAATAAGTCCTTTTAAAAAAGGATACATTAGAGAAAAACAAAGACTTATTAGAATATTGAAGGAAAGCATAGTCTTACAAAAAATATATCAACTAAATACTAAAGACTTCATTGAGTATAAAAACAATAGAATTAAAGATGGTAATAGGACTTGTGCCTATGATTTAAGTTTACTACACCATATTTATAATACTGCTATTAAACAATGGTGCTATCCCATAACACACAATCCACTAACAAATATACAAAAACCTAAATGTAACCCTCCTAGAGAGCGCAGGCTAAGCGATAATGAGCTTAAATATATTCTTAATCATAATTTTAAAAACAGGAATATGAACAATATTATTGAGCTTGCTATTGAAACAGGTATGAGAAAGAGTGAAATATTATCTATTAATAATAATGATATTAAAGATAACTGTATTTATTTATCTGATACTAAAAATAATAGTCCTAGAAAGATACCACTAACTAAAAAAGTAAAAGTAATAATAAACAAATCTATTCTTCCCTACTCTATTAGCTCTAATGCCGTAAGACTTAATTGGTATAGGATGACTAAGAGAGCTGGTATTGTTGATTTACATTTTCATGACTTAAGGCATGAAGCAATATCGAGGTTCTTTGAAAAGAGATTATCTATCCCTGAGGTTAGTTTAATCTCAGGTCATAAGGATGTAAGACAGTTAATGAGATACACTCACCTTAAGATTAATAATCTAATTGATAAGCTTAATTAACAAAGGATACACGATGTGCCATCATGGGGGTATGGGGTATGTAAATATTAATTACTCAACTTATCTAAGTATAGATGTAAACCAGTTGAAGGAGGCTCTGCTAAGGTGATATGTGGAGTTGTTATATTGCTGGACTGTTCCAGAGAATAATTTCTATATCTACTTATATGTTTCACCCCCTGGAGGGTCTTATATATATTATACAAGTAGTTCTGCATTAAAGAACGCTTAATGAAAATAAATATTTAATGTTACAAAAAAGTCACAAATAGATTACTCTGTAAACCAGATTAATATGTTCGAGCAAACCTTTAAAAACATTGATGATATCCTTTGGAAAGACTCTGGTTGTAGTACAGAACTTGATTATGCTGAACAATCATCATGGATATTATTCCTAAAGTGGTTAGATGATTATGAAAAAGATAAAGAAACTAAAGCTAAATTAGAAAACACAAAATTTAAACCTACATTAAATAAAGAATATCAGTGGTCTACTTGGGCTATTGTTAAAGACAAAGCTGGTCAAGTTGATTTCAATAAAACACTAACTGGGCCAGATTTAAAAAAGTTTGTTGATGAAAAGTTATTCCCTTATCTTTCTTCATTTAAAAATAGTGCTGAAAGCTTTGATACACTTGAATATAAAATTGGTGAAATATTCTCTGAGCTTAAAAATAAACTTCAAGATGGATACACATTAAGAGATGTTGTTAATGAAGTAGATAATCTTCAATTTCAAAGCAATGAACAAAAGTACGAACTAAGTGCTTTGTATGAAGAGAAGATTAAGAATATGGGTAACGCTGGTCGTAATGGTGGTGAATATTACACCCCAAGACCATTAATTAAATCTATTATTAAAGTCATAGACCCTAAGGTTGGAGAGACTGTTTATGATGGTGCTGTTGGAAGTGCTGGTTTTTTAGTTGAAGCATTTGAACATATGAGCCAATCAAAATCTTTAACTACCTCAGAACTTAAAACACTTCAGACAAAATCATTCTATGGAGCTGAAAAGAAAACTTTAGCCTACATCATAGGTATTATGAATATGATACTTCATGGAATTGAAAGCCCTAAAATCATTCACCAAAATACTTTAGAGACTAATATTCTAGAGATACAAAACAAAGATAGAGTGGATGTTATACTTGCTAACCCTCCTTTTGGAGGAAAAGAAAAAGCAAACATACAAGAAAACTTTCCAATCAAAACAGGAGAGACTGCATACTTATTCCTTCAGCACTTTATAAAAAAACTTAAAGTAGGTGGAAGATGTGGTGTTGTTATTAAAAATACTTTCTTAAGCAATATAGACAATGCAAGTATAGCTTTACGTAAACAGCTCCTTGAAGAATGTAATCTTTTTGCAGTACTTGATTTACCAAAGGGAACATTTTTGGGTACAGGCGTACAGACTGTTACTTTATTTTTCGAAAAAGGAAAACCAACTAAGAAAATTTGGTATTACAAACTAGATGCTGGAAGAAACATGGGTAAAACTAATTCCTTAAATGAAAATGATTTAGATGACTTTATAAAATTATCACAAGCTCAAAAACTAAGTGACAATAGTTGGTCTATCGATGTTGATAAAATTGATAATGAAACCTTTAACTTAGGTGTTCAAAATCCTAATATAGTTGAAGAAGTAGATGAAAGAACACCTCAACAAATTATTTCTGAAATTAATGAACTTGACAAACAATCCGCTGAAATTTTAAAAAAAATCACAGAACTTTTATGACATGGAAAAATCTTAAACTAAAGGATTTATGTGAAGTTTTTGATGATGGTAATTGGATAGAGTCAAAAGACCAATCAAATGATGGATATAGATTAATACAAACAGGAAATATAAAGACAGGTAGTTTTGCTAACCGCGAAAATAAAAGTCGATATATTTCAGAAAAAACATTTAAAAAGTTAAAATGTAAAGAAATTTATGCTGGAGATTTGCTGGTATCAAGATTACCAGACCCTATTGGTCGTGCATGTATAATTCCAAGTCTACCAAAACGTTCAATTACATCAGTTGATTGTACAATTATAAGAGTTAAAAAAAATATTTTATCAAAATATCTAAACTATGTGATGCAATCATCACAATATTTTTCAGATATTAAAACAAAGGTTTCTGGAGCAACACGTCAAAGAATATCAAAAAAAAATTTAGGTGAAATTTTAATTCCTACACCTACATTAACTGAGCAAAAACAAATAATTAATAAACTTGATACCATATTTTTTGAAATTAACTCAAGTATACTTATTGAAAAAAATAAATTATCAAAAACAGACTCAATAAGTGATTCAGTTTTAAACTCTGTGTTAAATAATAACTGGGAAATGGTTAGTTTAGGAGATGTTTTAAAAACTTCTTCAGGAGGAACTCCACTTAAATCTAAAAAAGATTACTATGAAAATGGTAAAATAAGTTGGCTTAAAAGTGGAGCCGTATGTGAGAAAGAAATTTTATCTTCAAAAACTTTTATTACGCAAAAAGGTTTGGACAACTCTTCAGCAAAAATATTTCCTAAAAATACTGTTCTTGTAGCTATGTATGGAGCTACCGCGGGTCAAGTTGGAATACTTCGTTTTGAGGCATCAACAAATCAAGCTGTTTGTGGAATTTACCCAAACAATAAATATCTCCCAGAGTTTTTGTTTTATTATTTTAAATTTATTAAAAATGATTTACTAAAAAAAACTAGTGGTGTTGCTCAGCCAAATTTATCTCAACTGAAAATAAAAGAAACTAATTTACCAAAAATTAATATTGAAGAGCAAATTAAAAAAATTAAAGAATTAGATTTTGCATTTAATCAGTTATCTATTATGCAAAAAAACTTAAAAAAAAAAATAAGAAATCTAGAGGACTTAAAATTATCAATTATAAAAGACTTAATTAAAAATTAGAAAAATGAATGAAGCAGAAACAATTGCTGAATTAATTGACCCAAAAGTTAAAGAGGCTGGATGGGGTAAAGTTGAAGGTAGTGTTGTAAGAAGAGAGTTTAAAATCACTAATGGTGAAATAAAGCCAGGTGGTATTAGGGCAGGTATTATTAGAGCTGACTATGTTCTTGTTTATAAAAACAGAAAACTAGCAGTTATTGAGGCTAAGAAAGAAGATTTACCTGTAAGCGAAGGTATAAGCCAAGCAAAAGATTATGCTCAAAAATTAAAAATACACACTACCTACTCTACTAATGGTCACAAAATTTATGAGATTAATTATTCTAAAAATGAAAAAGGTGAGATGTTTATTACTTCAGAAGGTGATGTAGATAAATTTCCGTCACCAGAAGAACTATGGAATAAGACTTTTAAGGATAAGAATGAATGGTCTAGTAAGTTTGATGCCATTAACTTTGAACCTTTTAGAGGTACAAAGGAACCAAGATACTATCAGGAAATTGCAATCAATAATGCACTAGATGCTATTGCTGATAAGCAACAAAGAATACTTCTAACTCTTGCGACAGGTACGGGTAAAACTGTAATTGCATTTCACATTGCTTGGAAATTATTTCAATCCAGATGGAATATGCAAAGAGATGGAAAAAGAATTCCAAGAATTTTATTCTTAGCTGATAGAAATATATTAGCTAACCAAGCTTTTAATTCTTTTAGTGCCTTTGATGAAAATGCTTTAGTTAGAATTACTCCTAAGGATGTTAAAGACAAAGGACATGTCCCTACAAATGGTTCTGTATTCTTTACTATATTTCAAAGCTTTATGTCGGGGCCAGAAAATAAACCTTACTTTGGTCAATACCCTGCTGACTTCTTTGATTTAGTTATAATTGATGAGTGTCATAGAGGTGGAGCTAAAGATGAGAGTAGATGGAGAGGAATAATGGACTATTTTTCATCTGCTGTACAAATTGGTCTTACAGCTACACCTAAAAGAAAGTTTAATGCTGATACGTATGATTACTTTGGTGAACCTGTTTATACTTACTCATTAAAAGATGGGATTAAAGATGGTTTCTTAACACCATTTAAAGTTAAGAGAATTCAAACAACTATGGATGAATATGTTTACACAGGTGACGATGATATTTTAGCTGGTGAAGAAGAAATCTCTGAAGGTGAAGTGTTTGAAGAAAAAGACATAAATAAAAAAATTGTTATCGAAGGTAGAGAACGTAAGAGAGTTCAGTTAATGCTTAATAGTATCAATCCTAAAGAAAAAACCCTAGTTTTCTGTGCAAGTATTGCTCATGCTGGAATGGTCAGAGATTTAATTAATCAAGAGTCTGTTAATCCTCCTGCAGATTATTGTGTAAGAGTTACAGCTAAAGACACAACCACTGGTGATACTCATCTTAGACAGTTTCAGGATAATGAAAAAACATTACCGACCATATTAACAACCAGTCAAAAACTAAGTACTGGTGTTGATGCATTGAATATCAGAAACATTGTTTTGATGAGGCCAGTTAATAATATGATTGAATTTAAACAAATAATAGGAAGAGGAACTAGATTATTTGAAGATAAATTTTATTTTACTGTTGTTGATTTTGTTGGTGCTTCTGCAAACTTTGCTGACCCTGAATGGGATGGTGAACCAATACCTGAAGAACCACCTGGAGATAAACCAGTTGATGATGAACCTCCTCAACCACCAGAACCTCCTGTAGATGATGAAACAGACCCTCCTCCACCAAGAGAAAAAATAATAATTAAACTTGCTGAAGGTAAGGAGTTATCAATTAAATCTATGTCTACTTCTTTATTTTACTTTCATGGGATACCTGTTTCTGCAGAAGAATTTATTAAAAAGCTATTCAATACAATAACTCTACCAGAAATCTTAAAGAGTGAAGAAGAGCTAAGAGAGCTATGGTCATCTCCTATTACTAGGAATGAATTACTTAAAAAGCTTGAAGATAATGGTTTCACAAAACAGGACTTAAAATCTATCCAAACACTAATAGAGGCTGAAGACAGTGATATCTTTGATGTTTTAGAGCATGTTGCTTATAGTAAAAAACCTATCCAAAGAGCAACTAGAGTAGCTAATGCGGAAAATGAAATTTATAAAGATTTAAACGAGAAACAAAAAGAGTTTATAGATTTTGTTTTAAGTAAATATGTTGAAGGGGGTGTTGAAGAACTTGATATTAATAGATTAAGTAGCCTTGTTGAATTGAAGTATAAATCTCTTCATGATGGACAGAAAGCATTAGGTGATGCAGAAAAAATTAAATCTACCTTCATAGACTTTCAAAAATATCTCTACTAATGAACTGGGAAACAAGATTAAAACTGTTTTTACAAAAGAAAAGTATCAATCAACAAGAGTATGATGAGTTTGTTTCCATAGGCAAAACCCTTAAAGATGATGAAGATATAGAGAAATATATGCAATATGGTGAGGGAATATATCTTTTGCTTGGTGAAGATATTAATACAGAAGATGGTATTGATTCTTAAAAATTAATTTTAATGTTATAATAGTTTTTGGATATAAATATGATGTAAGGAAATATTAAGATAAATATTTATTATCAATACTTTTAATTAAAAAGCTGAGGGTACGTCACACGTCTGTCACAATGATATACTATAAATAATTAAATTAATTTACAGGCTTGATTTTCTGTAAAAAAAATTGAGATTTGGTAAAGATGTCAACTGACCTCGGGCTTATGAGTCCCGCGCTCTAACCAACTGAGCTACCCCGCCATAAATTCCTGAAAGTTATAATAGAAATTTTCTATAACGCAATCAACTATTAATAATTAGGTTTTTTTAACTCCTGTTGACTGTGGAACCCCATCAATAACTAATTTTGGTTCAATACTTACATCAATCAATTCAGGACGTTTATCCAAATAAGATTTAACACTTTCGACAGACATTATGTCCTCCAGAAATTTTTCTAACCTTGGAAATTTTTTTATTATTGAAGGATCAAGCATTTTAGATAAATCTAAATGATGAAACACAACAAAATCGCATGCTCTAGGCTCATCATGGATAAAAAATTTTTTATCATTATTCTTCATGGCTTTTTCAAGATCTTCAAATCTTGACATTAAAAATGGCAACATATCTTCTCTTTTTTTTTTAAACTTCTCACCAGTTGCAAAGTTTACTGTTGGATTAAGTGGCATAAAAAGTTCTTGAGCACTTTGCATTATAGCGTTTGCTTTTGCATTTAATATTGGATCCGTAATATTAATACCTGCTAAATTTTCTATAAATGTCATTATTGCCATACTTTGACAAATCTCATGTTTTTTATCTACAATTAACATAGGTAATTGTTTAAAGGGAATATTAGGTTTTACATCTGACCATTCTTTAGCATAATAATCCCATGACATTAGATCTTCATATTCAATATTCGTATAATGAAATAATAATCGAGGAGCTTCTGCTAGTGCTCTCATTTTGAAATAAATTAATTCCAATTTGTGTTTCATATGAATTTTTTTAGGAAGCTATAAATTTTATTAAGTAATAGAGAATACCTGTAATTATTGTTGCATAAATGAAGCCAATTACAAATAACTTTATGATAGTTTTATTATCATCATATTTAGATTTTAAATAAACATAAATAATCGTAAATATCCCAACAATTGCAATACTTAGTAGAATATCAGTTGGGTTCATTGGATTTCATCAAAAAAT
This sequence comes from Pelagibacteraceae bacterium AG-325-E23, assembly GCA_003282945.1. Taxonomy (GTDB): domain Bacteria; phylum Pseudomonadota; class Alphaproteobacteria; order Pelagibacterales; family Pelagibacteraceae; genus Pelagibacter. The sequence goes on from QBYG01000003.1 coordinate 91,574, forward strand.
AATTTTTTTTGTTTATATTTAAAAGGATATTCTTTTCCAATTGGTTGAAATTTTGTTTTAATAACCATTAAATTTTCTTTTCCAATTTTTATTTTCCAGGTGAGTTTTACATCACCGTTAAATAGTCTTAGAGCTCCTAATTTTGAAAATCTCCACCCATCTTCAGATATGATTTTACCATCTTTATATCTTTTATAATTCTCGCTATCGAAAATATATGTTACTTCCCCGTCAGTTCTTTCATCTTTAAGTGTAATTGCATAATTATTTAAAAATTCAGCTGTTTGATTTTTGTTTAGCCCCCTTTTTGAAACTGACTTTAAAAAATCTGTAGTTTTATCAACAGCTTCATCTATTTTGGTCTCGCTATAAGAATTATTTGAAAATAAAAGCAGAAAAAAAAGCACAAAAATGCTTTTTGACAATTTATAAATCATATTTTCAACTAATATAGCATTTAGACCTTATTATTCAAATTTAAGCAGTTTAATTTGATTGTCTTAATTGACTCAAAATAATATGATTATTTAAAAAAGAGAGGGAAAATATGAATAAAATAAAAATATTATCAAAAAGTTTACTTAGCTTTTTATTAGTCATTTCATTTGTAGTTTCTTCAACTGCAGCTTTTGCTGAGATTGTTGGACGTTTATCTGTTCATTGGAGTCCAAAACATCATAGTGCAAAGCATGCTCAAATTTTTGCAGATGAAGTAAATAAAAGAGCAAATGGAAAACTTAAAATAGAGGTATATCCATCTAAACAACTTTTTGGAATTAGAGAAGTAATGGGTGCAGTAACGTCAGGAGCTGTTGAGTTAGGAGGAATTGTTGGTGTTGTAAGTTTTCCACCAATTAATAAGAACTTTAATGTTGCCTCTTTTCCAGGACTGTTTAATTCTTGGGAACAACAAAGAGGTTTTTTTCAAAATTCATCAAAAGGAAAAGAAATTTGGGGTGAATTAACAAAAAAAACAAATTCAACTTTGGTCATGTACAACCCGGTTGGACCTGTAATGTCAATTTCAAGTGCGAGAGAATTAACAGGTATTGATGCTATGAAAGGTCTTAAAGCTAGAAGACTGCTTAAAAGCGAAGAACCTATGTGGGATGCTCTCGGAGCAAACCGTGTATCTTTAAAAACTGGGGAAGTATACAATGCTTTACAGTCTGGAATGATTGACACGATAAATAGTCCTCCAGGAAGTATAAAAGCATACAGTTGGTGGGAATTTTTAAAATATGCTCAAAAACCTTACCAATACTATGCAGATGCATACATAATGGCTAACTCTACTTGGTTTAATAGTTTACCTGCAGATTTACAGAAAATAATAATGGATGTTGGTAAAGAAGTGGGAACACTTTCAACTGACAGAATTATGGATCATGGTGAAACTGTTCTTAAAGAATTTCAAGACAGAGGCGGTGTGGTAACAACTCTTTCAGGGACTGAGAAAGCAAAATTTGATAAGTTAATGAAAGATAAGGTTATGCCTGCAATGGCTAAAATGATTGATGCTGACGCGTTAAAGGCAGCACAAGAGTACGCAAATAATAATTAGAATAAGTTTTTGCGTAATCAAAAAAAATGAAAGCGTTGCGAGTAGTTAATAATTATTTAGCTTCGGCTTCTTTAACTCTCGCAATGCTAATTATTTTTATTATGGTTGCTGCATTATTTTTAAGTGCAGCTACAAGATTCATAACTGGTACTGGATTTGCCTGGTTTATAGAATTACCACCCGTTTTAGTTAGTTGGTTGGTTTTTCCGCTTCTAGGTCCTTTATTAAAAAAAGGACAACACATTAAAGTTGATTTTTTAACTCCTATATTATCAAAAAAGAATAAGGAAATTTTGTTTTTAATTGTGAATATAGTTGCACTTATATCTGCTTGTATATTCTTTAAAGCTGGCCTTGATGCAACAATTATGTATTTCAATTTAGGTCAAGTCATGGAAATTGAAATAAGCATACCTATATGGTGGATGTTTTTAGCATTTCCCGTGGGTTTTATGATATTAGCTCTTACCTCATTAGAATTAATATTAGATAACATTCTAAATTTAATAAGAAAATAAATGTTTGCATTGGCATCTATTTTATCTCTAGTAGCTTTAATAATTTCTGTTCCAATTTTTTTAGTATTTGGTTTAGGTAGCTCCATAGCTGCTATTGGTGGACTTAATCTTCCTTGGTCTGTTTTAATTCAAGTATCTTTTGGGGCTCTTACAAAACATGTCCTTATAGCTGTACCGTTATTTATATTCAGTGGTATGGCAATGCTTAAAGGTGGTGCAGCACTTAGACTTGTTAAATTTGCAACAACTTTAGTTGGGCATTGGCCAGGAGGTTTAGGTGTTGCAATGGTTATAGCGATGGGATTTTTTGCTGCATTCTGTGGATCTATATTAGCTGCAATTACTGCAGTAGGAACAATTATGATGCCCAAAATGATTGAGCAAGGTTATCCTACTCCGTTTGTTGTTGTTTTGGCTGCATCAGCAGCATTACTTGAAGCTTTAATACCACCATCAAATGCTGCTATTTTATTTAGTGCACTTACATATGTTCCTGTATCTAAAACTTTTGCAGCTGGAGTGATACCAGGAATTATACTTCTTATTTTAATGGTTCTATTAGTTTTATTTAAATGCAGACATATAAGAGCAGATAGAAAGTCGACCCTTAAGGAAAGATTAAGTTCTTTTGTTGCAGCACTTCCAGCTTTAATAACTCCAATTATAATCTTAGGTGGAATATATGCAGGTTTTTTAACACCATCAGAGTCAGCAGCAATTGCAGGAGTTTATGCTGTAGTAATAGGATTTTTAATTTACAGAGAATTAACATTTTCGTCTCTATTAAGTTGTTTGAAAGATACAGCTATAATTACTGCTGTTATATTTTCTATTATTGCAACCGCTACTTTTTTAAGTGTTGTGCTTACTTATACTCAAGCACCTCAAAAAATTATTACTTACTTTACTGATATGGGCGTAAGCGTAAATTTATTCTGGGCTATGCTAGGTATTATATGTTTAGTTCTAGGAACTTTTATTGAAATTGTTCCAGTGTTTTATTTAACAGTTCCAATTTTTGCAGCTTTAACATTATCTTTTGATCAAAGTTTGCTTCATTTATACGTAGTCTTTGTTGCTTTTGCTGGAATAGGAATGATTACTCCACCAGTTTGTGTAGGAATATATACTGCAGCTGGTGTAATAAAAGAGAACCCTGCTAACGCATTTAAAGAAGTTCCTTTATTTACAATAGTTGGGATTATTTATGGGATATTAATGATATTATTCCCAATATTTTCAACTTGGTTGCCAAGTTTACTCTAAAATTCAATTTACTTTTTTAATTTAATATTTTCTTTTTAGCTTTTTCAAATTCTTCAGCGTTTAAGACTCCAGATTTATATAATTCAATTAGTTCATTTAAATCATTTATAAGATCTGTTGAATTTTCAATTGGAATTGAGGCATTTAAGTCACTAAAATCTAATTTAAAATCTTTTGTCGCCTCAAGTTGATCTTCAAGAACACTATGTTCAATAGACATTTTTTTTGTCCATCTTTCAAAAAATTTTTTTTTTAAAGGGTAATTATTTATTTTACCTCTGTGATATTCACTACTTTCTTCTGTTTCAAAAAATGTTTCTTTAGCACCATATGATTCTGGATTTATTTCCAAACTCATCATAATAGCTTTATCTCTTTTGTTAGAATAATAAACACTGTAAAAACACAACATTATTTTTGGTAATATTAATGAGTTATCCTTTATATACTTTTTTAATCCACCTGATGTACCTGATGGATCATCAGGAAAATAAAGTTCTTTATTTGGATCAAAATGGTGGCTTATGAAACAATTAGAACTTGCTCCTTTAAATATAGCTTTAACATAAAAATATTCAGGTCTTAAATTACAACTATCGTATTTATTATTTTGCCATTCATTTCTAAGTTCAGCACCAAGTGCTTGTCTCCATTTCCCGCCACTTGTTATAAAACACGAGGTGAAAGTTCCATTAATTATTTTATTTTGAATATTTATAAAATTTATACAACTTAAGCTAAAATTTTGTACGTTGAATGGCTCTTTTGAATAATAAACCCACTCACCTTTTGGAAGATTAAATTTTATATTCTTCCATTTAATTTGGTCAGAGTATTTTTCATATTTTTTTAATTTTGTGTTAGCAGCATTAGCTTCTACTAGAAAAGTAAAAAAAATTATAAATAATAATAATAATTTCATTGTTAATTTTTAATTTCTTTTTCACAAATAATTCTTGCTTCTTGAGGTGAAATTTCTTTTTTAATTTTACTTTTTGCAATCGTGCATGCAGAAATAGATTTTTGAAGACTAAATTCTTCATATTTTCCAACACTAATATAAAGAAATATTGCTGCAGCTCCTAGAAATAAAAGTAATTTATAATTTTTATACATTAAGAGGCTTGTTGTTCTGGTAAAGAAATATCTAAATGATAATCAGGTTCATTTCTTTGTTTTTTTAGAGCAGGTATTATCTCTTTATATGCATCAAATAATCCATTTTTAATTTGTGGTAACTGATCTTTTAAATGGGAATGTAATTTTTCTAAATTATAAGCCGGAACCGTTGGGAACATATGATGCACACAATGATACTCCATTTTCCAATATAAAAAGCTTAGTATTGGATTTAATTTCATATCTCTTGCTGACAATCTATGATCTTTAACATTTCTCGCTAAACCTGCGTGTTGTGTAAAAGCAACAAATTTATGTAATCCTTTTCCGTAATAATGAGGTAACAAAAGATACAACACCGGCAACCATGAAGATATCAATAGAGACCAGATAATTATAGACAGCCAAATACCTACATAAATTCTTGAAATCAAAATAGCTCTTGGTCTTCTATTTTCAGGAATACTATCAATCATAACTTTAGTTTTTACGCCAAAAGCATGTTTAATTACTTCAAAAGCTATACTATTTTTAAAAAATAATAACTCACCAAAAGGGATTAAATTCATTATTAGTTTTTTAGGGGTGTCTTTTAAATTGTTGTCATATTCAATTTCATGATCATAAGGATTTTTAGTTGAATATGTATTTCCGTGATGAACAAAATGGGTAAATCTCCATCTTGTAGGCTCAAAGTATGCCATAAAACATGAGATATAATAAAAGAATTCATTTAAAAACTTTGACTGAAATGCAGTTTTGTGGCCTGTCTCATGCCAAATAGGATTGCAAAAACAAAAAATATTTCCGTATATATAAAACCAAAATACTGACCACCAAGTTCCCCATGTAAAATAGGCCAAATAACCTACTAGAGAGAGAAAACCAAAATAAATACTTACGTGTATTAATCCTTTGGCATCAGATTTCCTTGTAAGCTCTTTTAAAACTTCCTTGTCAATTTTTGGTCGATACCATTTATCTAATTTTACATCCATAAAATCTACAAACTGAAAATTTACTATATATTTTTAAAATTAAAAGTTAATAGAATTATCATTTAAAAATTTATTTTTTTAAGTATTTCTTCAAAAACTAGTTTATTTCCTTTTTTATTCAAATGTATGTCATTAATGAAAAATAAATTTTTATAAACCTCATATTTATCCTTATAACCTTTGAAATAATCATTTAGTTCAAAGAAACTGATGCTATTTGTTTCTAAACTTTTAAAACTATCTTTTATGTAAGTTAAGATTGCAATATCTGGCTCTCTTAAAATGATTGCTGGTTCGTAGAGATAAAGAATATTGAGATTTATATTTTTCTTTTCTACTATTTTAGAAAGTTCTTTTAAATTATTTATAGATTTATCAATCGCATTTTTTCCCCACTTATCAAACTCATCTTTGGAAAATAAATAGCTATAGTCTTGAAGATACAAAAAGCTCATTTTTGAGATTTCATCATTTGATATTTTTAATAATTCATTTTCTTTTTCATTATAATTAAGTGAGGTATTTTTAATAAATAAAGATTTTATTAGACCAGGTATTACCTTGGGGGGAGTTATCCTTGATATAACTTGATAAATTAAAGTATTAGATTTAAAAAAATTAATTAAGTTAATTACAATTTTATTTTTATGATCAACATGATTTAATATAAAATTTTCATCGACATCTAAATATTTATATGCATCATCAAAGATGTCTCCTACAGAAACAACTACTACAATATCTGTGATAGGTAATTTTTTAATATTTAATAAATAATGAATTTTAGACAAATAAATACTTGTTGAATAAGATTGCACACCAGCATTTAGAATTTCAATATCATCATTTTTTTCTTTCAATTTACTCTCAATTAAACCTACAAACGTATCTTCATATTTAATTCCCACACCCTCTGTAAATGAATCCCCTATAAACAATAAATTTCTATTTTTAAAATTGATTTTTCTATTATTTTTATCTTTAAATCCTAAATTATTTGTAAATATTTGATATTTTTCATAACCCCAATGATCATAGAAAGATGCCATAGGTCTTAAATCATGATGATAATAAAAAGATTTTATTCTGTGGGCTCTATTATTATATAATTTAGATTTTAAATCTATTGGTAAAAAGTAAAAAAAAATAATATCTAAAGATAAATAAATACTTAAGACTATTACAAACTTTTTTAAAAATAATAAAAAATTCATTCATATAAATATTAACAACAAAGATATAAATTTATATGTAAAAAAGTATTTTACTCAGATAAAGATTTTTGAGGTTTCATATCATTTTTGCTGATGCCAGCAACTTGTACTGGTTTCTTCATTGCATCTCTTCTGAATGGTTCACCAAGTTCCTGATTTAAAATAACCTCAATAAATGTTGTAATTCCTTTTTTCTGATCTTCACATGATTGTTTGATTGCTTTAGTTGTTTCTTCCATAGTTTTGACTGCTACGCCTTTTAAACCACATGCGTTCGCGACTTTAGCATAACTTAATTCAGGATCTAATTCCGTCCCAATAAAATTATCATCAAACCACAATATAGAGTTTCTTTTCTCTGCTCCCCATTGGTAATTTCTAAATATTACCATTGTAATTGCAGGCCATTCTTCTCTAGCACAAGAGCTCATTTCATTCATACTTATTCCAAATGCACCATCGCCTGCAAAACCAATTACAGGTGTATCTGGACATCCTATTTTTGCTCCTAGTATAGATGGAAAACCATAACCACATGGACCAAACAAACCTGGTGCTAAATATTTTCTAGGTTTTTCAAAAGTTGGATAAGCATTACCAATTGCACAATTATTTCCAATATCACTTGAAATAATTACATCATCAGGCATTCCTGCTTGTATTGCTCTCCAAGCTTGTCTCGGTGACATTCTATCAGAGTCTCTTTCTCTAGCTTCTTTATTCCAAACAGTTCCTGGATCATCATTTTCATGGTCTAAACTTGTTAGAGTTTGTAACCATGCAGATTTTGTTTGATGGATAAGATTTTTTCTCTCATCCCTACCATTGTCCCCTGCTGATGGAGAGAGCTTCTCTAAAATTTGCTGTGAAACCATCTTGGCATCACCACAAATTCCAACTGTTACTTTTTTTGTAAGTCCAATTCTATCTGGATTCATGTCTACTTGAATAATTGTTGCATCTTTTGGCCAATAATCAATCCCGTATCCAGGTAAAGTTGAAAAAGGATTTAATCTTGTTCCTAACGCTAAAACCACATCTGCTTTTGAAATTAATTCCATGCCAGCTTTAGATCCATTGTATCCCAATGGTCCTACTGCTAAAGGATGACTTCCTGGAAAACTATCATTATGTTGATATCCATTACACACAGGAGCATCTAGTTTTTCAGCCAATTTTTTACATTCATCAATTGCATTGCCAATTACTACGCCTGCCCCAGACAATATTACTGGGAATTTTGCATCAGATAAAAGTTTTGCAGCTCTTTCAATAGCTTCTTTTCCTCCACCTTGTCTCTCAAATCTTACAATCGGAGGTAACTCAATATCTATTACTTGTGTCCAATAATCTCTTGGTACATTTATTTGAGCTGGTGCCGAACCTCTAAATGCTTTTTCTATTACTCTATTTAATACTTCTGCCATCCTAGATGGATCTCTCACTTCTTCCTGGTAGCAAACCATATCTTTAAATAAATTCATTTGCTCAACCTCTTGAAAACCACCTTGACCCATTGTTTTATTTGCTGCTTGAGGCGTAACTAACAACAAAGGTGTATGGTTCCAATAAGCTGTTTTAATTGGTGTGACTAATCCAGTTATACCTGGCCCATTTTGAGCGATAACCATTGACATTTTTCCAGTTGCTCTTGTGTAGCCATCCGCAATTAAGCCACCATTAGTTTCATGAGCAACATCCCAAAAAGTAATTCCTGCTTTAGGAAATAAATCGGAAATTGCCATAAAAGCTGATCCTATTATTCCAAACGAATGTTCAATTCCGTGCATTTGAAGAACTTTTATAAAAGCTTCTTCAGTTGTCATTTTAGTCATAGTTCAGCCTTTCTAATTCTTTTTTTAATTGTCAAAGTGCCCGATTAATATATAAGATTTAGCGAATTTCAAATAAAGAAATCGTCACAATGTCAAATACTGATATAATAATACACGATGAAAAAGACAACGTAGGCGTAGTTGTTATAGAGAAAATAACCCCAGATCAAGATTGTAATTGTTGGATTATGGAAAATGATAAGTCTGTTTCAATACAATCAATAGACGAAATACCCTTAGGTCATAAAATTGCAATGACTGATCTAAATGAAGGTGACACTATTTTGAAATATGGACATGATATTGGGAAGGTAGTTAAAAATATTAAAAAAGGTGAACATGTTCATGTTCACAATGTAAAAACAAAAAAGTGGTAACAAATGGAAATTCCAAAGAGTTTTTTAGGATATAAAAGAGAAAATGGACGTGCTGGAACACGAAATCACGTAATTATTCTTCCTGTAGATGATATTTCAAACGCATGTGCTGAAGCTGTGGCAAATAATATAAAAGGTACAATAGCACTACCTCATTCTTATGGGAGACTTCAGTTTGGTGCAGACTTAGAACTTCATTTTAGAACAATGATTGGTACAGGAAAAAATCCAAACGTTGCAGCTGTTATAGTTGTAGGTATTGAACCCAAATGGACAAAAAGAATTGTAGATGCTATTGCAAGCACTGGAAAACCGGTTGAGGGTTTTAGTATCGAGGGTGTTGGTGATATAGACACAATTGCAAAAGTTTCAAAAAAGGCACAAGATTTTTCAATGTGGGCATCAGAAAAGCAAAGAGAAGAATGTCCAATGAGTGATTTATGGATTTCTGTAAAATGTGGAGAGTCTGATACAACATCAGGGTTAGCATCTAATCCAACTGTAGGAAATCTTATGGATAAATTAGAACCATTTGGTGTTCATTTATGTTTTGGTGAAACCTCTGAACTTACAGGAGCTGAAACAGTTTGTGAAAAAAGAGGTAAAACGCCAGAAGCTCAAGCCAAATTTAAAAAAACATGGAATGATTACAATGATTTCATTCTTAAAGAAGCAACAGATGATTTATCAGAAAGTCAACCAACTGCAGGTAACATTGCTGGTGGATTAACTACTATTGAAGAAAAAGCATTTGGTAATTTTCAGAAAATTGGGGGATGTCAATTTATTGATGTTTTAGAGCCAGCCGAGGAACCGACAAAAGGTGCGGGATTGTACTTCATGGATACTTCTTCAGCTGCTGCAGAATGTGTTACTTTACAAGCTGCAGGTGGTTTTAATATTCACTTATTCCCAACTGGACAAGGGAATATTATAGGAAATCCTATAGAACCTGTGATTAAATTGACAGCAAATCCTCTTACAGCAAAAACTATGAGTGAACATATTGATGTGGACGTTTCTAAAATTTTATCTAGAGAAATGAATTTGAGCCAAGCAGGAGATGAGTTAATTAAATCAACTTTAAGGGTTGCCAATGGAAGATTAACTTGTGCTGAAGCTCTTGGTCATAAAGAATTTGTTATGACTAAATTATATAGAAGCGCCTAATTATTTTTTTAATTTTGCTAATCTATTATCATCCCAATTAGAATAAACTCTTCTAATCATTGCAGCACCAACACCCAGAACAACAGCAAGAAGTACAGACGTTAGACCATAAAATACTGGTAAATCTCTTGAAAAATTTAATATAAATTCACTTAATGGTCCTAAATTATCCGTAGCATTTACAATAGAACTTGTTGTTTTTTCATCTTTGATAAAAGTATCATAAGCAATTGCTATACCAACTAATAATAATAATATTGCTAAAATAGTTTTAAATTCTGAGCTATCAATTTTTTCTCCAATTTTTTGTCCGAACTGTACACCTATTATTGAACCTAAAATTAAAACAGTAACTAATATTAAATCTATTGTTCCATAATTCAAAGCATGCAAAATTGTTACGATTGCACTGATAAATATTGTTACAAAAAGTGAAGTTCCTGGAATTAGTCTTGTCGGCATACCAATAATATAAATCATTGCTGGTACTAAAATAAAAGCACCACCTATTCCCATAATTGCAGCAATGAAACCAACTATTAGACCTATTATTATTGGTGTAAACGCACTTTCATAAAGTTGCGACTTTTTAAAACGCATTCTTAAAGGAAGACCATGTATCCAATAATGTTTATGTAGCTTCTTTTTTTCAGTTATTTTTTTTCTTGCTTTATCAATTTCTGATACACCTTGAATAAGCATAAAGGTTCCTAAAATTGCAAGGATATACATATAAGCTAAAGAGATAACGACATTGATTTTTCCAATATCTTTAAAATATGAAAAAGTTATAATTCCAAGTATTGTTCCGACAGTTCCACCAATAACAATCATGAAACCCATTTTGTAATCGAGTGTTCCTTTAAGATAATGGGTTGTAGATCCAGAGACTGAGGTCCCTAAAATATTACTTGCTTCATTGGGAACTGCATAAATAGGTGGCACGCCTAAAAAAATTAAAAAAGGTGTCATCAAAAATCCACCACCTACTCCAAACAAACCAGATAGAATTCCTACAACTAAACTTAGACCAAATATAAAAAGTAAATTTATTTCTACTTGTGCGATTGGAAGAAAATACTCCATTTAAAGTAATTATTCCTCTAGGAATACAAAGTCAATAAATATGAGTATTATTAGATAAAATTCTGAGCAGTACTAAGAAGAATTATACCCCAAGCAAAGAAGATAAATAGATATAAAAATGATTTAATTATTTTACTTAGTTGATTTTCAAAGAATAAAGGAAGTTTTTTTAAATTATGATTTATTATTTGAAACATACTCGCGGGATACCACAAGTTGTAATAAATGCAAATATTTTTTAAAAATATTTAGAAAATTGTTGCACCGAAAACTTTGACTTCATCTCCTTCTTCACCAAGAACTAGTCTTCCCAAAAAGTCTCCAGGGATCTTTGTGCTAGTCTGTTTATATAAAACTGTTATGTAAAGACCTCTTCTAAGACAGCCTATAGCTTTACATCCCTCGGCTAAACTTGAAATTAACTCATTATTTGCCCATTGTTTTCCAAGTTCAACTTCATTAGCTCCATACATCATTTGAGATGACAAATCTCTAGTAAAGCCACCATAATCTTTGATATTAGAGGACTTAACTAAGTTAGCCCACATTGGTTCAGCAATTTTAATAATTTCCTCGTCGGATTTATCTAAAAGGGCCATTACTGATTTAATTCAATTAAGAAGCTTCTTTTTTCTTCTCGTTCTCATCTACGATATGATAAACAGGCACCTTTTCCATTGAAAACTTACCAGTTTTAGGATCACGTCTAGAAACTGTTAAACAGTGCCAATTATCATCATCAAGTTTCATATGGTCACCTCTGTAATAATAGCCTGGCCATCTAGTTTCCTCTCTGAACATTGTATGTTCTGTTACACACTGAGATGTTAAAGCTCTATGTTTAAGTTCCCAAGCTCTCATTAATTGGTGATAATCCTCTGCTCCAACATTTTCTAAATCCTCTTCAAGCCATTTAAGTAATTCTAACCCTTTTTTAAGCATATTTGCGTTAGTCATGTAATTTGTTGCGATTCCTCCAACGTATTCATCCATAATTCTCTGTAATCTTTGAAGCCCTTGAATTGGAGATATATAGCTAGGTGAAACAGTTCCACCTGTGATTTCGTTTCGTCCAACAGTATAATTTTCAAGTGGTTTATAAACAGCTGTTTTAAAATCCTCACATTGTTTATCGCTAACTTTAATATCGTTAGCTTTTTGGTCTTCAATATATTTAACTGCTGCTTTTGCTGCTAAACGACCCTCTGTAAATGAGCCTGAAGAAAATTTATGTGCACTTCCTCCAACAGTATCTCCAGCTCCAAAAAGTCCCTCAATTGTTAACATTCTGTTGTAACCCCAGAAATATTCTGGCGGTGATAGATCTTCAGGTCCGCTGACCCATGCACCTGAACATGTAGCATGTGAACCCATAACGTAAGGTTCAGATGTAGTAAGTTCTGGATTTGTATATTTAGGGTCAATATTTTGTGAAGCCCAAACAACTGCCTGACCGACCGTCATTCCCAAGAAATTTTCCCAGCCAACCGTTTCTAAATGTGGATCTTGGAAGGCTTCTGTAGTGACCATGTGAATTGGGCCTCCACCTGCCATTGTTTCTTGAATAAATGCGTGATTTCTTAAACATGTTGGTGTTGGGTGATGGTCGATATATTCGCCAACTAGTTCCTTTGTTTGTTCATACCATTTCTTCTCATAGTTTTCTCCATTAGCATTTTGAGTGTAAGTTTTTAAATGAAGAAAATATGCACCAACGGGACCATATCCATCTTTAAATCTACATAAAACAATTCTATTCTCCATTTGAGTCATTTTAGCGCCAGCTGCAATTGGAAGTGCATATGCTGAACCATTACTCCAAGGAGCATACCAAGTTCTTCCCATACCTTCTCCAACAGCTCTTGGTTTAAATATGTGAGAGGCTCCACCAGCTGCAACTATAACTGTTTTTGCTCTAAAAACATGAAAATCACCTGTTCTCATATTAAACCCTACAGCTCCTCCTACTCTATTTTCTTTTTCCTCATCCATTAAAAGATGAGTGACCATTATTCTGTTATAAATTTTGTCAGCTGATTTCTTAGCAGCTTCAGCAACTATCGGCTTATAGCTTTCACCATGAATCATGATTTGCCATTTACCTTCTCTAAGGTAACGACCAGTTTTTTCATTTTTCATCATTGGTAGACCCCACTCATCAAACATGTGAACTGTTGAGTCTACGTGACGCGCCATGTCATAACCTAAATCTTCTCTTACCATTCCCATTAAATCATTACGTGCATATCTAACATGGTCCTCCGGTTGGTTTTCACCCCATTGCATACCCATGTAGCAGTTAATTGCATACAATCCTTGGGCAACCGCACCACTTCTATCTATGTTTGCTTTTTCAACACAAACAATTTTCAAATCTCTTCCCCAGTGCCTTGCTTCAAAAGCAGCACCTGTTCCAGCCATTCCACCACCAACTACTAGAACATCACAATCTTCGTAATGTGTTTTATGTTTGGCCATTAATAATAAACTCCCTTTTTGAAAGTTTCTTTTGGAACTGATGGTAGTTCTCCATCAATATTTAAACCCTCTGGCTCAGTGTATAGTCTTTGAGAGTTTATCTCTCCTTGATTTGGTTTATCGCCCTCAGCAAGTTTTGGAATAAACTTTCCCCAAGGTTTAGTTGTGATTGGAGATACAAAATCTTTTGTAGTTCCATTTCTAAATTTTATCTTCCATGAGATGGTTCCTTTTTCTTCTTCACGTCTAACTCTTACGCTGTGTCCCATTGGTGCAAAATCTGCATAACCTCTTACGTCGATTGCATGATTAGGACATGCCTTGACACATGAATAGCATTCCCAACAAAAATTTGGTTCAATATTCTTCGCTCTTCTTATTGTTTCATCGATATGCATTATATCTGATGGGCAAATATCTACGCAGTGACCACAGCCATCGCAACGGGTCATATATACAAAAGTTGACATAATTTAATTTTTCTCCTTTTTAATTTTTATCATATTAATAATGTTTTGGCTCTTCTCTTTTTATACCTAAGCCAAATTGCTCAGGTGCATCTGCTTCTGGTGGTAGATTATCTCTAGAACCATCAGCTTCAGCTAAATTTTTTTGTATCGCTGCACCAGGTTTATAAAACATATGAGCAAATTTTGACCAATACACTCCACCGAATAAAACCAGATTTGCAACAATAAATAAAGCTAAGAAAACCATATCATCATATCTTCCAACAAGATTTAGTGATTGTAAGTAAGACCATATCAAACCAAATAATGATGATGCTATTAATGCTAAAACAAATAGGTCAGCTTTAATCATTCTAAACCAAGGTTGTGCTTCAGAATAGACATCAACTCTTAGAAAGAACCAAAACCAAGATCCTCCTAATACAGTTAGTGCTGCTCCAATATGCCATATCATTGGCCAAACTGTTGGAGTAGTGGATCCTGGAGATGTATAAAAGAATATCATTACAACTGAGCCTACCCAAAAAAGTATAGTTCCATACATGCCCATTACATGCGCCACTCTTCTTTTGCCGGCACCAAGTTCTGACGTAGTAGCAATGTCGCTTGCTATAGTTTTTGAAATTACAGATATTCTCTCTCCTGTTGATAAAGTTTTCGTAGCTGATAGTTTTGCTTTTTTTGCATTATTAAAGAAATACTTCACATTTTTTTTATGAATAATATCCATAACTGTTCCAACTAGAATTAGTAAACCCATTAAAATAACAAAAGATTGCATCAAAAATGGTGGTACTGTCTCTGCTAATATTAAAAATGGATTAGTTGATATCATAGTGAATTTGTTCCTTCCGCATAAGATTTCTAGTACACTTATTTAAATAGATCAACCGCGATATAATGACATTTCAACAGCTTATAAACGTAATTATTATTTAGTTTTACGTACATAATGTTGTTTCGAGGAAATTACGCTTCTAACACCACCTTGGGGATTATCAACGTCTCCTGATCTTCTTGGAATCAGATGAATGTGACAATGATTAATTGATTGTCCTGCAGTTTTGCCAGAGTTTGATCCAACATTAAATCCCTCGATTGTATGATCTTTAATTTCAAGATTCTTTTTAAGTTGTTTTAGAAGGGCATCACAAGCAAGAACTTCCTCATTATTTAGTTCAAAATAATTTTGAACATGTCTCTTTGGAACAATTAAAGCATGATACTTTGAAACTGGGTAAGTATCATAGCTTGCGTAGGCAAATTCATTCTCTAGTTCGAAATCATTGGTAGATATATTGCAAAATAGACATGGGTTATTAGGATCTCTCATTTTTTAATTATAAATATATTTTTCTTTTTTAAACTCTTTTTCAAAAGTTTTGTATATTGAATTAAATATTTTGCTTTTTCTTCTCTTCCAATTGCTATCTACAATATAACTTGTGGAAACAACACCTTTGCCGGAACCAACTAATAAAATTTCATCAAATTGATTTAGTTCTTTTAGATAAATATCTTTTTTAATTATATTAAATTTTTTTTCATAAAATTTAAAATTAGTTCCTCTATAATATTTTCTTTTTGGTGAATAAATTTTGTTGTTTTTTACAAACAATAAATTTGAAGTTCCGGTTTCAAATATTTTATCATTTACGCATAAAGCAATGTCTTCTTTAGATGTATTCATTTTAGATAGATATCCTAGTATTTTTTTGTATTTTAAATTTTTATATTCAGGTTTCACTCTTTTATAGTTTACTAATTTAATTCCAAATTTATTGTTAAGTTTAACTCTGCCTCTAAGAGATATTGAAATAGTTTTTTTATTTAAAGCAACTCTAAGTAAATGATTGTAAGATTTTGTTTTATCTATATTTTCATTTATTAATTTTAATATTTTACTTTTTATTCCTTTATTATAGATCTTATAGGCATTTAATGATTTTATTAAATTATCAATGTGTGTTTTAAAAAAAAGAATTTTAGGTGGCTTACTATAGATCCACATTGTTGTAAAAACTCCATCCTTATTCCATAGGTCATCAAACTCAATTTCTTTAAAGTTTTTACGCTGATAAGATTTTTTTAATAAGTATTTTACCATTATTTGTCAAAAAAGATTCTGGGTGAAATTGAAATCCATATACATCATCTTGATTATTTTCGAAACCCATTGCTATATCAGATTTAGTACATCTCATAGTGATATTAAAGTTCTCATTTATAAAAGGTTCTTTTAGCTTAAGTGAGTGATACCTGCCAACTTTAAAAATTGAATTTTTTTTAAAAATAGAATGATTGCTCGTAACTTTTACAGTCGATTGAAAACCATGATAAATATTTTTTTGTTGAATAATTTTTCCATTTTCACTGTGTAAGATCAATTGATAACCAAGACAAATACCAATAATTTTTTTTGTTCCTTTGTATTTATTATAAATCTTTATAGATGTTGGGTAATCTTTGGGTGATCCTGGTCCTGGAGAAAATACTATTGTTTTAGATTTATCTAATAATTTTTTGTTTATATCAAAGTAATTTGAGCAATATACTTCGTCAAATTCAGAAAATTGATGAACTACATTCCAAGTAAATGAATCTTGATGATCAATAATATAAATCATTTAAATAATTCCAAAAGTGATTTTGCTTTAATAAAGTTTTCATTGAATTCTTTCTTTGAATTACTATCCAACACAACTCCAGAGGCTGCAGATATTTCTGAACTATTTTTAAAATTTAAAATTGATCTAATAATTATATTAAACCTCATATCTTCATTAAATTTAATATACCCAAAACTCCCAGTAAAAATATTTCTATCTTCCTTTTCTTGCGAATTAAGTAATTCCAATGTTCTTATTTTAGGACAACCAATGACAGATCCACCTGGCATCATTGATTTAATTATTTCTTTAATTGAAATATTACTTTTTAATTTTCCAATAATACTAGTTACGTAGTGATATAGGTGTTTATATTCTTCTACATATTTTTTCTTTTTAATTTTTACTGTACCTGGTTTGCATATTCTAGATAGATCATTTCTCTCAAGGTCTACAATCATATTATGCTCTTTAGTTTCTTTACTGTTATTTCTAAAGAATCTGAGAGCATTAGATTTTGTCGTATATTTATTTTTTTTTAATGTTCCAGCAATAGGTTTAGTATTAATAAAATTGCCAACTCTATTGATTAAAGTCTCGGGCGAACAACTAACTATCGAGTAATCTTTATCTCTGATCATAAACGACTCAGGCGACGAGTTAATCTTCATTAGTTTCCAAAAGAAATTTACTGAATTTATAGTCGATTTATTCTTATATTTTGTACATATTTTTATTTGATAAGTTTCTCCTTCTCTAATTTTTCTAGAAAATACATTAAATATTTTTTGGTATTTATTAAATTCTATATTTAGTTTGAAAGGGCTAAGAATTTTAGTTTTTTGAAAAACTTCTTTGAATTCATCTTTTTTTAAATTTGAATGAATTATAATTTTGTTTCTTATTTTGATTAAAGTTTCAGGCTTATAAAAAATACCTTTGTAGAAATTCATTTTTTTTTGATTTTTTAGAGATAAATTTAAAAGACTACATAAAATCTCATAACCAAAAAATCCAACATATAAGTCGGTTTCTTTTCTATACTTTTTTGAAGAAAAGCTATCTAAAAATTTTGAAATATTATTTTTGTTAAGCGTTATCTTCTTTGAAAAATCCGTATAAATATTATACCCCCCATCAACTTTATAGATAATAAGGGGCTTATTAGACTGATAAAGTTTTTCTAAATATTTATTATGCTGAAATTTATGCTGGCTGAACTCTTTCAATTGTTTTCTCTATTATAGGTAAGTGTATCACACCTGCAAAAATTGATAATGCGATAGATGCGTACCAGGCATAATCAAAATTACCATGCATCTCATAAAAAACTCCCCCTAGATATGCTCCAAGAAAAGATCCAACTTGATGACTAACAAAAACTATACCATATAAAAGGCCTAGATGTTTTGTTCCAAATATATGTCCAACTATTCCATTTGTTGGAGGTACTGTAGAAAGCCATAGAAGGCCAAAGGTAACTCCAAAGACAACACAATTAAATACGCTTGGCGGTAAAAATATAAAATAAATTAGTGATACACCTCTTAAAAAATAGATCGCACTTAGTACTTTTTTTTTACTATACCTAGTGGCCAAAAATCCTGCCCCAATTGTTCCTATCATATTAAAAACACCTACTAATGCTAAAATCATTGCTGCCGTCCAATCAGGCAAACCTCTATCCATCATATAAGTTGGGATATGTGTTGCAACTAAAGCAATGTGCCAACCACAAACAAAAAATCCAAGAGTTAAAAAAATAAAGCTTTTATTTCCAAAAGCTTCTTTAAGAGCTTCCGATGCTGTTTGATTATTATCTAGATTACTACTACCTACAGGAACTTTGGGTGTACTGACAAATAAAGCAACAATTAATCCAATGCCTAAAAGAAAGCAAAAGTATAAGATGGTAATTTCCCAACCCATTTCAATTAGAGAATATCTAACCAATAAAGGTGAAACAAAAAAACCAAAAGATCCTGCGCAAGTAACAATGCCTGTAGCAATTGTTCTATTGGAAGCTGGAAAATGTTTCGCTACAACAGATACAGGAATACTAATAGCGGTGCCACCTAGTCCAATACCTATTAACACTCCAATTGTAAGCGTAAAATAGTGCCCCGTGTTAAGACCTGAGTAAAAAAGTAATAGCCCCGCTAAAAAAAATAAAAAACCAACAAAAATAGCTGTTGTTCCTCCATATTTATCAGTGATGAAACCAAAAACTGGACTAAAAATCCCCCACATTAAAAGCTGCAACCCAATTACAAAACCAAAATGTGAAATAGAAATATTTAGATCTGCATTGAAATCAAAAAAAAAAAGACCAAATGTTTGCCTAATACCCATTGCAAAAATAACTGTTAATGAAGCTGCTACAAGTGTGATTAGGGCTTTTTTACTAGTAAAAAATTTTTCTGCGCTCATTTAACGAGCATAAGGCTTTTTCTAATATCTGCAATTAAATCTTTTGGGTCTTCTAGTCCTATATGTAATCTTACTAAGTGTTCATTTTTGTTTAAATTAAGGAATTTTCTATCTCCCATCTCAATATCACTTTGTAGCAATGCTAAACTTTCAAAGCCTCCCCAACTATATCCATGACCAAACAATTTTAACGAATTTACAAATTTCAAAACTGATTTTCTACTTTTTGATTTTATGATTAAGCCCATAAGACCTGAAGACCCTGAATAATATTTTTTCCACATTTTAAAATTAAATGAACTCTTTTTATAAGGGTATAAAAGTTTTACTTTTTTACTTTTTGAAAGGAACTCGCAAACTTTTTTAGCATTAGACTCATGTTTATCTAATCTTATATCCAAAGTTCTCAAACCTCTTGTGATTAAGTAAGCATCATCTGGTCCTAGTCTCAATCCTAAAATATCGTCTGCTTTTTTTACGTGTTTATAAACTTTTTCATTAACTGCTAAGCTACCACCCATTACATCAGAATGGCCTGAATAATATTTTGTTGCTGATACAATAGACATGTCAAATCCTAATTTGATAGGTTTTAAAAAGTAGGGGGTAGCCCATGTGTTATCAATTGCTGTAAATATATTATTTTTTTTTGCAATAGAAATAATCTTAGAAAGATCCTGAAACTCAAATGTGTTGCTGCCTGGGCACTCAACATAAATTAATTTTGTTTTTTTTG
>QBYG01000004.1 GCA_003282945.1 Pelagibacteraceae bacterium AG-325-E23
AATAATTAAAATGAAAAAAGTAAGTTTTACAGAAATGAAGAACGGTACTAAAGATGACTATCAACTTTTGGAAAAATTAGAAAGTCAATATGAAAGAAAAACCGCAGATAGAATTTTAGATTATTTAGCTTCACAAACTACTACACTTGAAGGCTATCAGATAACAAGATTAGAACACTCGTTACAAGCTGCAACAAGAGCATATAAAAATGGAGAAAACGAGGAAATGGTTGTAGCAACATTATTACACGATCTTGGGGATGAGTTAGCTCCAATGAATCATTCTCAATACGCAGCATCAGTAATTAAACCTTATGTTTCAGAAAAAACTTACTGGATCATTTTACACCATGGCTTATTTCAAACCTATTATTCTGCAGAACATTTAGGTAGAGACAAAAATGCAAGAGAAAAATATAAAGATGCAGAGCATTATCAAGCAACAATTGATTTTTGTGAAAATTATGATCAATCTTCGTTTGATCCAAATTATAAATCAATGACTTTAAAAGAATTTGAACCAATGGTTAGGAATATTTTTTCAAGAAAACCTTACTATCATCATTAAATTGTCTAATATTTTAAAAAACGAAAAAAGTCCTTATCTTCAACAACATAAAGATAATCCAGTTGATTGGTTTCCTTGGAATAAAGAAACTCTAGATAAAGCCAAAAAAGAAAAAAAACCAATATTTTTAAGTGTAGGGTATGCAAGTTGTCATTGGTGTCATGTTATGGCCCATGAGAGTTTTGAAAATGAAGAAACTGCTAAACTGATGAACGAAAAGTTTATAAATATTAAAGTTGATAGAGAGGAAAGACCTGACTTGGATTATGTATTTCAAAAAAGCTTATCAATACTAACTGGAGCTCAAGGTGGATGGCCATTATCAATGTTTTTAGACGAAAATGGTGTACCATTTACAGGAGGAACGTATTTCCCACCCAAGGAAATTCAAGGAAGACCTGACTTTAAAAAAGTCCTAAATAACGTGCATAACGTTTACAATGAAAATAGAGAGAAAATTTTAGCTCAGGCACAACAAGTTAAAGAAATATTCTCAAAAATAAATCAAAGATCTGCAGTTTTAAATCAACCATTGGAGCCATTTGTTGAAAAAATTATAAATTATTTAGATGAAAATAACGGAAGTTTCAAAGGAGCACCGAAGTTCCCCCAATTTTATTTATTTGATGCAATGTTTTACTTTTATTTAAAAACTAAAAATAAAAATTATTTTAAACCTGTTGAAATTTTGCTCAGTAATCTCTGTTCCAAAGGTATTTATGATCAACTAGAAGGCGGAATATCAAGATATGCTGTTGATGAAAAATGGATAATTCCTCACTTTGAAAAAATGCTTTATGATAATATCCAATTCATAGATCTTTTAACTAAATTTTATCAAAATACCAAAAATGATTATTTTAAAAATAAACTTTTACAAACAATTCAATATTTTAATAATGAATTTAAGAACAAAGAAGGATTATATGGTTCTGCATATGATGCTGATAGTGAAGACGTTGAGGGAAAATACTATGTTTGGTCGTATGAAGAATTAAATAATCTTTTAAAAGAAGACATTAAATTACTAGAAAATAAGTACGAAATTTCGGAGAGCGGTAATTTTGAAGGTAATAACATCTTGGTGGAAAAAAATTTAATACTCGATGAAGATAAAAATAACCTAGACCAAATAAAAAATAAATTACTTAATATTAGAAGAAAAAGAATAAAACCATTTTTTGATGATAAATCACAAACTGATTTAAATTCATATATGCTCCAAGTTCTTCTCAAAACTTCAGTAAATTTAGACGATGAAGATTTAAAAAGTAAGACGATAGAAACAATTGAAATACTAAATAAAAAATTAAATCAAAAAATTATTCATTGCTATGAAAATAAAGAAATAGAAACTTTTCTTGAGGACTATGTATATTATGCTCTGCTAATGATAACACTTTATGAGATTAATGCTGATATAAGAGCTTTAGAAAAATCAATAAAAATAATGAATGATACTTGGGAATTATTCTTTAATAAAGATACTCGATTGTTTCAGAAAAATATTATTAAAGATAATGATTTGTTTGCAAGTCCACTAGACTTAAATGATAGCAACATTCCAAATGGTAATAGTGTTTATCTATTAATTTCAAACAAATTATATTCAATTACAAATGATAAAATATGGTCTGAAAGAAATGAAGTGCTTAAAAAATCATTCCACCAAGTTTTAAACTCTTATTATTCACAGATGTTTAGCTTTATTAAAACCCTTGATATTTGCGATAATAGCTTGTCATTCACATTCCATGGAACATCTCAATCTATTAAGGAAATGCAGCTTTTTTTACAAAAAGAATATTTAGGGGTTGCAACATTTGTTTACCAATTAAATAATGATGCAAAACCTAGTGTTATTATATGTAAAAACCAAACTTGTTCTAACAAATTAACTAACATAAGCGAAGCTGTTGAATATCTAAGTAAGAGTGATTAAATCATTAATATGAATAAAGATAACATAATAGATCATTTTAAATCAGGAATTAAGGAGCCTATAAATTCCAAAATAGGCGTTGAGCACGAAAAATTCCTTTTCTATAAGAAGAATAACAAAAGAATTAATTATTCTACAATTAAAGAGATTTTCAAAATTTTATATGAATTTGGTTGGAAACCATCACATGAAGGTGAGAATGTTATAGCGTTAAATAAAGATAATAAGAGTATAACTTTAGAACCAGGTAATCAAATTGAGCTTGCAGGCGCTCAATTAACTAATATTCATGAAGTTTGCTCTGAAGCTAATAATTATTTGTTTGAACTTAAACAAGTTGTTGAAAAATTAGATTTAAAAATAGTAAGTGCTGGATTTGATCCAATATCTAAGTTGTCTGAAATTCCAAACAATCCTAAAAAAAGATATGAAGTAATGACAAAGGATATGCCTAAAGGTGGGTCGCTCAGTTTAGATATGATGTATAGAACATCTGGGACACAGTTAAATCTAGACTACACTTCTGAAAATGATTTTATAAAAAAATTTAAATTAGCTAATAGTTTAGTTCCATTAAGTATTGCACTTTTTGCAAACTCGTCAATTGTTGAAAAAAAAGATAGTAAATATTTATCATATCGATCAAAAGTATGGCAAGAAACATCGAGGGGTGGTCTTCCAGAATTTTTTTTAGAAAATATTGATTTTGAAAAATATGCTGATTTTGTAATGGATTATCCAATACTGTTTATAAAAAAAAATGATAAATATTTATCTGGTAAAAATTATAAATTTTCTGATTATATGAATGGTAATATTCAAGAAATAAATAAATCTTTACCAAGTGATGACGATCTTGGATTGCATTTAAGTACTATATTTACGGAGAATAGATTAAAACAATATATTGAATTAAGATCTATGGATACTTGTGGTTGGAACTGTATATGTGCTGGTCCTGCTTTTTTTACTGGTCTTTTATATGGTAATTTAGACGAAGCATTAGAATTTATTTCAAAATGGGAAAAGAAAGATTTATTGAATGCTTATAAAGATGCGCCTATGAAAGGACTTGATACAAATTTAATGGGTAGAGATATGATTTATTGGATCTCTAAATTGTTAAAAATTGCTGAAAAAGGTTTAGAAAAGAGAGATTTTATTGGAAAAAGCGGTACAAACGAAACTAAATACTTGGAACATCTAAATAAGATTATCAATAATAAAGAAACAGTTGCCAGTCATGTTATAAATAAATTCTCTAAATTTCAAAATTTAGAAGATTTATATGACAAATAAAATAATAGGCATACAAGGCGATAAATTAGAAAAAATTAACATATCTTCTGATACATCAATATTTTTAGCTCATGAGGCTCAGAAATTAGGATATAAAATATTTTATTATACTCCCTCAAACTTATCCATTATCAAAAATAAAACATATGCAAATGGTGTATTTGTAAAATTTAATTATGAAAGAAAAAAATTTTATAAAATTTATAAAAAACAAAAAATTGACGTTGAAAATCTTAAATTTATTTTAATTAGACAAGACCCTCCATTTAATTCAGAATATTTAATAACTACTCTTATTTTAGATGGCTTTAAAAAAGTAAAAGTAATAAATAACCCAACATCTATTAGAAATGTATCAGAAAAACTGTATTCAAAACATTTTATCAAATATATGCCTAATACTTTATTTTCAAATAATATTGTAGAAGTTAAGAAATTTTATAAACAAAATAAAAGTATGATTATGAAACCCATTAATGGATACGGTGGCAATCAAATTCATCTTATTAAAAATAAGTTTAATAAAAAACTTATTACAAATTTTTTAAATAAAAATGGTCATTCTATGTTTCAAAAATTTTTAAAAAATATTTCTAAAGGAGATAAAAGAGTTTTTATTATTAATGGTAAAGTGTGTGGTGCAATTTCAAGGGTTCCTAAAAAAGGTTCATATTTGAGTAATATGAGCAAGGGTGCTGTACCTAAGCTTACTAAACTTACAAAACAAGAATTAAAAATTTCAAAAATTATTGGAAAAAAATTAAAGAATGATAATATTTATTTTGCTGGAATTGACTTCATAGATCAGAAACTAAATGGAGATATTAATGTTACGTCTCCTACTGGATTAAAAACATACTATGACCTTTCTAAAATCAATCTTGCTAAGATATTTTGGAAAGGTTTAAGAGCTTGAATAAATTATCAGATCAAAAGAAAGGTTCATTACTAGCCTTTGTAGCTGTAATGTTCATTACACCAGACTCATTACTTATCAGACTTTCAAATATAGAAACATGGGGAATGCTTTTTTATAGAGGAACCATACCTTTCTTTATAGTCTTAATTGGATTATTATTGTTTTATAGGCAAAATTTTATTAATGCCTTTTTAAAAGTTGGTTTAGTTGGTATATTTTATGCAATTAGCTTTTCTATATGTAACATCACTTTCATTGTCTCTATTCAAAATACCAACGTAGCCAATACGTTGATTATGATTGCTCTAGCTCCTATGCTTTCAGCAATACTTGGTGCAATATTCTTAAAAGAAATGCCAAGTAAAGGGACTTGGATCGCCATTTTCATTACATTTTTAGCAGCTTTATTTATTTTTTATGATTCACTGCAAGTCGGTAATCTTTTTGGGAATATAATGGGATTTGTTACAGCTGCTGGATTAGCTGTAAATGCAGTTCTTATTCGATATGCTAAAGACAGAGATCTTTTGCCTTCTGCTGTAATGGGCAAATTAGGAGTTGCAGTATTTGCTTTCTTTTTTGTTGAAAACTTTAATTTAATTGGAACTGATCAAATTTATATACCAGTAATGTGCATTATTTGTGTAGCCCTACCTTTTGTTTTGGTAACAATTGCACCAAGATTTATACCTGCAGAGGAAGTAAATCTTTTTTTCTTGTTAGAAACAATAATAGGTCCAATTTGGGTTTGGTTAGTTGTTAAAGAGCAACCAACTTTGGAGACGATCATTGGAGGTGCAGTGATCATAATCACTTTAGGCATCCACTCATTTATTAAACTAAGAGAGCCTGAAAAAATTATTAATTAATTTCTTGATTTACTATCAAATCATCCATAGATAGCGCAATTATGGAAAAGATACTAAAAAATTCCTGGGCATTATTCACAGGCATGGGTCTAATTATGATAGCTCATGGCTTTCAAGTTTCTTTACTTGGAGTAAGGGCTGTTCATGAAAGTTTCAGTTTAACTGCAACTGGCTTTATGTTGTCAGGTTATTTTGTAGGCTATTTTATAGGAGCAAAAACTGTTCCGATTTTAGTTTCAAGAGTTGGTCATATAAGGGTATTTGCTGCTTTTGCATCAATTGCTTCTATCGTTGTTTTAGTACACTCTATAATCGTCAATCCATTTACATG
Organism: Pelagibacteraceae bacterium AG-325-E23; assembly: GCA_003282945.1. Taxonomy (GTDB): domain Bacteria; phylum Pseudomonadota; class Alphaproteobacteria; order Pelagibacterales; family Pelagibacteraceae; genus Pelagibacter. Next base: position 5,929 of record QBYG01000004.1, read on the forward strand.
GTTTATATTAAGAATCGCTTCAGGTTTTTCAATGGTATGTTTATATACTATTGCAGAAAGCTGGCTAAACGACCGAGCAAGCAATAAAAACAGAGGAAGTGTTTTATCAATTTATATGATTGTTCTTTACGGATCTATGGCAATTGGAATGTTTTTTTTAAACTTCAGTAAGCCAGAAAATTTTCAGCCATTTATACTTGTTTCTTTATTCATGTCCCTGTCACTTGTTCCAATATTATTAACTAAGAAAAAACCACCAAAGTTTAAAAAAATTATAGGAATGAAAATTAAAGAACTTTATAAAGCATCTCCCTTTGGAATGGTAAGTGCTCTTTTGTGTGGAATTTGTCACTCTGCAATGTTTGCTTTAATTGCTGTTTATGCAGCGTCAATGAATTTTAGTATTTTTGAAATTTCTTTTGTAACTTTTCTAATAGCTATTTCTGGCGCTATTTCGCAATGGCCAATTGGTAAGCTATCAGACATTTATGACAGAAGAACAGTCACAGTATATTCCACATTTGCTTCGGCTTTCTTTGCTTTATGTGCAATTTTTTCAGTGGGTACTATGCATTTACCTGATGGTTTAGCGAGCTCAAAGTTTTGGTTTTATATTTTTACAGGTTTATATGCTTTCTTTAGTCTTCCAATGTTTGCATTAATATTTGCTCACACTAATGATTTTATAGCTAAAGAAAAATTTGTAGCTGCAGGTGCTGGTTTACAATTTACCTTTGGAATGGGTGCAATTAGTGGACCTTTTTTATGTTCTATGTTTATGGATTTTATAGGAGAGAATGGTTATTTTATATTTCTAATTATATTTCACTGTTTAATAGGAGCATATGGAGTTTACAGGATGAAAGTTAGAGAGGTTGTTGAAAACCCTGACTCTCAATTCACACCTCTACCTACAACAATAACACCTATTGGCTTAGAACTTAATCCAGCAACAGAACCTATTGAAGACCCGATAAAGCCAGTAGGGACCGAAGAAACAGTTATTGTAGAGAATAAACCTTCCCAATAATTAAAATCTTATTTAAAATTTTTAATCTGCTAAAATAGTTTATGACTAAAACTATAAATCTTGGAGTATTGGGTATTGATCATGGTCATATCTTCGACATGCTTGATGAGATGCTTAAAGAGGGATGTAGTTGTAATTATTTTTGGACACAAGGTTCTCCGTTAACTTTAGATGAATTTAGAAAAAAATACCCTCAAATTAAAAGAGTAGATAATAAAAGTGATATTTTAAATGATGATACAATTGATATGATTTTAATTTCATCCATTCCTAAAGATAGGGCAAATCTATCTATAGACTCAATGAAAGCTGGAAAAGATATCATGGTTGATAAACCAGGATGTACAACTCTTGAGCAACTTAATAATCTAAAAGAAACAGTTAAGGAGACAGGAAAAATTTGGTCAATTAATTTTTCAGAAAGATTTCATGTAGCCGCTGTTACAAAAGCTGAAGAGCTAGTTGCTGAAGGTAAAATTGGTAAAGTTAAACAGACAATTGGCACTGGTCCCCACAGGCAAGGTAATTATGAAAGACCAGATTGGTTTTATGATCGTGATAGTTATGGTGGAATAATAACAGATATAGGCTCACATCAAATTCACCAATTTTTAGTATTTACTAATTCAAATAAAGCTAAAGTAAACCATGCGCTAGTTGAAAATACGACTAAGAAAGAATTTGCTGGTTTTCAAGATTTCGGGGAAGTTAATCTTACTGGAAATGGTGGTCATGGATATGTTCGTTTAGATTGGTTTACTCCTGATGCGCTTCCTACCTGGGGAGATGGAAGGTTATTTATCCTGGGTGATAAAGGTTTTATTGAAATCAGAAAATACACAGATTTAGCAAAATCTGAAAAAGGAAATCAACTATTTTTGGCAAATAATGATGAGGTTAAACATATTGACTGTTCAAATGTAAAGCTCCCCTACTTTGCTAATTTAATTCAAGATGTTTTGAATAGAACTGATACTGCTTGTTCGCAAGAACTTACTTACTTATCAATGGAACTAGCAATTAAAGCTCAAGAATTAGCTGAAAAAAAATGAAAAAATATCAGGTTGCAATAATAGGAACTAATATAGGAGCTAAACATTTTGAAGACTTTCAAAAAGTATCAGACCGATTTAGTGTTCATACATTGTGTGGTTTAACAAGAGATGCAATAGATAAAATCTTGGCGTCAAATAATAATACTAAAATGTCATTAAACTTTGATGATGTGTTAAAAGTAAAGGAAATAGATATAATAGATATTTGTCTCCCGCCCCATTTGCACTTTTCGGCGTGCAAAAAATCTCTAGAAGCAGGAAAACATGTAATATGTGAAAAACCATTGGTTTCAAGTCTTAAAGAAATTGATGAGCTAGAAAATATTAGTAAAGAAACAGGAAAAATAATCTTTCCTGTATTCCAATATAGGTATGGATTAGGATTTTCTAAATTTAAAGCACTAATGAAGTCAGGACTTGCTGGAAAACCTTTAATTGCCTCATTGGAGACTCATTGGAATAGAGGAAAAGATTATTATTCAAAACCTTGGAGAGGTACTTGGGACGGTGAGCAAGGTGGGGCAATATTAAGTCATGCTATACACATTCATGACTTGGTGAGTATGATACTAGGCCCAGTTTCAAATGTATTTGCAAAATTAACAACAAGAGTAAATGATATTGAGGTCGAAGACTGTGCTTCTTTATCAATTGAGATGGAAGATGGAACATTGGTCACTAGCTCAATCACCCTTGGTGCAGCAAATGATACCAGTAGACTAAAATTCTGTTTTGATGGACTGACAGTAGAATCGGGAGCATCTCCAGATAAACCTTATAATCCAGCTGACGATGAATGGGTATTTTTACCAAGAGCTCCTATTTCAAAAAGTCAAATTGAAGAAGTATTGTCAAAAGTCGAAAAACCTAAATCATGGTACGCAGGAATGTTTAATGAAATAGCCAACAAACTTGATGGAAAAGTTAGTGATGAAGTGACTTTACTGGATGCCAGAAAGTCTTTAGAATTTGTAACAGCTGTTTACAGTTCATCAAGAAAAAACAAAAGTATCAAACTTCCAATAACCAATGACAATCCTTTGTACAGTTCCTGGTTACCAAAATAATCAATAACCTAATTTAGGATCGACTTGATTATGTAAATCTTTTTTATGAATAAATAGTTTTAAATTATTGAAGAACTTTTCTAAAACCATTTCAATATAATTTCCTTTACTATCTGAGGATATGTGAGGTGTAATTACCAAATTTGGAGTATTCCAAAATTTTGAATTTCTGTTTATGGGTTCTTCTGAAAAAACATCTAAAATAGCTCCAGCAATTTCATTTTTTTTTAATTTTTTTCTTAGATGCTCATAATCCATCACAGATTGGCGACCAATATTAACAATTCCACACGTAGCTTTAAGCACATCTAATCTTTTCTTATTTATTAATCCTTTTGTTTCATTTGTTTCTGGAACAGCTAAATAAAGAAAATCAGCCTCAGGTAAGACTTCATCAATCCTATCAAATGTTATAACTTTTGAACAACCTTCAACTATTCTACCCTTTCTATTAACTCCAATAACTTTTGCTCCTAATGAGCTTATATGTTTAATCATTGACCCACCTAATGATCCAGTACCTACCACTACAACTTTTTTACTATCAATGGGGTTACTTAATAAAGTTATAAACTCTTTTTTTTTTTGATTAGTAATTATTCTTGTCATATGGTTTTGAAGCATCAAAACACTCATTAATCCAAATTCACCTGCTTTTTTAGAATGTATTCCACTACTATTTGTTAAAATTAAATCTTTTTTAAGCCAATCAAATGGATAAAGATGATTTACACCCGCTGACACAATATGTATCCATTTTAAATTTGGTGCAATTTTACTTAGATTATTTGTTGGAAAATTCCATGTAAGCAAAATATCTGCATCTTTCATTGAAGATTTCCAATTATCATCATCCCAATCAACTATATATGAAACCTTATCTTTTATATTAGAATATTTATTAAGAAAATTCTCAAATAATTCTTTTGGTACACTACTATTCTTTTCACCTTCTAAATCACAAGGCAAAGAACCCTTTTTCCAGTGATTATTTCTTATATGAATTTTAAATTTACCTTTGGACATTTAAAATTAAAATATACTAAAATTTTAAAAATTATAACAATGATTAAAGAAGGTTGTTCTCATAAAAAAATGTAATATTGTATATAATATTAAAATTATGCCTTCATTTGATGTAATAAGTAAAATTAATTATCAAGAATTTGACAATGCTCTTGCAAATTGTTTAAGAGAAATTGCTAACCGATATGATTTTAAGGGACTTAATATTTCAATTGAGAGAAAAGATAAAGTAATAACTACAATAGCGCCAGATGAATTAAAATTAAAACAAGTAAATGAATTGCTTCAAGTTCATCTTATAAGAAGAAAAGTAGATCCAAGAGTAATAGTGGTTAAAAATTCAGAAGGTGCAGCCGGCGGAACCATCAGACAAGTCAGTGAATTAGTGGAGGGTATTAGCCAAGAAAATGCTAAGAAGATTATTGCTGATGTAAAAAAACTAAAACTTAAAATCCAAATTAAAATTCAAGGCGAAGAATTAAGAGCGCAAGGAAAAAAAAGAGATGACCTTCAAGAAGCAATATCTGCAATAGAAGCTATAGATATTGGGCTTCCAATTGAATTTATAAATTTTAGAGATTAATTCAATTTTAACTTTGTAGGCTAGATATTGTAATTGAGTAAAATGTCTCTATATATCCCAATCACATGTCTACTAATCAAATATCCATTAACAATCTCTCAAAAGCATACGATAACGGATTTGAAGCTTTAAAAAAAGTTAACTTAGAAATAAAAAAAAGGGGAGATTATAGCCCTTCTAGGACCTAATGGTGCAGGTAAGACAACTTTAATCAGTATTATATGTGGTATTGTTACACCTTCGTCAGGAAAAGTAACTGTTGAAAATTTTGATATTATTGAAGATTATCGAGAGACACGTTCAAGAATTGGATTAGTCCCTCAAGAGTTAACATTAGAATTATTTGAAACTGTTTTTAACAATGTCTCTTATTCAAGAGGTTTAAATGGAAATAAACCTAACCCAAAACATATAGAAAAAATTTTAAAGGATTTAAGTATGTGGGATAAAAAAGACCTAAGATTAAGACAATTATCTGGTGGAATGAAGAGAAGAGTTTTAATTGCAAAAGCTTTATCTCATGAACCTTCAATATTATTTTTAGACGAACCAACAGCAGGAGTTGATGTTGAGTTGAGAAGAGATATGTGGAAAGTAGTTGAAGATTTAAGAAAAACTGGAGTAACAATTATTCTAACCACCCATTATATTGAAGAAGCAGAAGCAATAGCAGATAGGGTGGCAGTTATTAATCAGGGGGAAATAATTGTTATTGATGAAACAAAAGAATTATTAAAAAAGATGGGTCAGAAAAAGTTATGTGTAAATCTTCAAAGTGAAATTAGTGAAATTCCTTATAGTTTAGGTAAATATAATTTAGAAATAGGCAAAGATAACAAAACAGTAGAATACACTTATGATGTCAATTCAGAAAGTACTGGGATAACTAACTTACTTAAAGATTTAAAAGATGCAGGCTTAAAGCTACAGGATTTAAAAACTGAACAAACTACTTTGGAGAAGATATTTGTTAATTTAGTAAAGGAGAATAATGAAATTTAATTATTATGCATTTAGAGCCATGTATCTTCATGAAATGGATCGTTTTAAAAGAACTTTGTTGCAATCTCTTTTTTCACCAGTGCTTTCAACCTCTTTATACTTTATCGTTTTTGGTTCAGTGATAGGGGGTTATGTGGAGAATATTGATGGTATCAGTTATGGATCTTTCATTGTTCCAGGTTTATTAATGCTTACGTTGCTTACCCAATCAATTAGTAACACTTCATTTGGTATTTTTTTTCCAAAATTTAACGGCACCATGTATGAAATTTTAGCAGCTCCAATTTCTACATTTGAAATTGTCCTTGCATTCGTTGGAGCAGGTGCAACTAAAACTTTATTAGTAGGTGTAGTAATTTTTATTACAGCAACTTTTTTTGTAGAAGTTCAAGTGATGTATCCATTACTAATGGTTTTTTTATTAGTTCTAGTAGCTTTTACCTTTGCTTTATTTGGTTTTTTAATTGGCTTGATGAGTTCTAACTTTGAACAAATGTCAATTATTCCAACATTAGTGGTTACACCCATGGTTTTCTTGGGGGGAAGTTTATATTCTTTAGATATGTTGCCAGAGTTCTGGCAAACTGTTACTTATTTTAATCCAGTAGTATATTTAATTAATGGTTTAAGATTTGCGTTCTATGGAGTTTCTGATTTTAATATTTGGATTAGTATTAGCTCAATGGTATTTTTTTTAATAATTTGTGTAACAATCGTGTCTGTTTTACTCAAAAAAGGTTATAAAATTAAATCCTAGATACTTACATGATTGAAATTATTTTAGGTATATTTGTTGTTGTTGTTATAGGTTTTTATTTATTTAGACCTACCTCCAAACAAGAAGAGAAAGACTTCAAATCTAAAAATAATTGGCGAGGTGGATTTTAAATGAAAAAACTTTTAGAGATTATGGTTCTGTGTTGTAGGATTTTATGTAGAAACTAGTCCCAAACTAGAGCAAGTTGAAACAAATTCGTTGAAAATCATATTGATTAGGAATTTGTTGTGCCTATAATAATTTAATTAATTAAAGAAAGGAAAAACTATGAACTTTGTTGGAACAACAACATATGAAGGAACTAAAAAAGATGCAGACGAATTATACAGTATATTTAAAGATGATCTTGCAAAATGCACGTCATCATTTGAATGGGCACACATCCGTGAAGGTAAAATGATTTTTATTGCAAATGTTACTGATGAAGAAAAATTTTATGCCTTATTTGAAGATCAAAGATCTAAAGACTGGAACGCAAAGTTTAATGCTAAAGATGAAGCTTGGAAACTTGAGAAAATAATGTAACTAGATCATAGACTAGATCATTTCGAGATAAATCAAAGGTGTATAGTTATGACGGAAGAAAATCGGCGTAAACTCTGGACTTTGATTGTGGAAGCTGGCGATTATTTACAAGGACAACTTCCAGATCATCCTAATCATCCTAAAGGCAGAAATCCTTATGCTCATGTAGCAATTTACGTAAAGAGTAAATTCAACGCAAGTTACAAAGATATTGAGGATGAAAAATTTGATGAAATAGTAAATTATATAAATTTCCTTAAAGAAAATCCTAGCTAAATTAAGATTTAATTATATTTAAAAACGATTCTACATCTTCTGGATGAGTATTCCAGGCAGCAACTAATCTAACAGCTTTATTTTCCCACTCATCATCATTAATTTTGTAACCATTTGAATTAAATTGATCAATTATATTTTTTGGTATTTTAACAAAAACCTCATTTGCATCTGTTGGGTAAGCTAATTCAATATTTTTATGTTTCAGCAAGCCTTGGCTTAGTTTTTTCCCCATAGCATTTGCATGCTTAGCATTTTTTAACCAAACGTCATTTGAGATATAAGCATCTAATTGAGCTGATACAAAACGCATCTTTGATAGTAAATGCCCTGCTCTTTTCATTAAAAAGGCTAAATTTCCAACTAACTCTGGTTTAAAAAAAATAATGGCTTCAGCTGCTAGGCATCCATTTTTAGTTGCTCCAAATGACAGTACATCAATTCCAGACTTCCATGTCATTTCTGCTGGAGTGCAGTTTAATGAAACTAATGCATTTGCAAACCTTGCACCATCCATATGAATATTTAAATCATGTTTATGAGTAATCTCTGATATTTTTTTTATTTCATCTAAATTGTAAGCAACACCTGTTTCACACAATTGGGTAATACTTACTGATGAAGGTTGGGTATGATGTACCACGCCTTTTCCAGAGATATTTCTATCTAGTTCTTCAGCTATAATTTTTCCATTATTACCATCCAGATTTACTAACTTTGCACCTCCAGTATAAAATTCGGGAGCTCCACATTCATCTACATTTATATGAGAAAGTCTATGGCAATAGATATTTCCAAAAGAAGGGGTCATGGTTGATAAAGCCAAAGCATTAGCTGCTGTTCCTGAGGCTGTTGGAAAAACTATAACTTCTTTTTCAAATATTTCTGAAAATTTGTTTTGTAAGTTTTTTGACAACTCATCATTACCATATGGGGTTTTATCCTCATCATTAGCTTTAACAAGTGCATTTAAGACTTCTGGACATGCACCTGTGACATTATCTGAAGCAAATTTTACTCTTTCTCTTTTTGTTTTTATCTCAGTCACAATTATTGCTTTGGAAAATAATCTTTTAATTCACCTTCTCTATAAACATCTGCTGTACAACAATGTAATCCACCTCCAAATGCATAAGCGTCTCTAAGCTCAACAGGAACAACCTCCATTCCTAATTTATCTAGTTGTTCTGCTTGGTATACTTCACTTTTTTCTACACATACAGTTTTAGGATCTAAAACTAAGACATTCATTGATAGCCATGTTGAAGAGTAACATAGAGGTGGGGGTTCGTTATGTGCAGGTTGAGCACTATCAATAATTTCCCAACCGTTATTTTCAAATAATTTTCTTTGCTCTTTAGGAAGCCTTCTTTGAGGATTGTTAATTATTAAACCTTCCTTGATAGGTGTAAAAGTTGCATCTATATGTATTGGATAAGGATCACCTGGAAAATTAACAGCATGAACCCTGTGATCTTTATAATGTCTTTTTAACCAATCAATTCCTTTTAAATTTGTTGTAAAACCATGTTGTACAACTAAATCTTTACCAAATCTTAGAACGTCAGCAGCATCAAATAATGGCTCCTCTTCAGTGGTTACAAAATATTTATTTTCTGTCCACTCAAGTCTTTTTTGAATTCCTATTTTATCTGATAAGTAATCTTCTCTGTAATCCTCATCTGTTAATCTAGGTTTAGGAGCAGATTCGTGTCTCATATTTGGATCTGAATTATAATATTGTTTTAAAAGTGGTCGGTAACATAGATATTCAAACCATCGGCAACGATAACTCATGGTAGCCTCTAAAATTTCATTTCCAATAGTTAACAAAACATCTCTAGGTGGCATGCATCCAAACATTGTCTCCGACTGCCAATCTGGTGTAGATGTTTTTTGATTGAAATCAATTGGATCTGGTCTATCAACTTTAATCCCTCTTTTTTTTAATATGTTTGAAAAATTATCTAAAAGCTGATTTGCTTTATCAACAGTATCTTTAGTTCTTGGACCAAATTTTCCTCTCATATCGCTGTCTTCAGGAACTTTGGCGTCTAAAGCTGGCTCAGGGGCAGGTATACAAGTACCATCTGCTTTACCTACTATTACATGTTTCAATGGATCCCATTCATTCCAACTATTGACAATTACTTTTTCATTATTCATTTTAGTTTAAACCTATAAATCTTCTATTAGACTGCATAATGAGGCTGTAGTAAAAAATTGACATAAAAATAAAAAATCCACCAATAATAGTGTTCGTAGATGGGACTTCATTAATTCCCATCCATGGTAACCACACCCAGAATATTCCACCGATTACCTCAGTGAGTGAGAGTAAAGTTAGATCAGCTGCTGGAATATTTTTTGATCCAATTGAATACAAAATCAAACCCATGCATACTAGAGTTCCATGAGTAGCAAATAAGGCTTCATTTTTTCCAGTAGATAAAAAATTAGCATCGTTCGACATAAGCATTACAGCAGAAAATATGAAACAGAAAAACCCCGCAAAGGCTACAGTAGTAAATTTTGGCGTTTCTTTTCTCCATCTAAGTGAAACAGAAAAAATTGAGAAACCTAATGCAGAAATAAGTCCAAACACAAGCCCTGGCAATGAATTTTTACCAGAATTGTCAAAAGCCATTATACATATACCCGCTGCTGCAACTACAATCGCAATCCATACTGTTAATGAAATTTTTTCTTTTAAAAATAAAAATCCTAATAAGGCCGTTATAAATGGCATTGCCGCAAGACAAAGTAAAGTGATAGCAGCTGTCGTATTAGTAATAGACCATATAAATGTTATCATTGCGGTCCCAAGACCAATGCCTCCAATTAGACCCGATATACCAACTTTAAAATAATTTTTATAAAACTCTTTTCCTTCCTCAAGGAACAAATACATATTAAGCAAAAGAAAAATAACTATTCCTCTTGTAAATAAATATTGCCAAGGAACTGTTTCTGGCTGATCGATGTGTCTTACAACATATGGGCCAAATGACCAAAAAATACCAGCAATTAATACGATTGGAATGGCTACTTTAGGATTTTTTAAGTTTAGCATGGGCTATTTTTTTATTTAAGAAGTATGAAAATATAAATATAAATTTGTATAATAACAATCAAATAAATACTCAAATTAATGGATATAAATATTTTAAAAATAGCTTCTGATACCAAAAATAATAAACATATTCATAACTGCACTCATTCGATGAAATATAAAAGTCAAATTTGTGGTGATGAGATTGAAATATTTTTAATTATTAAAGACGATGTTATAAAAGATTTCTCTTATCAGTCTCAATCTTGCATATATTGCAATGCATCTGCAAATTTAGCTACAAAAAATTTTAAGAAAAAAAGTAAAGATAAAATTAAAAATTTTTTAAAATTATTAGATAAGTTTAATGATAAAGAAAATATTTCATTTCCAAGTGAATGGAAAGAGTTTAAAAAAATCTTTGATAAAAAAAATTATGCAAGAAAAGAATGTTTAACGCTTCCAATAAAAGCTTTAAAAAAAGTAATACAATAAATGAATAAAGATAAAATTATAAAATCCCTTTTAGCGTTGATTTTTACAACTATAACAATTGGTGTTCTCACTTTATTAACTTATAAAACTAATTTTGGACTTTTTTTAATTGCATCATTTGGATCCTCAATGGTTCTTTTATATGGTTACCCAGAAAGTCCATTTGCTAAACCTAAAAATATATTATTTGGTCATCTAGTAACTTCAACAATTGGAATTCTATTTTATAATTTTATCCCATTGCCAATTTATATATCAATACCTATAGCGGTAGGTCTTGGTGTTGGATTGATGATTTTACTAGATGTAACTCACCCCCCAGCTGGAGGAAATCCTATTATAGTCATATTGGGCTCAGTATCGTTTGACTATTTATTCTCTCCAATATTAACTGGATGTTTGATTATAATAGCCTTTGGAATTATTCTGAATAAATTCGTTGCTAAAAAGAAATACCCCTAATCAACTACTATTCGTTTGATTGATGTTCTAATTTTATGCTACACTTTCTTAAGAAAATATCTATAGAGAGATTTTAAAACATAAATATTAGGAGAAAAAATGAAAGTACTTTGCGTATTATATGATGATCCAAAAGGTGGGATGCCTAAAAGCTACCCATTGTCAGATCTTCCAAAACTAGAAAAATATCCAGATGGGATGACACTACCAAGTCCAAAAGGTAGAGATTTTACGCCTGGAGAACTATTAGGATGTGTATCTGGTGAATTAGGATTAAGAAAATTTTTAGAGAGTAACGGTCATGAGTTAGTTGTAACAAATAGTAAAGATGGTGATGGATGTGAAGCTGACAAACATATCGTTGATGCTGATATAGTTATTTCTCAACCATTCTTTCCATATTATTTAACAAAAGAAAGAATTGAAAAAGCAAAAAATTTAAAAATTGCTATCACAGCAGGAATTGGTTCAGACCATGTAGATTTACAGGCAGCAATGGATAATAAAATAGATGTTGTCGAAGTAACATTTTGTAATTCAAGATCAGTTGCTGAGCACATAGTAATGATGATTGTTTCAATGGTAAGAGATTATCACAACCAACACCGAATTGTTAATGAAGGTGGATGGAATATTGCTGATGCAGTTCAAAGATCTTACGATGTTGAAGGAATGCACATTGGAACAGTTGCGGCTGGAAGAATTGGTTTAGATGCATTAAGAAAAATGAAACCATTTGATGTACATCTTCATTATTTTGATAGACATAGATTACCTGAATCAGTTGAAAATGAGTTAAATCTTACTTTTCATGAAACTGTGGAGTCTATGGTTAAAGTATGTGATGTTGTTACGATTAACTGTCCTCTTCATCCTGAAACAGAAAATTTATTTGATGATGAAATGATATCTAAAATGAAAAAAGGTGCATACATTGTAAATACAGCAAGAGGTAAAATTTGTAATAGAGATGCAATTGCTAAAGCTTTAGAAAGTGGTCAACTAAGTGGATATGCAGGAGACGTGTGGTTTCCTCAGCCAGCTCCAAACGATCATGTATGGAGAACAATGCCAAACCATGGAATGACACCTCATACTTCTGGAACCTCCTTATCTGCTCAAGCTAGATATGCAGACGGTGTTAGAGAAATACTTGAGTGCTTTTTTGATGGTACTGAAATGAGAGATCAATACTTAATAGTCAAAGATGGGCAGTTAGCAGGAATGGGCGCTCACTCATATAGTAAAGGAAGCGCTACAGGCGGTTCTGAAGAAGCGGCAAAATATCAAAAAAAATAGAGTTTTAAATATAAAACATTAAAGGTAAGCTATTATTAATCTAGATAGCTACCTTTAATGAAAAAACTTATATCAATAATTTTCTTTCTTATTTCTTCAATCAGCTTTGCCAATTCACCAAATTTTGAAAAAGCCTATTTTGCTGGAGGATGCTTTTGGTGTATGGAGGAATCTTTTGAGAACATTCTTGGTGTTTCAAAAGTTATCTCTGGCTATTCGGGCGGCACTACAGAAAATCCAACTTATAAAGAAGTTACATATGGAAACACAGGTCATTTTGAGGTTATTGAAGTCATATATATTCCAGAAGTAGTTAGCTATGAAAAACTCTTGGAAGAATTCTGGGTAAATATTGATCCATTTGATGCTGTAGGACAATTTTGTGACAAGGGATATAGTTATAGATCAGTGGCATTTTATCAAAATGATAAGCAAAAAAACTTAATAGAAAATAGTATTAAGGAAATAGAGAAAAAATTCAAAAAAAAAGTAGTAACTTATGTAAGAAAATTTGATACATTTTATATTGCAGAGGCTGTTCATCAAGATTATTACCAAATAAATTTTCTTAATTACTTAAGATATAAAAAAGGATGTAGACGCGAAGCAATATTAAATAGTATTTGGGGGAATTAATATGTCTGTGGTTAGTAAATATGTATCTTTAAAAAATTATATTCCAACTGGATTACCAAAAGAGACAGATTTTGAAATAAAATCAAAAGAAATTTCAATTAATGATGAAAAAAATATTTTAGTGTCAAATTCATGGATATCAGTTGATCCATACATGCGTGCAAGAATGACTGAGAGAAAAAATTATAAACCACCATTTAAAATAGGTGAGGAAATGGAAGGGTACGCAATTGGTAAAGTAGAGCTCTCAAATGATAAAAATCTTAGTGTTGGAGATTTAGTATTTAGCAGTCTTGGTATGAGAGATAAATTTGTTTGTAGTTCTGATGAACTAAAGAAACTAAAACCAATTGATATGCCTATACAATCGTACTTGGGTCCACTTGGAATGACAGGTCATACAGCTTACATCGGACTTTTCAAACATGGAGAATTGAAATCTGGGCAAACTATATTAGTCTCTTCTGCTGGAGGTAGTGTTGGATCTACAGTTTGCCAAATTGCAAAAAATCTTGGTTGTAAAGTTATTGCAAGCACAGGGTCTGATGAAAAAGTTGATTGGTTAAAAAATGAATTAAAAGTTGATTATGCTTTTAATTATAAGAAAGTAGAAAACCTTGTATTACATTTCAAGGAAATTTGTCCTGATGGTTTTGATCTTTATTTTGATAATGTTGGTGGAGACTTTTTAGAGTCTGCTATTTTCCAAATGAAAACATATGGTCGCATTGTGATTTGTGGAAGAATTTCACAGATGAATGCCACAAATCCTGGATCTGGTTTGAAAAATATGGCTTATGTTTTAGTAAAAAGACTTACAATTAAAGGATTTCTTATTTTTGATCACGATAATGAAAGAGAGCCATTTGAAACTGAAATGTCAAAATGGTTGGCGGATGGTAAAATAAAATTTAAAGAAACTATCTACGAAGGAATAGAGAATGCTCCAAAGTCATTTATTGATTTATTAAACGGTAAAAATATTGGCAAAATGCTTGTCAAAATTTAGTTTAGAAATTTTGTGACTTAAAATCCTCAATAAATGATTAAAACATTTCCTTTACTATTTATATTGCTATGGTCATCTGCATTCATCTCGGGTGATATTATAGTTCAGAATGCATCACCTTTTGCAGCACTTGCCTTTAGATTTGGAATTGTAACCATAGGTTTCTTCTTATTCGCATTACTTAAAAAAGAGATAATTTTTACAAAATTTAAATATATATTAGAAAGTATAACTACTGGTGTATTGTTTCATGGATTATATCTTGGTGGTTGTTGGTATGCTTTTCATGTAGGAGTCCCTGCAAGTGTTGTAGCATTAATTGTTACTCTTCAACCAATATTAACTAATTTATTATCAGGACCAATCTATAAAGAGGTAATAGGATGGAGGCAGTGGGTTGGTATTGTGTTTGGGTTTATAGGCTCGTTGCTAGTACTTGGAGTAGATTTTGGAGAAGAGTTTCCTAAAGATGGATTATTAACTTGTTTTATTGCTCTTGCTGCAATCACTACAGGAACCTTGTGGCAAAAAAAACTAAGCGGCAATGTACCTTTATCAGTTAATAATGGATTTCAAGCTTTTGGGGGCTGTTCATTTAATTTAATTTTAATATCAATATTTGAAACTCCCTATATAAATTTTACAACAGGATTTTTATTAGGAATGACACATCAGATTATTCTAGTGTCATTTGGAGCCTTCACAATTTTAATGTTTTTAATAAAAGCAGGCTCAGTGAGTAAAACTTCAACATTATTTTTTCTTGTCCCACCTACAACAGCTGTGATGGCCTATTTATTTTTAGGAGAAAATTTATCTAATATTGATATAGCAGGATTTATACTTGCAACAATTGGTGTTTATATTGCAACTAGGAAGTAAGTGAAAATTTTAAATTTTATAAAAAAATTTTATCGACCTTTTGTGTTAACTTATCTTTTTTTTTCGATTGGCATAAGTTTTTATCCATCCTTTGAATTTTACTCGTTTAAAGGACAATTATTGATATTAGCTGTATCTATATTTAACGGAATACTAGGAGTTTATATTAAAAAATTATAAAACGTAAGGTTCTGGTCTAGCATTACTTTTTAAAACTCTTTCTACATCAAAAACACTGATATCTATTGATTGATAGCTACCTGTTGTAATCAATTCAGTTAAAGCTCTTCCAATACCTGGTGCCTGCATCAAACCTCTTCCAGTAAAACCAGAAGCTAAATAAACGTTGTCATATTTTGGATGTTTGCCAACAACTGCGTTGTTATCAAGTTTATTACAATCATAAAATCCTGCCCAGCCACCGGTTAATTTTAGTTCTTCAAAGGCTGGAACTCTTTTTGCCAGAGCAGGCCAAACTAATTCTTCAAAATCATTCCATGCTGGTTCTAAATCTTTCGCATCAAATAAAGATATAGGTGAACCTGCTAAGAACTCTTTACCCTCTGGTCTCCAATATACACCTGTTGTTAAATCTCCAGTTAGCGGCATATCAGGAAAATGTTTTGGACATTTTACTCGAAATACAGTGTGCTTTTGTGGTTCAACTGGAATATCGGATAACAATTCTTTAGTCCAACATCCTGCTGCTGAAATGATAGTTTTTGCATTTATCTCAGACAAATTTTTAACCTCACCTTTAAGAAACTCTGCGCCTAACTCAATTGCTTTACTTTTTAAAGCACTATGAAACATAAAAGGATCAATCCAACCTTCACTTTTATTATCAGTATATGTAGCTGTTTCTATACCTTCGTTATTTATATATGGAAAAATTATATTTAATTCTGAACCTTTAATATTTTTTGTACCAGCATCGCATTCTCTATGATTTTCTAATGCTCGGTATTGTTCTTCTGCATGTTCTGGTCCAAACATTAAAAGATATCCATTAGGAACCATGCTTGCTGTTGGGTTTGGATTTTTTTTTGTTTTTAATAATTCTGGTATTTTAAAAATGAATTCTCTAGCAAATTTACCTAAAAGTATGTTTTCTTTTTGAAAAAATTGTCTTCTAAATCCACCTAAAGATAATGGAAATGATGCAGTCTTATAGGTAGGATCTCTCTCTATTACCTTAACTTTTCTGCCTTCCATAGATAAAAAATAGGCAGTAGCAGCTCCTATAATACCCCCACCAACTATGACGACATCATCCATAAAATTTAATATATACTATTTTCTTTGCATTAACCATAAAGCATCTTGACTTAAAAAATAAATTTTTCCATTGGTCGGATGAACCTGAATATCTCTTATTCTTCCAATTTTATTTTTAAAAATAACCTCTTCTTTTACATTTGATAAGTCATCAAATGTCAATTTCCTCAAAGACTTATCTTTTAACGAGGTGATTAAAGCATGACTATTCCACTCATTAAATTCTTCACCTTTATAAATAGTTATTGCGCTAGTTGCTATTGAGGGCACCCAATATTGTATAGCTTTTGTAAATCCAGGTTTCCATTTTGGGCCAATTGGAATTCCAGAATAATTGGTTCCTCCCCATCCTAAAATTTTCCATCCATAATTTTCACCTTTTTTAACTTCTCCAAACCAATCTCCACCTTTTGCCCCGTGATTACTCATGTAAACTTTTCCATCAAATTCAGAAAGTGCCATCCCTTGAGGATTTCTAATTCCAATTTGATAAATCTCTGGCAACCAATCTACCATTCCCTCAAACTTTGGATTATCTTTTGGTATACTTCCATCTAAATGAATTCTTATAATGCTACCTGGATGCTTTGAGGCGTCTTGTGCAATCATACCCTGTCCTCTCTCACCCGCAGAGGCAAATATAAAATTATCTTTGATAACTAATCTTGATCCAAAATGATAACCAGAGTCTATTGGGGGATTTGCTCGAAAAATATTTTTAAAGTTTAATTGTTTCTTATTAAATTCTGCTCTCGCAATAGAAGTGCTAGTTTTATATCCACCTCTATCTTCAGTATATGAAATCCAAATATTATTATCTTTATGAATAATATCTAATAAACCTCCTTGACCATGGACAACAAAGTTAAGTTGATGATTAATTTCTTGAACTTCTCTAGATAAAATATTTACAATTTTTATTTTGCCACTTTTTTCTGTAACTATTATTTCATTACTACTAATAAAAGAGGATCCCCAAGGTGAGTCTAGGTTAATTAATTTTTCTAATTTAAAGTTTTGTGAATACGATTTTGAGCCAAATAATAAAAGAAGAATCAAAATGTATATTATTTTTCTCACTTTATGAAAGTTTTGATCTTCCACCATCAACAGCTATTATTTGACCTGTTACCCAAGAACTCTCTTCGGTAAGTAAAAATTTTGCTAAAGCTGCTCCATCTTTTCCTTCTCCTAATCTTTTGAGTGGGTGGGCTTTAGCTATACCTTCTGCAATGGCTGTATTTTTTAACATTGGTTGAGCTATCTTAGAATTAGTTAAACTTAGAGCAACACTGTTAACTCTTATGTTTGGAGCAAATTCTGCCGCCAATGAAACTGTTAATCCCTCAATCGCCGCTTTAGTAGATGCAATTATTGAATGGTTTGTAAAACCTCTTTGTGCTGCAACAGTTGAAAATAAAACGATTGAGCCTTTATTTTGTTTCAGGTTTTCCTGAAATCCTTTAATTAATTCTACCGCAGAATAAAAATTAAGTTTCATACATTTATGAAAATCTGTCTCATTTGCCATTTTTAATGGCTTCAGATCTATGGAACCAACACAATAAGCTACACCTTTGATTTCTGATATGTCTGATTTAATTGTATCCACGAATCCTTCGTGCAAAACATCTGCCACAGTATAAGTAGAGTTCAATTTCTCAGCTAAATTTTTAAGTTGGCTTTCATCTCTCCCAACTAAATGAATTTCTTTGCCAGAAGAATACATTTGCTCCGCTAAATTGGATCCGATAGAACCTGTCGCACCGACAATTAGATATTTTTCTGACATAAAATAATTAATGAAATTATTTTTTATACTTGGAAATCAACTATTTCCATTAAAAAACCTCGACCGCTTCAAAAAAGACCACCTGTTTTTTATGTCAGAAGACTACGAATTATGTACATATGAAAGACATCATAAATTAAAAATACTGCTATTTTTGTCTTCAATGAGATCTTATGCAGACAAATTGAAGGAAAATAAATTTAAGCTGAATTACTCAAAAATTGATTCTGCTGATTTTAAAAAAGATTATACGAAAAAATTAGAAAAAATATTAAAGGTAAACAAAGTAAAAGAAATAACTAGTTTCGAAATAGAGGACAAATTTTTTGAAACAAAAATAAATAATTTTTTAAAAAAACAAAATATTCAGTGGAATATAATTAGATCTCCAATGTTTTTAGATAGTCGAGAAGATTTTAAAAAATATTTAACTAAAACAAAAAAACCCTTTATGGCTAAGTATTATAAAGAAAAGCGTGAAAGATTAAATATTTTGTTAAACAAAGATGGTACACCAGAAGGAGGCAAGTGGAGTTTTGACGAAGACAATAGAAAAAAATTACCAAAAAATACTTTAATACCCAAATTTCCTACAATTAAAGAGACTATCCACACAAAAAAATTAAAACCAATTATTGATAATTTATTTACCAAACACCCTGGAGATACAAAAAAATTTTGGTTTGCAACTGAATATAAAGATGTTTTAAAATTATTAGATTTCTTCATTAAAGATAAGTTAAACCTATTTGGTGATTATGAGGATGCAGTTGATCAAAACAATAATATTTTATTTCACAGTGCTCTAAGTCCTTATTTAAATCTAGGTTTAATAACGCCAGATATAATCATTCAAAAAATAATGACTTATCACCACAGTAAAGGTGTGAGATTAAATTCTTTAGAAGGTTATATAAGACAAATAATTGGTTGGAGAGAGTTTATGAGAGGAATATATCAAAATTTTAGTAAAGAAATGGAAAGTGGAAATTTCTTTAAACATACTAGAAAAATGAAAGACACATTTTATGATGGTAACACTGGTTTGGATCCTTTGGATCATGCAATTAAAAATGCTGACAAATTTGGTTGGTCGCACCACATTGAAAGATTAATGATATTATCAAATATTATGAATTTATGTGAAGTTGAACCAAAATCAGTTTATAAATGGTTCATGGAGATGTTTGTGGACTCATCTGATTGGGTTATGGTCCCAAATGTTTATGGCATGGGTTTATTTAGCGATGGTGGAATTTTTGCAACTAAACCTTATATCTGTGGATCAAGTTATTTTATGAAGATGATGGATTTTAAGAGAGGTGATTGGTGTAATATTATGGATGGTCTTTACTGGCGTTTCATAGATAGAAATAGAAAGT
Organism: Pelagibacteraceae bacterium AG-325-E23; assembly: GCA_003282945.1. Lineage (GTDB taxonomy): Bacteria > Pseudomonadota > Alphaproteobacteria > Pelagibacterales > Pelagibacteraceae > Pelagibacter. The sequence goes on from QBYG01000004.1 coordinate 25,558, forward strand.
TTTTTTTAAAAAATCCAAGGTTGTCTATGATGGTAAGAATTTTTGATAAAATGAAAGAAGATAGAAAAAAATTAATATTATCAGAGGCTAACAAATTTATTAAATATAATACTTATGGGAATTAAAGTATATTTTAACGATTCTTGCAATATTTGCAGAATGGAAATTAATCACTATAAAAAAATTGCAAATAGCGATTTAGAGTGGATAGACATTACAAATAATGATGAGGCTATAAAAATAACATCTAAGTCACAAAAAGAGTTACTAAGAAGATTGCATGTAATAAATGATGGTGAAGTTATTGGAGGAGCTAAAGCGTTTATTATAATTTGGTCAAAAATTCCAAAATATAAAATCCTATCTAAAATTTTTTCAATTAAACCATTATTCATTATTTTTCATTATTTGTACGAAATTGCTGCATTTTTCTTATTTTTAAAAAACAGAAAACAATTAAATGAAAAAACAAAACCTACCAACTAAGATATGCAAAGTTTGTAACAAGCCTTTTTCTTGGAGAAAAAAATGGAAACTTAATTGGGAAAAAGTTAAATACTGCTCCAAGAGATGCGCATCGAATAATTAGTTATTGTGTTTTGCTGTTTCTAGGATCTTTAAGTGATTTTAAAATTTTTGATAGTCCCGTAATTTTTAAACTATAGTAAATTACATAAATTAAAGTTAATCCTAAAGCCATTGTAGATAGAAATACAAATATTGCTGTCAAAATTTTTTCTTGGAACCAGTTCTCTACCCCAGAATTAGAATAATAAAGAATATTCCAAAACGCGACGAAAATTAACTCATATATGATTATAATCTTGAACATATGGTTGATATAGTTCTCAATATAATTAATACTATTCAATTCTTGTCGCATGTCGATAAAAAATTATGTGATAAAACAATGAAAAATAGATGAAAAAAGTAATTTGGATAACTGGTGGAAGCAGTGGAATAGGAAAAGCAGTTGCATTAAAGTTTGCAAATAAAGGATGGCAGGTAATCATATCATCAAGACGTGAAGAAGTTTTAAAAGATATTTCAGATAATAATGAAAATATTGATTATTTAAAATTAGATATTGTTGATTATGAGGCATGTAATTCAGTTTTTAAAACTATAGTGGAGAAATACAACAAGGTTGATATTTGTTTTTTTTCTACTGCAATTTATGAGCCTGAAAAAGAGAAGGATTTTGATCTTCAGAATATAATTGATGTTACAAATGTAAATTATATTGGAACTGTAAATTGTATTAAAGCTGTTGAAAAATATTACAAAGAAAAAAGGCAAGGAGTCATATCTATAGTATCTTCTACTGCAGGATACAGAGGATTGCCAAATTCAACTGCCTATGGCCCGGCAAAAGCTGCTCTAATAAATTTAGCAGAAAGTTTATATCTTGATTTTGAAAGATATGATGTTCGCGTTTGTCTGGTCAGTCCTGGGTTTATCAAAACAAGATTAACGGATAAAAACACATTTAAAATGCCATTTTTAAAAACTACACAATATGCAGCTGAACAGATTTATGATGGCTTAATAAATAAAAATTCATTTGAAATAGCTTTTCCTAGAAGCTTATTTTTAATATTGAAATTTTTTAAGATTTTGCCAAATGGGATCTACTTATATTTGATAAGAAAAATGACGAAGCTTCAAAAAAAATAAATTTAATCTTTAACAAACATTACAGTTAACTCTGCAACTTTAATACCGAACTTTGTCATTTTTGCTCTATTAATTGCTACTCTCTCATCTTGCATGAAAATCCAATCATCAAAAGTTATTTTCATTTCTCTTCCCTTAACCGGAACTAGTAGAACATATTCAAATTTAAATGCAGGACCATAAGAAAAACCTTTTGCAGTTCCAACTACATCTCCAGCAGTACCTTCATAGTTATGTTCATCGATTTTATTGATTGTCCATTGCCTATTTTGAATTTCTCCATCGTTCCAAACAAATTTTTCGTCAAGTATCAATTGTTTTCCATCCCACTTTCCATCTAAATCTGCAGAAAATTGTCTTGTCACTTTACCTGATCTGTTTTGTAAAATTCCCCATGCTTTTACATTTCCAGATAAATACTCTTCTATTATTAATCTAGGCTTTTGGTTTTTGAAATCTTCTGGTTTCATTGCTTGGTTTGATGAACAACTTGTAATCAATACTGAGATTATTATCAATAATAAATATTTTATTTTCATAGTATTATTTATTTTTGAAGAGCAAATTGGATTAAGTCTATATTTTTAGATTTAAAACCTGCTTCACAATAAGATAAATAAAAATTCCACATTCTTTTAAAAGTATGGTCAAAGCCTTGGGATGAAATTTGTTCCCATTTTTCTAAGAACTCTTCTCTCCAAATATTTAGTGTATTTGAGTAATGATCACCATAAGAATTGCAATTCGCAAACTTAAGTCCAGATTGGTTTGCTAGATTTACTAACTCATTTTTACTAGGTAAAAAACCACCAGGAAAAATATATTTTTGGATGAAATCAGTTTTACTTTTATATCTATCATAGATGGAGTCATCTATAGTAATTGATTGTATAGCTGCTGTTCCTCCATCAACTAAGTTTTCTTTAATAGTATTAAAGTAGTTTTTTAAATAACTCTGCCCTACTGCTTCTATCATTTCTATAGAAGCTATTGAATTATAATTATTTTTAACATCTCTAAAATCTAACATTTGTATATTTATTTTTTCATTCAAACCTTCTTTGTGAATTCTTTCTTTTGAATATTCGTATTGTTTTTTGGAGATTGTTATACAATCTAACTTTACGTTGTAATTTTTTCCAATATATTCTGCAAATCCTCCCCATCCACAACCAATCTCAAGCATCTTATCGCCTGATTTAGGTTTAACAAGATTTGATAGTTTTTTATATTTATTTATCTGGGCTTTTTCCAAATCATTACCATCATCAAAAATTGCACTTGAATAAGTTAGGGTTTTATCAAGCCATAATGAGAAAAATTCATTCCCTAAATCGTAATGCTTTCTAATGTTTTCTTTACTCCTGGATTTATTATTTTTAATAAACAAACCTTTGATTTTATTAAATATTGAAAGATCAAAAGAACCTGAAAATTTATGAACTATTTTTATATTTTTTGCCGCTAGCTCTATGAGATTAGTTAAATTATTTGTCTCAAAATAATTATCCATATATGCTTCTGCCAGACCTACACTTCCATTTTTGATGATTTTAAAGGTTAGCCCTGGTTTATTTATTTTTAGATCAGCATTTAATCTTTCATTACTATTTCCGAAAGTATATTCTTTACCATCATGGTTTGTTATTTTTAAATTTCCATGTTTAATAAATTTTAGTGAGTTAAAGACAATCTTGTCTGATAATTTATTCAAATTCACTTTTTTCTACCGAACTATTATTTTTAATTTTTATTTTTTTTTTAATAAACTTTATTCCTTTTAACCATAGTTTAAATGCCTCATAGTGGATTGCGACAATAACTTTAAATGTCATCAAGGGGTGAAAAATATAGGAAACGAATAGATTTTTATTACTAAATTCTTTTGCAGTACCGTCCTGGGATGCGAATAAAAGTTTACCATCATTATCAGATTGGTCAATTATAACTGATATTTTGTCTGAGGGCTTATTTACTCTAAATTTATAATTACACTCCATATCTATGAAGGGCGATACATGAAATTTTTTAACACAACTATTTCTTAAAGTTTCATTATCTTCAGCTTTGAAAATGTATGTGTGTTGTTCACCAAATGTATTTTTAACCTCATAAAATATAGAGATTATTTTATCGTTCTTATCATATATAAAAAAAACACTTAGAGGATTAAATACGTAACCTAGGATTCTTGGATAACAGAATAATTTGATTTTAATCTCTTTATCATCGACACCAATATTTTCTAGTTTTTTTTTTACCCAGTTTTTTAAAGATGTACCATCTCTATCCCCATGGTCTTTGTCAAAAAAACTAATAATATTGAATTTATTGTATGAAAATAACTTAATTTTATTATCAATTTCATTTAGATCATCTAAGTCTATCAATAATGAAAAAACCCTATATTTAAAATAATGATTTTTAGGTTTAAATCGTCTGTGTATTACTTTTCCTACGTATATCTTAGAGCTTTTAAGCATTTATATACTTAATCATATCTATTGATGATTTTATACCATCTTCATGAAATCCATATCCAAAATAACTACCACAAAATAAAATATTATTTTTATTTTGAATTAGGTGAAGATCTTTCTGACTATTGATTGCATTTTGATCAAAGTAAGGGTGTGTAAATATAACTTTTCGGATTATTTTATCTTCAGGTATTTCTAAATAAGGATTTAATGTTAAAAAAATATTTTTATTTATATTCAAATTTTGCAATAGGTTTAACCAATAAGTAATTGAATTTTTTTCACTATTCTCAGACTCGATCGAGGAGTTCCACGAACACCAAGCACTTTTATTATTTGGCATATAACTTATATCCTGATGGACTATAGCCTCATTTGTTTTATATTTAAAATTACTTAAGATCTTATTTTCTATTTCTTCAGGATTTTCAATTAAAGAAAGGGCTTGATTAGCATGAGTGGCCAATACAACTTTATCGTAAGTAAAATATTCATTTTTATCTCCATAATAAACCTGAACTCCTGATCTAATTCTTTTAATTTTATTAATATTGTAATTTTTATAATATTCGCCACTGATTTTACTTAGAATTTTATCTACATATGTTCTACTTCTTTTGGAAACTGTGAACCATTGTGGTCGATCTTTTAATTTGAATAATCCATGATTTTGAAAAAATTTAAAAAAAAATTTCAATGGCATTTGTTTTGCCTCGTTAGGAGGCATTGACCATATAGCTGACACCATAGGAATAATATGGAATTTGATAAAATACTCTGACAATTTTAAATTGTCTAAATAACTACCTAAAGTAATATTTTCGTTAATTGGATCTTGGTTTTCACTTTGTTTATAAAAACTGATTATAGTAAAAAACATCTTCAAAAATTTTATGTTTAACAAGTTTGATTTATTGCTAAAAATTCCAGAAAGACCTTTTCCACAATATTCTATATTTGAGTCTCTTACAGATACTGAGAATGACATATTGCTTTCTTCTATAGCAATATCATTTTCTTGAAAAAAATTTATTAAATTTGGATAGGTTTTTTTATTAAATACAATAAAGCCTATATCAACAGGGACTATATTGTCTTCAACATTAACATCTATAGTATGAGAATGACCTCCAAAATGGTCTTCTTTCTCAAATAGATCTACTTTATATTTTTTAGATAAACTATATGCTGCACTTAGACCTGATATGCCAGAGCCTATAATAGCTAATTTCATTATTGAGGATTATATTTATTTTCCTTTGTAAAGGATGAGACAAATTGTAGGAAAACTGCAAAAATTATAATGCTTCCTCCTATTAATACGTAGAATGAAGGGTTTTCATTTACAAATAGCCAAGCCCAAAGAGGACCAAGTATTGCCTCTGTAAGCATTATTATGCCAACCATAGCTGATAAAGTTTTTCTCGCACCAATTGTTATTAAAATAAAGCCAAGTCCTATTTGAAATGTCCCAGACAAAAATGCCAAAAACATATCATTTAAAGATATAGAAATTTTTGTTGAAGCTAAAAAACCTATTATCATTGCAACTATACCTGCAACTAATTGTAGGGGAACCATATCCACATGAGGGTATCTTCTTACAATTAAAATTAGAATTGCAAAGGTAATTGGCATAACAAAGGCAACAATATTTCCAGACATTTGTCCACTTGATAGAGTATTTCCTAGCATTAAAATTAATCCAGAAATTGCTAAAATAATAGAAGCTAAAGTAATTTTTGAAATCTTTTCTTTCAAAAAAAAATATCCAAAAATCGCTAAGAAAATTGTTTGTGTTTGTATTATGAAATTTGTATTTGCAACAGTAGTATTGTACATAGCAAAAACATAACTACTAAATCCAATACCCAATATAATTCCACCAATTAAGCCAGGAATTCCCGATACATAAATTTTTTTAAATACCTCTCTTTTGTAAGTTACAATTAAAAAAATAGTTACAACAATTATAAAAAAAACCTGTCTCCAAAATAAGATTTGCCATAAAGTTGATCCTTCAAATGATTTGACAATCAACCCACCAAAACTAAGACAAAATGCACCAAAAAAGATTAATAATGGACCTGGTATCTTTGAAATAAAATTCATTTAATATTGGAAATCAAATTTTGAGTTTCCATCTCATACAACTTAAAAATAGTTTCTGCATCTTTTAAATTAATTTCTTTAAATTTAATTTTTGATCCTGGAGGTATTTGTACTAGTTTGTCATAATCAGCACTTATAACAACTCCAATCTTAGGGTAACCCCCTATAGTTCCATGATCAGATAGCATAATTATTGGATCCCCATCTGCAGTGATTTGGATAACACCCTTCACTAACCCTTCTGACTTTATATTTGTATTTTTAATATTACTAATCTTGGGTCCCTTAAGTCTTATTCCCATACGATCACTTAATTTTGTTACATTAAATTCATTACTAAAAAATAAATCTATTGCATCCTTTGAAAAATAATCAAAATGAGGTCCTTTTATTATTCTAATATTTTCAATTTTTGAATTTAGGAATTCTATTTTATTTTTTGGCAGGATTTTTTTTATATTTTTTAATTGAATTATTTGTCCTTTCTCAAGTTTTTCCCCACTATTTGCACCAATTTTAGCCTTAGTATTTGTAGAACAGCTATTTAAATAATAATCTACCTCAAATGTACCTCCTACAGATAAATAACCATATACTGATCGATTGGTAGACAGTATATCTAAGCAATCATTATTTTCTAAAACAATATTTTCGTAACAACTAAATTCTAAATTTTTGTTTTTTCTTATAATTTTAAAATTAACATCTCCAGTAACATTGATGGAGATATTTTCTCCTATATATTTCAATTTTGGACCTTGATATGCAAATTCTAACACCGGGTTATTTATTCCATTGTTTGAAATGGTATTTGCTAATAAAAAATTCCTATTATCCATTGCTCCACTAAAAGGTATGCCTATGTGATAAAAATTATTTCTACCATTGTCTTGAAATGTAGAATTGATACCTGGTCGTAATACCTCAAAATAGTTTTTATTCATATTTTTTTTCATACTCTAGTTTAGAAATTGGGTAAAATGATATTGTATCACCTGGATTGATTAGATTTGGTTCTGTATTTTTTTTATTATCAAAAATATCAACTGGTGTTTTGCCAATTATATTCCAACCACCTGGACTTTCAAAAGTATAAATATTACAAAATTGCTCTGTTATACCTATAGAATTTTTTGGGACCTTAACTCTTGGTGTTTCTAAACGCTTTGCAAAAATAGATTTATCCATATCTCCTAAGAATGGCATTCCTGCAATAAAACCTGTCATATAACAATAATAATTTTTTGAAAAGAATATTTCATAAATTTTTTCTTCATTTATTTTTAATAATTTTTGTAAACGTTTTATATCTAGTGCAAATTCCTCTGCACAACAAACTGGGATTTTAATTAGATTATTTTTTGAATTATTAATTTTTTTTAACTCTAAATTTTCAACTTGTTTTTTTAATTTAGCAAAACTCGTAAGTTTTAAATCGAAACTAATTACTAATTTGTTATAACTTGGTGTAATATTTGTAATACCTAAAAAATTACTATCCCTTAAATTATTAAAATAATTTATAACATTTCTGTTTATTTCTTTATTTACCTCATCACCAAAGTCACAGTACAATGCTGCGTCACCAAGATTTGATATATTTTTAATCATGTCATGTTATACTTTAAGCTTTATAGTATGGAAATTAATTTAAATTGTGATTTAGGTGAAAAATCAAAGCATCATTCAAATGAGAATGATCCCGATTTACTCAAAATAGTAAACTCTGCAAATGTGGCTTGTGGTTACCATGCTGGAGATGAGGAAACTATGAAAGAAGTTGTAGAGATTTCAAAGCAAAATAATGTAAGTATTGGTGCACATCCATCTTTCAATGATCCAGAGAACTTCGGAAGAAAACGGATTAATCTTGGTGCTGATGAGATTTCGAAGCTTTTAATAGATCAGTATGAAATTTTACAAAATATTGCCATTAAATTAGATGAAAAGGTTTCTCATATTAAACCACATGGAGCCTTGAATAATATGGCTTGTGAAGACCTCGAACTAGCAACAATTTTAGCAAAAACTATTTATAGTATTGATAAAGATATAATTTATTTAGTACCAACAGGTTCAAAAATGGAAATTGCAGCTAAAAAATTAAATATGAAAATTGCATGTGAAATTTTTGCAGATAGAAATTATGAAGACGATGGAACGCTTGTGTCAAGAAGTAAGCATCACGCCTTAATAACTGATCCTGAGAAAGCTAAAGAACATGTATTCAATATGGTAAAAAACCAAACTCTTAATTGTCACAGTGGAAAACAAATACCTTGTGAAATCGACTCAATTTGCATACATGGAGATAATGCAAGCTCTCTTTCGACCGCAAAACAGGTAAAAGAAAACTTGATAAACAATAACTTAGAATTAAAGCCTCTAAATAAAATGAAAAAATTTACATAATTATGATTAAAAAACTATTTACTCTTCTTATATTCTTTTTTTTAACTGTTGAAACTTTTGCTGCTGGAACAAGTTCATCAGATAAAAAACCGAGCTATAAAAATGCTGTAAAAATAATTGAAGCCGCTAAGAAATATGAATCCAAAAATAAAATGGATAAAGCATTAAAAAGATACGAAAAAGCTCAAAAAATTTTATTGAAACTCGACAAAGAGAAGCCCTTACAAGCTGATACACTAAACTACCTAGGTTTTACAACTAGAAAACTTGGAGACTTTGAAGCAGGAGAAAAATATTATTTGTTAGGTTTGCAAGTCGATCCAAAGCACGTTGGTATAAATGAATACCTAGGTGAATTATATGTTGTAACCAACAGAATTGATTTAGCAAAAGAAAGATTGGATATTTTGAAAAGCTGTAATTGTGAGGAGTATCAAGAGTTAAAAGAAATTATTGAAGGAACAAAAAAATCAAAATATTAATTGATATTTTGTATCATTTGTTCGGGCAACCATAAAGCGATTTGTGGGAACAGTACAATCAATAGAACTGCAAAAATCATTAATAAAAATAATGGAAAGGCACTCTTTGCTATGAACCCCATATCTTTGTTTGCCATTCCTTGGAGAACAAATAGGTTAAAACCAACAGGTGGTGTAATTTGGGCCATTTCTACAACAATAACTAAAAATATTCCAAACCAAATCATGTCAAAACCTGCCTGCCTTATCATTGGTTCAATTATTGCCATTGTAAGAACAACTGCAGAAATTCCATCAAGAAACATCCCAAGAATTATGTAAAAAATCATTAATACAAATATTAATACATACGGTGATAACTCCATATTCTGTATCCACAACGCTAGATTTCTGGGTAAACCTGTAAATCCCATTGCAAGTGACAAGAAAGTTGCCCCAGCTAAAATAAATGCAATCATACACGAAGTTTTAGTTGCTCCTAACAAGGAGTCTTTAAATGTTTTTAAAGTTAAGCTCTTTTGAAAATAAGAAAGAATTAAAGCCCCAACAACACCTAAAGACGCAGCCTCAGTTGCTGTTGCTATACCAGTATAAATAGAGCCTATTACTCCGAGTATTAATAAAATAACTGGAATTAATTGTTTGGATTTACCTAGTTTATTTAAAAATGAAAAATTTTCATAGTTAGTTGGCATTTTATTTTTATTTAATAAAGACCAAACAATTACGTAGCCCATAAAGATCAGAGCAATCATTATCCCTGGAATTATTCCAGCTATAAACAGTTTTGCGATTGACTCTTGAACAGTCACACCGTAAATAATTAAAATTATTGAGGGTGGAATTAAAAGACCTAAAGTTCCTGAACCTGCCAGACTTCCGAGCAAAATTTTTTCAGGATATTTTCTTTTTCTTAGTTCTGGAATTGACATTTTTCCAACTGTAGCAACTGTTGCAGCAGATGATCCAGAGATAGCGGCAAACAAGGCACAACCAACAACATTAATGTGTATCAAACCTCCTGGTAATTTCTGAAGCCATGGAGCCAATCCCTCAAATAAATTTTCTGATAATTTAGTTCTAAAAAGAATTTCACCCATCCACACAAATAATGGCAATGCTGTTAGCGTCCACGATGATGAAGCTCCCCATATAGTTGTGGCCATCGCATCTCCTACTGGTCTAGAAGTAAACAAAATCATGCCTATTGAAGATACCCCAACCATACTAATGGCTACCCATATCCCAGATCCTAAAAAAAATAGTAAAACACTAATAAAAAAAAATGCTAATAAAATTTCAATCATACTTATTAACTACTCTTAAAATTAATTGATGAAAGACACATATAAAAAATAATAATGAGCCAATTGCTACACTTGATTGAGGTATCCAAATTAAAATTTCGTCGGCTCCTTCACTTCTTTCTTGAAAATCATAGGATATCTTTAACATTTTAAGAAAATAAAAGGCCATATATCCTGAAAAAATAGATGCAATGATTAAACTCCAAATTTCTAGAAACTTTTTTCTTAGGTCAGTAGCTTTTTCTAAAAATAATGTGATCCTTATATGGCCTCCATTTACAAAAGTGTATGAAAGTGCAAAAAATGAGGAAGCTGCCATACAGTAACCAGAATACTCAGCTAAACCTCTTATATAAAAACCAAACATTCTTGAGGCAATTCCAGTTAAAATAAAAACTGCTATCAAAATTAAAAAAAACGCAGCGATATATCCTGAGAAATTATAAAGATTATTTAAAGATTTATTAATTTTTTGTAACATAAAAAAGGCCGTTTTTTAAACGGCCTTTTTTATTATATTAATTTTATTTGTAAGCAGCAAGTACGCTAGCTCCTGTTTTGCCAGCCTTTTTCTTCCATTCCTTTGCCATTTTTTTTCCAACTTTTTGGAAATGTTTTTCTAAATCAGCGTTTACTTTGCCTACTGTCATTCCTGCAGCAGCTAAAGCTTTTTTATCCTCAATATTTCCAACTCTAGAAAGCATCCAACCTTTTTCTTCTGCAGCAGTTGCTTCTTTCATTATTAGATTTTGAGTATCTGCATCTAGTTTGTTCCAAGATCCTCTATGAGCGACTACCATATTTTTTGGGAACCAAGCAGCTATATCATAGAAATATTTTACTCCGTTCTCCCAAATTTTACTATTTTTTCCAGTAGTTGGTGAAGTAATCATGCTTTCAACTGCTCCAGTTGAAAATGCTTGACTTATTTCTGCAGCTTCAATTTTTGTTGGAGCCATACCAGTAAGTTCAGCAATTCTGATTGTTGCTGAATTATAAGCTCTAAATTTTAAACCTTGTAAATCTGAAACACTATTAATCTCATTTTTACTATACAAACCTTGTGCAGGCCATGGCACTGCATACAAAAATACCAATCCTTTTTGGCTCAAGCTTTCTATGATTGCAGGTTTCGATGCTTGATAAAGTTTCATTGCATCATCATAAGATGTTGCTAAGAATGGTTGTGAATCAATCTCAAGAATAGGATCTACTTTTCCTAGAGCAGACATAAATCTCTCGCCCATTTGAGCTTGTCCAGTTCTGACAGCTCTAAAGATTTCTCCACCTTTAAATAATGATCCTCCAGGGTGAGTTACAATAGTTAATTTACCTCCACTTTTTTCTGAAACGTTTTTAGCAAATTCTGCAGCATTAGCTGAATGAAAATTGCTTGCACCATAAGCTAAAGCCATATCCCACTTCTCAGCAGCATTTACGTTAGCTGTTAACAAAACAGAAAATAAAATAGAAATTAAAGTTTTTAAATTTTTCATTAATCCTCCTTATTTTTAAAAAAATACATCTGAATATGTATTATTTATTAAATCAATAAAAATTTCATGTGTTTTATTGAAAATTTTTAAATAATTACTATTATATAATCATCTTGATAGAAGAATCCCTCATTTTACTACAAATTATCTTTATAGATATAATCTTAGCTGCGGATAATGCTATTATAATTGGTTTAATTGCAGCTAATTTTGTACCTAAAAATAGAAAAAAGATAATTTTTTGGGGTGTAGTTGGTGCTCTAGTTTTTAAAGTTCTTTTTGCAGTATTTGCAACATATTTATTCAAATTCTACTTTATAAAAATTTTGGGAGGGCTACTTTTAATTTGGATAGTCAATGATTTGAGAAAAGATCTTTTTCAAATTCAAAAAAAATCAAAATCACCTACAAAAAAATCATTAGAGCCCTCATTTGCAAAGGGTATGTATAAAGTGCTTTTTGCGGATATCACAATTAGTTTCGATAATGTTATAGGTGTTGTTGGAGCTTCTAAAGGCAACTTTGGGTTTATGATTTTTGGTTTATTGTTATCAGTAGTCCTTACTGGTGCAATGGCAACATACTTGGCTAATTATATACAGAAACATTTATGGGTTGTCTATGTTGGTCTAGCATTTATTCTTTTAGTTGCAATACAACTAATTATTGGAGGACTTGTGGATTTAGAAATTTTAAATATTAACGAAGGATTTAAAAAGTATTTTTAGTAGGAATATTTAGCTGAGGGGTATGACCCACTTTTAACATCTAATTTAAATCTTTTAACTGCATTTCTTACATTGCTTTTCAAATTGGTATATTTTTTTACAAATTTAATTTTCGTATCTGTTAAACCTAATAAATCATCTGTAACTAAGATCTGACCATCGCAAAAATTTGATGAACCTATCCCTATTGTTGGAATTTTAATTGACTCTGTAATTTCTTTTGAAACTTTTTTTTCAATACATTCTAAAACAATTGCAAATACTCCAGCATCTTCTAAGGATTTAGAATCTTTTAACAAATTTTTTATTTCTAGATCTGTTTTACCTTTGTATCTAAATTTACCTCTTACAGTTTGTGGTGTTATACCTATATGGCCCATTACAGGAACTTTAAATTTAATTAAATATTTTACAATTTCTATAATTTTTCTGCCTCCTTCTAATTTTATTCCATCACATTTTGTTTCTTTCATTACTTTTTTACAATTTTTCAGTGCTTGAGATTTATTTTTGTATGTGTTGTAAGGCATGTCTACAATCATTAAACTTTTTTTAACTCCTTTTCTTACACTTTTGGAGTGCTCAATCATCATTGATAAATTTACTTTTCTTGTAGTTTCAAAATTATATAAAACAGAACCCAATGAATCACCCACAAGTATTAAATCTGCGTGGTTATCAATCTCTTCTGCTATATTTTTTGAATAAGCAGTTAAACAAACAATTTTTGACTTATTTTTTTTTTTAAGAATAAGCCTACTTATTTTTGTAAGCATAATTACCTGATTACCAAGTGCCCGTATTTTCCATAGATTTCCAAGGTTCTATGGGTTCTAAGTTACCTTCTTGAAGAATTTCAACTGATATTTTATCCGGAGATCTAACAAAAGCCATGTGACCATCTCTAGGAGGTCTGTTTATTGTGTAACCCATATCTTTTAATCTCTGACAAGTCTCATAAATATTATCAACTCTGTAAGCTAAATGTCCAAAATTTCTTGATCCTTCACCTAGATTGTCTCCATCCCAATTATAGGTTAATTCTATTTCTGCACTTTCATCATTTGGAGCTGCAAGAAAAACTAGCGTGTATCTTCCTTTTTCATTTTCCATTCTTTTTGTTTCTTTTAATCCTAAGCCATCACAAAAAAATTTAAGTGAGTCTTCAATATTTGAGACTCTGATCATTGTATGTAAATATTTCATATAATTTACTTATATAGTCTTATTACTCCAATTCAATAGTGCTTGGTGGCTTAGAAGTAATATCATAAACAACTCTATTAATACCTCTAATATTATTTATAATTTGATTAGATATTGACTGCATGAAGGATTTTTTAAATTGAAAGAAATCTGCCGTCATACCATCTTCTGAGGTTATTGCTCTTAACAGACAAAGATACTCATAAGTTCTATTGTCGCCCATTACACCAACAGTCTTAACAGGAAGTAAGGCTGCGTAAGCCTGCCAAATCTTATGATATAAATTATTGTCTTTTAAAGATTTGATAAAGTAATTATCTGCCTCTTTTAAAATTTTTATTTTTTCTTTAGTGATTATGCCAGGCATTCTAATTGCAAGACCTGGTCCAGGAAATGGGTGTCTAGATATTATTTCATTACTTAATCCAAGTTCTAATCCTAGTTTTCTAACTTCATCTTTAAAAAGATATTTAAGTGGTTCGACTAATTTAAGTTTCATTTTTTTTGGCAAACCTCCCACATTATGATGAGATTTTATTTTTGATGTTTGGCTTCCAGTTACAGACTTACTTTCAATTAGATCAGGGTATAAAGTTCCTTGGGCTAAGAATTTTACATTTTTAATTTTATTTGAATATTTTTCAAAAATTTTAATAAAAAGATTTCCTATTATTTTTCTTTTTTTTTCTGGATCAGAAATATTTTTTAATTTAGATAAGAATAAATTTTCTGCATTTACATAGATTAGATTAATTTTAAATCTCTTCTTAAATGTGTTTACAACTTGCTTTTCTTCATCTTTCCTAAGTAAACCAGTATTAACAAATATACATGTTAATTTTTTTCCTATGGCATTTGACAGTAATTTAGCAACTACACTGCTATCTACACCTCCAGATAGTGCACAAATAACCTTTGAATTTCCTACGCTATTTTTTACTTCATTTATTAATTTTTTTTTCTGATCTCTTGAAGACCAATTTTTAGTTATTTTACATATAGAAAATATAAAATTTTTAAGTATTAACTTTCCTTTGATAGTATGGCTTACTTCTGGGTGAAATTGAATACCAAACATTTTTTTTTCTACATTTTCAATAATACACATCTTAGAATTTATACTTTGTGCAATTGTTTTAAAATTTTTTGGTAATTTTGTTACTTGATCTGCATGGCTCATCCATACATTATTTTTTCCCTTAGAAAAAAAATCTTTAGTTAACTTGCTTTTTCTAGTTTCTTTTACTTCAGCAAGCCCAAATTCTCTATGTTTAGAGCTTCTTACACTTCCTCCCATTGCTTTTGAAATAATTTGATGACCAAAACATATGCCTAGTATAGGTACTCCTAGTTTAAGAATTTTATTATTAAATTTTACTTTTTTACTCTCATAGACATTTAAAGGACCACCAGATAAAACTATTCCTTTAATATTATTTTCAAACTTTGTGAGTTTTTCTATTTTTTTGTGACTTACTATCTCACAATAAATACCTAGTTCTCTGATTTTTCTTGCAATTAACTGTGTAAATTGGGAACCAAAGTCTACAATTAGTATTTTATTGAGAGTGTCCTCAAGACGCATCTTTTCTTTCAAAATCTTTTAAACGACTTTCAATTGAACCAATTTTTTCACACATATCTAAACAAATTTTCTTAAAATCTTTACTCAATTCGTCTGCTTTTGAAAAATTTGATCTTTCTAATTCCATATCAATTAAAAGGAACATTGCCTCTTCATTCTTAGGGTCTAAAAGTAAAGTAGTTTTTATATTCTTTTCTTCTTGTCTTTTATCTTCTTCAATTTTAAAAATTTTAGCTAAATATAGGTAGGATTCTGAGTCTTTTGGGTTATAGACTATATTTCTATGAAATAAAAACTTTGAATCTTCATATTTTTCCTTGTCAAATAAATCCTTGGCTTCCTTGAAAAAATTATTTTCATTCGCCTTAGCAAAAAGGCTAAAAGAAATAAATGTAAAAATTAAAATTAAGTATTTCATAGTTATTTTTTAACAACATCTATATTATGTACCATACTTTCATAAAAACCTGCTTTAGTAATTTTAACAAATTTTGGTTTTTTTCTCAGATCAATTACTTTCTTAGCCCCCATATAACCCATTGAAGATTTCAAACCTCCAACTAAGTTGTATATTATTTTATCGACTTTACCTTTGTATTTAATGTATCCCTCTACACCTTCCGCTACATATTTTGATGTATCTTTTTGTTTCGTTTGAAAATATCTGTCTGCTGAACCTTTGTTCATTGCTCCTATAGACCCCATACCTCTGAAATATTTATATAATTTACCATTTTTCTTTATTTTTTTTCCTGGCGCTTCATCTGTACCTGCAAATAATGAACCTATCATAACTGCATCTGCTCCAGCAGCTAATGCTTTAGCAATATCACCAGAAAATTTAATTCCACCGTCAGCAATTAAACTTGTTTTACTTTTCCCAATACCTTTTTTAACATTTAAAATTGCGCTTAATTGTGGAACTCCTATCCCTGCTACAAGTCTTGTTGTACAAATAGATCCTGGGCCTATTCCTACTTTTATAATGTCAACACCTAATCCAACCAAAAATTTTGCAGCCTCTGCCGTAGCTATATTTCCAGCACAAATTGCTGTTTTCTTTGGACGTATTTTTTTAATTTTTTTGATCATATCTCCTACTTTTTTGGTGTGTCCGTGTGCTGTATCAATTACTATTATGTCTAAGTTTTCTTTTAATATTTTTTCAGCTCTCTTTAATTCTTTTTCATTTGCACCAACTGCTGCACCTACTAATATTTTTTTTGATTTTACTGTTCTAATTTCTTTTATTTGTTCTTCAATATTTAAGTTTCTATGAATTATTCCTAATCCCCCAGCTCTCCCCATAGCAATCCCCATTGAAGACTCTGTAACAGTATCCATTGCAGATGACAAAAGTGGAATTTTTAACTTTAGACTTTCTGTTAAATTTATGGAGGTATTTACTTCACTAGGTAGAATTGCTGAGTAGTTTGGTGCTAATGTAACATCATCAAATGTTAAAGCCTCTTTAATAGTTTCCATGTCCTTATATAAATGATTCTTGAAAAAATAAAAGGATAACTATCTCAAATTTCTACAAATAATAAAATTTTCTTTAGAGTCTTTTCTGCTTGAAGGTGGCTTGAAGATATCTACATCTTTAAAAGATTTTTTTCCTAATGCGACAATCTCGTTAAAAGATGATCCCATAAAAAGCTTAGAAATAAAATTTCCTTTTTTATTTAGTAATTCAATAGCAAAATTCATTGCTTCTATACATAATTCTCCTGTAACTAGGGAATCTACACTTTTATTGCCTGTGGTATTAACTGCCATATCAGAGACTATAAGATCTACTTTCTTACCAAAATAACTTTTGATACTTTTTTTTTGCTGCTCTTCAGTAAAATCCCCTTTTATATGTACTAAATTCTTAATTGGCTCAATATCTTTTAAATCAATTGAAATTATTTTAGAATTACCGAAATTTCTCGATATATACTGAGACCAGCTTCCAGGGGCTGCACCAAGATCTATAACTAAAATATTATTTTTAATTATTTTAAATTTATCGTTTATCTCTTGCAATTTATATACTGCTCTTGACCTATAACCCTCTAATTTTGATTTTTTTACGTAAATATCTCTTTTTTGCTTAATGATCCAATTTTTAGAAAATTTATTCTTTTTCAACTAATTCTCAAATCTTAAAGATTTTTCTATTATATCTCCATCCAATGTTTTAATTTTGGATATGTAATTTTTATTATTTCTTATATTATCATTATTTTTTCCTGCTAAATGAATAATTCCTATTACATGATTTGGTAAATAAGGTTCTACAAAAGTATTTTGTTTTTTGTCAAATTTAATTGCTTCAATTAGAGTCCAGTTACAATAAGCAGGTAAAATTTCTACATCTAAATTATCTGAATATATTGTAATATTCATTGCTATTTGCTCTGAACCCCAAATTTTTCCAGAGGACAATGCTTTTTTTAAATTTTTTTGCCATATTTCCCAATGAGGAGCACTTTCTTCTAAACAAAACAATCCAATATTCAAATGGGGTTTAAGTGCCACTTCCCTTGAAACTTTTTCTGAAAATCCAGATGATTTAGCATGTTTGTAATTTTGTGATTTTATTCTTGCAAAACTTCCAAATACCCATTCTGCTCTTAAAACTCTTCCATAGGATCTATCTGCTGATGTTGCTATTGATAATTTATTATTCTCACATCCTTTAAAATAAAGATCAATTGCATACCAAGAGTTTACCCATGCATCCGCATCTATCCATAAATATTTTTTATATCCCGGAAAATAATTTGGTAAGAATGCTCTAGATACCTGACTTTTCAACCACTCTCTTCCTTTTATCTTAAAATTTGGAACTTCTATATCCCACTCAGCCTTTTTGATTTGAAATACTTTTTTTTCTAATATTTTAATTTGTTCATCAGTTAATCCTGCATCCATGATGCAAATATCTACTGTTTTGCTTTGTTCAAATCTATTAATTGAATCAATTAATTCGTTAAGAAGATTGAAATAATTTGAATCTGCTAATGAGATTATTGTATTTTCCCTCATTTATAACACATCTTCATGATGATCAGTATCATCTGCGATGGCTTTCACATTTTTTTTGGTCATAAGATAATGCATTGAACTTATTGGTACCATTAACAAATAAATTACACCTGAAATAATAATAGCGTTAAATGTATAAACAAGAATTAAGCCAAAATATAAGATAATTCCAAATAACAAAAATATTGATGTACTTCTTGGGACAGCTATCCTTTTAAAAGAATAAGTTGGTATTTTGCTTATTAATAGTATTGAAACAATTATAAACATAATTGGTACAATAATTTGGTAATTTAAGTTTAAAAACTGAAATTCACTAATACTTAATATCAAGGGCATTAAAACAAGAACTCCACCTGCTGGAGAAGGAATACCTTCAAAAAAACTATCTTTCCAAGAACTCTCTTCGTTTGATGAAACATTGAACCTTGCAAGTCTAAGCGCAACACAAACAACATAAATTAATGCAATTAACCAACCTGCTCTTCCAGTTTCAGACAACGCCCAAAAATACATTATAAAAGCTGGAGCAACACCAAAACTTATTACATCTGTAAGAGAGTCTAGTTCTTTTCCAACTTTAGAAGTTCCTTTAATTAACCTTGCAATTCTCCCATCTAATCCATCAATAATTGCAGCTACTATAACCGCTATAATTGACAATTCAAATTTTCCATCAAATGCAAACTTTATTGAAGTCAATCCAATACATACTCCAACAAGTGTTAAAATATTTGGTAAAATAACTCTTGTTTTTTTATTAGAAACTAACTTAATATTTTTATTTTGAGGATTCATCAAATCATTTTTTTGCGATTAAAGTTTCACCAGCTATGGTTTTTTGACCAACTTTTACCAAAGGAGTATAATTTTCAAAATACATATCAGCTCTACTTCCAAATCTAATCATTCCTATTCTTGAACCTTGTTCTACAAGCTCATCTTTAGAAACCTCTGTTACAATCCGTCTTGCAATAAGTCCTGCTATTTGGACAACAATTATATCTTCTCCATCAGAATTTTTTATTTTATAATAATTTCTTTCATTATCTTCACTAGCCTTATCTAAAGATGCATTAAAAAACTTTCCTGGTTTATAAAGTATCTCAGATATTGCTCCAGAACATGGAGACCTATTTACATGGCAATCAAAGACATCCATAAAAATACTAATTTTTTTCATTTGTTTATTTTCTAAACCTAATTCTTTTGGACCATTACTATCCATTACTTGTAGTACAACTCCATCGGCTGGACTTGTAAGATAGTTATCATCACCTATTGAAGTTCTTTCAGGGTCTCTAAAAAAATAATAACACCAAATAGTTAATACCAATCCTATAAAACCAAGAAATCCGTTTAGGAAATAGAGAATTATAGTTACGATTGCAAAAATAATAATAAATTTGTATCCTTCATTGTGTATTTTTGGAAATATTTTACTCATGACAATCCTATAATTGATAATTTTTGATTAATATGTATACAAAAAGAATAAATTCAACTATTAAGATATATCGAAAAAATGAGTAAAATTAAGGTTAAAAACCCCATTGTAGAGTTAGATGGCGATGAAATGACCAGAGTTATATGGGACTTCATAAAAAATAAGCTCGTTTTAACTTACCTTGATCTCAAAATTGAGTACTACGATTTAGGAATGGAAAGTAGGGATAAAACTGAGGACAAAATAACAATTGAATGTGCTAATGCAATTAAAAAAAATGGTGTTGGCATTAAATGTGCAACCATCACACCCGATGAAGCTAGAGTAAGAGAATTTAATCTTAAAAAAATGTGGAGATCTCCAAATGGTACAATAAGAAACATAATTGGAGGAACTGTTTTTAGAGAACCCATAATTTGTAAAAATATTCCAAAACTTGTGCCCTCATGGACAGATCCATTGATTATAGGTAGACATGCATTTGGTGATCAATACAGAGCTACAGACTTTACAGTGCCCGGTAAAGGTAAGTTAGAAATAAAATGGACTGCTGAAGATGGTTCTGATGAGAGAAAGTATGAAGTCTTTAATTTTCCTGGACCAGGAATAGCTTTATCTATGTATAATTTAGATAAATCAATAGAAGACTTTGCTAGATCTTGCTTCAACTATGGATTAATTAAAAAATGGCCAGTTTATCTTTCTACCAAAAATACAATTTTAAAAAGATACGATGGAAGATTTAAAGATATTTTTGAAGAAGTTTTTGAAAATGAATTTAAAGATAGATTTGATCAAAATAAAATTACTTATGAACATAGATTAATAGATGACATGGTAGCATGTGCAATGAAGTGGCATGGAAAATACATTTGGGCATGCAAAAATTATGATGGAGATGTACAATCAGATACAGTTGCTCAAGGATATGGATCTTTAGGTTTAATGACAAGTGTTTTGCTTGCTCCTGATGGCAAAACAATGGAAGCTGAAGCTGCGCATGGAACAGTAACCAGACACTTTAGAATGCATCAACAAGGTAAAGAAACATCAACAAATCCAATCGCGTCTATTTTTGCTTGGACAAGAGGGCTGGCTCATAGAGGAAAATTAGATGGAAATGAGGAATTAATAAAGTTTTCAGAGACACTTGAAAAAGTATGTGTTGATTGTGTTGAAGAGGGATCAATGACTAAGGACTTAGCTATTTTGATAGGACCTTCAACAAAGTATTTAACAACTAATCAATTTTTGGATACTTTAGATGGTAAGCTGAGACAAAAACTAAATTAAAGTCTTAATTTTTTCAAAAGCCTCATCAATTTTATCTTTAAATTGGCCTCCTGCTTGTGCAAAATCTTTTCTTCCACCACCACCTTTTCCACCAATAATTTCAGATCCTGTTTTAGCAAATGTGACTGCATCATACTTATCAATAAGATCATTTGTTAACCCAACTGCAAGACCTACTTTGTCATCTAGACTAGCGAAAACTATCACAATTCCTGTTTTTAGCTCTTTTTTTCCGACATCAACCAATTTTCTTAGCTCTTTAGGTGGAAGGTCATCAACTTTTTGAAATCTTACACTTACTTTATTAACTTTAAAATCTAGAATTATATTTTTTGAGTTATTTTCTAAAATTGAACTAAATTTTAATTGCTCTAGTTGTTTTGATAATTCTTTAATTAAAATCTTATTATCTTCATTTTCTAGATTTGGTTTGCCACCTAATTTAATTATCTGTTTTGATAAGTCATTAATCATTTCTTCATCTTTTTTTACAGATAAGTCAGATAATTTCTCTTTATTTTGTAAAAAACTATTTAACTGATTTTCTCTAAGAGCTTCTACTCTTCTAACACCTGCTGCAATTGATGATTGACTAATAATTTTAAATTTTCCAATGTCAGCAGTGTTTCGTACATGTGTACCTCCACATAATTCTGTGGAAAAATACTTTTCTTTCTCATCTCCCATAGATAATACTCTAACTTCTTCTCCATATTTTTCTCCAAAAAGTGCAAGAGCTCCATTATTTACTGCTTCTTTAGGAGTCATGATCCTTGTTTTAACTTCTGACTTTTTTTGGACCATAGAATTAACATAACTTTCTATTTTTTCTATTTCCTGGTCTGAAATTGGTTTCATATGGCTAAAATCAAACCTTAGTCTATCTGGTGCTACCAATGATCCTTTTTGTGTAACATGGGTGCCTAATACTCTTCTTAAGGACTCATGCAAAAGGTGTGTTGCAGAGTGATAAGCTCTTATATTATTACGTCTATCTATATCAATTTTCATCTCAACATTATCTTTGATCTTTATGTTTCCTGATTTAACTTTGCCGTAATGTACAAATAGATCACCCAGTTTTTTTTGGACATCTGTTATCTCGAACTTAAAATCTCCAGATATTATTTCACCAGTATCTCCTACCTGCCCTCCAGACTCTCCATAAAAAGGAGTTTGATTTAAAATAATAATTCCTTCATCATTCTCATTAAGTTCATTTACCTCTTTATTGTCTTTTATTAATGATAAAATAATGCCTTCTGCTTGATCCGTCTCATATCCTAGAAATTCTGAAGGACCTAATCGATCTTTAATCGAAAACCAAATATTATCTACCGCACTATCACCTGAGCCTTTCCAATTTTTCTTAGCAAGTTCTTTGCTTTCTTTCATTAAACTTTGAAATTTACCATCATCAATTGTCAAAGATTTATTTTTTAAAATATCTTGCGTAAGATCCAATGGAAAACCATAAGTATCATAGAGTTTAAAAGCTACTTCTCCAGGTAATATCTTGTCTATTTTAGTTATTTCCTCATTCAATATTTTAATACCTCTATCTAAAAGAATTAAAAATTTTTCCTCTTCCATTCTTAAAGTTTCTTTTATTAAAGACTCAGCTCTCTCTATTTCTGAGTAATTACCTTTCATCTCATCTTTTAAAGTTTTAAAAATATTATAAAAAATTGGTTCTTTAGAACCAAGTAGGTGTGAATGCCTCATTCCTCTTCTCATAATTCTTCTTAGGACATAACCTCTTCCTTCATTTGATGGCAAAACTCCTTCGGCAATTAAAAATGAACTTGCTCGTAAGTGATCTGCTATTACTCTAAAACTTGCTAAATTATCGTTATTAGGTTGAACTTTTAAAATTTCTGCAGCAGAGTTTATTATTTTTTTAAAATGATCTGTTTCGTAGTTGTCGTGAGTACCTTGAAGTAATGCAGCAATTCTCTCTAAACCCATTCCAGTATCAACTGATGGTTTTGGCAGATTAATTCGCTTATCTTTTGAGATTTGCTCATACTGCATAAAGACTAAATTCCAAATTTCTATAAATCTATCCCCATCCTCATTTTTTGTTCCTGGCAATCCACCTTCTAAGTGGTCTCCATGGTCATAAAATATTTCTGAACATGGACCGCAAGGTCCCGTTTCTCCCATAGACCAAAAATTATCAGATGTTGCTATTCTAATGATTTTATCTTCACTTAACCCAGCAATTTTTTTCCAGTAATTAAAGGCTTCATCATCGTCATGGTAGACAGTCACATAAAGCCTATTTTTATCTAAACCAAATTCTTTAGTTATTAAATTCCAAGCTAGTTCAATAGCTCTTTCTTTAAAATAGTCGCCAAAAGAAAAGTTTCCCAACATTTCAAAAAATGTATGGTGTCTTGGAGTATAGCCAACATTTTCAAGATCGTTATGCTTACCACCTGCTCTTACACATTTTTGAGATGTTGTAGCTCTTTGATAATCTCTATTTTCCAGTCCAGTAAACACATTTTTAAATTGGACCATTCCTGAATTGGCAAACATCAATGTTGGGTCATTATTCGGGACTAAATTGCTAGACTCAACTATTTTATGATCATTTTTTTCAAAATAATCTAAGAATGCTGACCTGATTTCATTTAATGTTTTAGCCATATTTAACCAAAATACAGCATTTTTATATGATGTCTACACTTCTGAAGGGAAAAAAGGCGCCCAATAGAGCGCCTTTTTTTAATAACTAAAAGTTATCTGCTAATTCTTTTTAGAAGGAACTTCTTCCTCTTTTTTCTGCGCTTCAAGCTTTTCTTCACTTAAAGGATTGCCTTCAATCTTCTTTGAAATAACACCGGCTTTTTCTCTAATTGCCATTTCAATCTCAGCCGCAGCTTTTGGATTTTGTTCAAGGTAAAGTTTAGCATTCTCTCTACCTTGACCAATTTTTTCACCTTTGTAAGCGTACCAAGCTCCAGATTTTTCAACAATCTCAGCTTTGGCGCCAAGGTCGATTAGTTCCCCTACTTTGCTAATTCCTTTTCCATACATTAAGTCAAACTCAACAACTTTAAATGGTGGTGCAACTTTGTTTTTAACAACTTTTACTCTTGTTGTATTTCCAACAATTTGCTCTTTATCTTTAATTGCTCCAATTCTTCTAATATCCATTCTTACTGAAGAATAAAATTTCAAAGAATTACCTCCAGAAGTTGTTTCTGGACTTCCAAACATTACACCAATTTTCATTCTAATTTGGTTAATAAATATAACCATTGTATTAGTTCTTGAAATTGATCCTGTTAATTTTCTAAGAGCTTGAGACATTAGTCTTGCTTGAAGACCAACATGGTGATCTCCCATATCTCCTTCAATTTCTGCTCTTGGAGTCAATGCTGCAACAGAGTCGACTACTAAAACTGACATTGAACCAGATTTAATTAAAGTATCAGTTATTTCTAATGCTTGTTCACCAGTGTCTGGTTGTGAAATAAGTAACTCCTCTGTGTTAACTCCTAATTTCTTTGCATAGACTGGATCCAATGCATGTTCTGCATCTACAAATCCACAAATTCCACCTGCTTTTTGCGCTTCAGCAACAACCTGTAATGCTAATGTAGTTTTACCAGATGACTCTGGTCCATAAATTTCAACAATTCTGCCTTTTGGTAGTCCACCTATTCCAAGTGCCAAGTCTAAACTCAAAGATCCAGTAGAAATGGACTCAATATCCATTGCTTTTTGTTCTCCAAGCTTCATCACAGAGCCTTTTCCAAAGCTGTCTGTTATTTGGCTGATTGCTGCATCTAGTGCTTTATTTTTTTCTTTATCTTCCAATTCTTTATCTTTTGTGGATTTCACCACTTTTAAGTTATTTTTAGTCATTTTTTGCCTCGTTTTTTTCATTTATTAACATTCGAATCATGAAGATAAATGTACACATTTTGTTCTCATTGGCAATATTTTTTTAAAATTAGGGCTAGAAGTCGCTATTTATCTAAGTTTTAAGTACTCACTATTAAGTAAGCCAACTGACTTTATTAATCTGTATTGAGCTAAAAGATAGTTTCTCTCAGCCTCAGCAAGATTTATTTTAGCATTTATTAGATTTGATCTTGATTGCAGAACATCAAACGTAGATCTGTTCAGCCCACTCTCATATTCAAAGCTAATTCCCTCATTTGCTATTTCTGCTGCTTTAACTTGCGCCTGTACAGCTCTTAAAAAACTCTTTGAAGACTCGAGTGTGGACCAAGCGGCAGTAACTGACTGCGTATTATTTCTATATGCGTTTTCAAGCAATAATTTTTTCATACCTTTTACTTGAAGATTTTTATTAACATTTGATTTGTTTTTTCCACCAAACTGAAAAGGCCAACTCACAGTTGCTTGAAGAACATCTTTTTCTCTTTCATCATAAGTTGCACTTAAATCATCAACATAAGTTCTCTCCAATGATAGTTTTGCTGTTGGAGAAAGATCTGAACGAGCAATCTTAACATCTAATTCAGATTGTCCATATTCAATATCTGCAATAATTAGTTCTGGGCTTTTTTGTTCAGATGTTTTTTTTGCTTCAGCTAGACTTGATGGAATAGAAACATCTGCATTGTATATCTTTTTTAATTTTTCATTAATATTGATTGGCCCAATAATATTTTCATAAGCTAACTTACTTGTTACAATACTATTTTGTGCTCCAATGAAGCCTGCTTGCGCTCCAGCTAAAGAAGATTGTGATTGGGCTAAATCAGTTGCTGTTATTTGAGCTCTTGAAAGTCTTGCATTATCAATTTCAAATTGTCTTTGAAGTAAATCTACGTTTTCCTGGTTAATATTTAATTTTTCGTAAGCAAGAATTAAAGCTGTATAAGCTTCAATTGCTTTTAAAAATACTTCTTGTTCTTTTTTAATAAGTTGAGCTTCAGACAAATTTAATCCCAATTTGCTTTTTTCGTATTTGGTATCGCGTCCACTACCATCTAAAAGTGTTTGCTCTAATTTTACAGAAGATGTCATGGGATTTGTATTAGTTATTGAAGCATCAGTACCATTTTGATTTGTAAGTTTATTTGTATCTTCGAAACTTTTAGTTCCTGTAAGAGTTAAAGTTGGAAAAAAGTCACTTTTTGAAATATTTAAGACTTCTTTTTGAACTTCTAAATTTTTTCTCTCTGCTTTAAGCTCTAAATTATTCTCATAGGTCTGTTTTAGTGCATCATTTAAAGTTACTGCACTAACTGGTAGTGTAAAGACTATTAAATAAAAGATAATTAAGGATATTTTTTTCATTTATTATATTTTATGGATTTAATTTGATGATTTCTATTTAAATTTAATACAACCGACGAATATTTTGGGGCGTATTTAAACATATTTTGTGTGACTCTTTGGTAAGTCTGCATAAATGTTAACACCTCATTTTTACTCATAACCTTACTATTTGCTTTATTTTTTGAGTTTAATTTAAGCAACTTCTCTTGCTTAAGTCTCCAACTTTGTAATAATTTGAAGTTACCAGCTTTTAAAAATAACAAACAGTCTAATCTAGAAAATAATTTCTTATATTTTGTTTGTAATTGATGATTTACATATTTTCTCCATCTTAAATTTTTATCTTCTTTTCTTTCAAGAGGATTAATCGATTTTTTTAAACTTATATTTTTTTCTGCTCTAGCTCCTACACACCATCCTTCAAAGATTATAACATCTGGTACTTTTTTTACTAAGTACCAAGACTTTCTTTTTAACCTGTCATCTATTGCCTTATTAAATTTAGGAAGTCTATGATGATTAAATCTCTTACTCTTTGTTTTTTTTAAAAGATCAAAGATAAAATTTATGTCGTGAGTACCTGGAACACCTCTGGTCATTAATAAGGGATGAATTTTTTTTGACAATTTTACTCTATCTTTTCGAGTTTTATACAAATCGTCAATTGAGATTTTAAAAACATTTAACTTAAAATATTTTGTTAATATAATATTTAATATTGAGCTAATCGTTGTTTTGCCAGTCCCTTGACCTCCTGCTAAGCCTATTAAGTAAGGTTTAGATTTATTTGTTCTATTATTGATCCAGAAACTAATTGGAATTAGAAAAGATTTAATCATCTTTTCTTTATTTTTAAATTTTTCCTTTGTTGTTTCTTGAGATTTTATAAACTTAAAACAGTCTTTACTAACTTTTTTATAACACTCAGTAATTGATTGCATAAAAAATTTATTTTTTTTGGTCTAAAGGATGATTTTTGCCATCGTTCACTGGCACATCTTCAATTTCAAATGGCTCCACACCTTCTATACAAGCAATATTTACACCAAATATTTTTGGATTGCTTCTAGGTCTATTATGAGTGTGAATTCCACAAATTGAGCAAAAGTAATGTTTAGCAGTATTAGTATAAAACTGATAAAGTGATAACTTATCTTCCCCTTTAGTAAGTTTAAAATCATCAGGACCAAGTACTCCAATAATATAACCTTTTTTTTTGCATATTGAACAATTGCAACGCATAATTTTTTCAATACCACCCAAAGGCATCTTTACCTCTGCTTCTATTGCACCACAATGACAGGATAATTTTTTCATATTTTAATCTCCTAAAAATTTATTTTTTATTATCTTTTAAATAATTTTTATATCTTTCGTAACTTTCTTTTGGCCAAGTATTTTTTAAATCATACATTTTTTCAAAACAATTTGCATCATCAGTAAGTTTTAACCATGGATCTTTATCTTTTGTAAATATATGCGCATCAGGAGGAAAGTTTTCGGAATTATCTAAAGTTTTAGTTCTAACTGTTGATCGACCAACTGCCGTAGCATAATCTGTATAAATATAAGTACCACATTTGTTACAAAAATAAGCTCTTGAGGTAGCTCCACTACCTGCTTTAAGTTCAGTTGATGAAACTTCGCCTTCTATGATTAAAGTGTTATCTAAAACACTCGAATTAATAACATAAGATGATCCAGTTATAATTTTACAATCTTTGCAATGACAAGCTTGGGTGAATAAAGGTTTTTCTGTAATTGTATATTTAACTTGCCCGCATATACATCCGCCGGTTAAGTTTTTATTTTTTTCCATTTTAATATTTAATCTATTTGTGGTTAAAGTTATCCACATGTATACAATATGTCGTTTCGATGTTCACGTTTTGATTCACTTTTGATTCAGTTACAGACTCAAAATACAACCTGATTGACACTATTGAATAACTTAGATATTAATTAGAACAAAATAAGAACATTTATGAAGCTAACGATACCTTACTATTTACATAAAGCTGGCGCGGGTTTTCCGTCCCCTGCCACAGACTATATTGAGGAAGATATCGATTTAAATGTTCATTTAATCAAAAATGTTCCAGCAACTTTCATCATAAGAGTTCAAGGAAAATCAATGGTGGATGTTGGAATTAATGATGGTGATCTATTAGTTGTTGATAAAAGTTTAACGCCAAAAAATTTCTCAACAGTTATTGCAAATGTTCATGACGAACTAGTTGTTAAAAGTTTAGTTCAAGAAAGAGATAAAAAATTTTTAACATCAGGTTCTAAAGAATTTACAGATCGAATTTTAATTAACGAAGATGAAGATATATTTATTTGGGGAGTTGTAACTTATGTCATCCATTCAGTATACTAAAAAAATAGCACTTATTGATTGTAACTCTTTTTATGTTTCTTGTGAGAGGTTATTCAATCCTAAAATAAGAAAAAAACCTGTTGTAGTTTTATCTAACAATGATGGTTGTATAATTTCAAGATCAACAGAAGCAAAAGCTTTAGGTATTAAAATGGGAGAGCCTTACTTTAAAGCAAAAAATATTATTGTTAAAAATAAAGTTGAAGTTTTTTCATCTAATTATTCTTTATATGGAGATTTATCTAGAAGAGTAATGAGAACGCTAAAAAGATTTAACTCTGCTATTGAAGTTTATTCTATTGATGAAGCATTTTTAGACTTATCAAATTTTCCAGATAGTGAAGTTGAAAAAGTTGGAAAAGAAATTAGGGAAACAGTTTTAAAGTGGACAGGTATTCCAACTAGTATTGGAATTGCTAAAACAAAAACTTTAAGTAAAGTTGCAAATCATATTGCAAAGAAAAAAAAATCAGGTGTAACAAGTTTGATAGGAATTGAAAATATTGATCCCATATTAGAGAAAGTAGAAATTAACGATGTATGGGGTGTTGGAAGACAATTAACAAAATTTTACCATAAAAATGGAATTTATAACGCCAAGCAACTAAAAAATAAATCAAATACATGGGTAAAGAAAAATTCAAATGTTTTGGGTTCAAGAACTGCAATGGAGTTAAGAGGAATTCCTTGTATTGATATCGAGACAACTCAATCAAAAAGAAAAAGTTGTGTTGTATCTCGTTCTTTTGGTCAAAGAATTGAAAAATATCAGGAATTAAAAGAAGCAGTTGCAAATTATTGTTTAAATGCATCTGAAAAAATAAGATCTGAATCTTTAATTGCAAAATCAATTACTGTTTTTGTTAGAACTAGTCCTTTTCAAAGTAGATTTGGATATTATTCAAACTCAAAGACAATAGATTTTGCAATTTCTACAAACAACAGCATTGAAATAGTTAAAACTGCCTTAGTTGCTTTAGACTCTATCTTTAAAAATGGCTACCGTTATCAAAAGGCAGGGGTAATGCTTACTGGTTTATCCAATGAAGATCGTAGTAAGAACCTATTTTATTCTGAAAAAGACGAGAAAATTAAGGGTTTAATGAAGTCTATTGATAATACTAACTACCGGTACGGAAGATCTACGTTAAGTCTTGCTAGCGCTGGTGTTCAAAAAAGATGGAATATGAGAAGAGAGCATTCATCTAAAATAGATACTGCAGATTTCTACTTGCTGCCAACGATTAGAGCTTAGTTCAAAAACATTAAAATAATCTTAATATTTTCAATTGTTTGCTACAGCATTATAAATGCAACCTATTCCTATTCCAATTTGTAAACCATTTTTTAAACTTGAACTATCTACCAATACATTCTTAAACCAGTTAGAAATTTCGTGGTCAGGATATCTCACTTGAAAAATATGAAACCATCCAGATGCATACCCTTGCCTATTTATTTTTCTGAATACCTGATTTCCATTAGATGATTTAGAATTATATTTTTTTTTTGCCCAAGGTTCTATAGACATAGGGTCCAGATAGCCCTCGTAAAATATCTGAACAGCTTTTAATAATTTTGTTTCCATATTTTTAGGCAGATCTAAATTTGCTGCATAAGCCATTTCAATAACTACAAATAACTCAGCTAAAGATTGATTATGATAGTGAAGAGCTCTATTTCCACGTGTTGTTCTATCTTTAAAACTTCCATCTTTTAAAAGTTCTTTATTCATTCCTTTTAATACTTTTTTTATGTTATTTTTGTATTTTTTATCTTGCGAATGTTTAATAAATACATTTGGAAATGACCAACCACCTTGGTGACCATAAAAATCATTAATTGATTGATTGGGTATTCTTTTGTAAAAACTTTTAAACCATTTATTTATAATTTTATGTCGATTATCTTCAATTTTAAATCCTTTAAAATAAAAATCATAAATATAATTTAAATTCAGTATTGTAAATAATGTGCTAGCATCATCAAATTTAATTGCTAAATCTTGTCCATCCTTATCTTTCCACATACTTTTACAATCTTTTGATTTGAGATTTTTTTGTTTATCACTAGAGTAACATGGTTTGGTTTTAGTAAGTGCATTATTCGAAGCCCATATAAATAATTTATCAAAAAGTCTTTCTTTTAATATTTGATCATCTGTAGCTGACATAAAAATAGTTGCTTTACTAAATTGTTGGAAAACATCTTCAAAATGACCACCTTCAACCTGATCAATGTTATCCATTCGAGAATTAAATCCTTTAATTCTTTGAGGTAGATCTTTATCGATTATATCAAAACGTGTCTTATATTTATTAAATTCACAATATTTAATTTTATGTTCTTTACTCAAAGAATTATAAGTTTGTAAAATATTATTTGGAACAAAAACATTCTGACTTAACTGATTGGCGTAAGAAGAGGAATAAAAAAAATAAACAATTAAGAAAACTAAAATTTTTCTCATATCTTAAATTTATATTTTACTAAATGTAGATTTTTTTTTATTCTTTAATGATAAATTATTGTAATTATAAGTTGTAGTGCCTGTATCTCCAATTCGATAAATTCCTATTTTTATATAAGGTTTATTAGGACCATAAGGTCCATCTGTTTTTTTTGAAGATATGGGTACATCATAATGCTGTAATATAAATTCATCATCTAAGTAATATTTAACAGATAAATATTTTGATTTTTTTTGATAATCAATTTCTGCCCTAAATTTATAAATTTTACCTAATTCTAAAGTTATAAAATTGTGCATTTTACAATTATCTTCAGAACATTCTCCTTTTGGAAACTTGTGAATTATACTCCACTTACCATTTAATCCAATCCATGAGGGTGGTGCACCACTATTTCTACCATCATGAATTTGAAAAATAGTAGTCCTTTTTGATGGAGCGCCTTCTATTAATAAATCTGTTTCAAATATTGAGTGACCAATTGGTAGTTTATGAGTAACTTCTTGTCTTCCTGAGTAAGGATATCCTCCTGAGGATTTTTTATCATTTTTACATTTACCAATATCACCCTTGTCTAACTTAAATATTATATTTTTAACTTTAAACTCATTTTTGTTGTAACTTTTTTTTGACTTTCCATTCACAACAATCGCTTCTTTATCAACTATACCACACGAAACTTTCCATTTATTTTTATTTTTCCATTCTCCAGCATTTGCAGGAACATTAATAGTAATCACAATAATCAAAAATAACAGAAAACTTTTCATATATTTTTTAAAATTTACCAACTACACTTTCATAGTGTACATAGCATGCATTATTCTCTTGGTCAGAAAAATTAGTGAATTTTTCCATACACTTAGTTAAACCCTCTTTAGCTGCTCCAGCTTTGCTATATCCTATATGCTTAAAAAGATATTTATCGTCATTTTTATTTTTTATTATCGCTAAAAAGCTACCTTTCATTTTCTCAAATTTTATTTCTTCAGGAACAACTTTAGAAGTAATTCTTTTTATTTTTTTTGAGCCCTCTGGCATGTATTCTGAGTCACGGATTTTATATTTATATTTCGATCTTGCTATTTTATCTTTAGATTTATAATCACATTTTTCTTTATCCATAATTTTTTCGCAATTTTTACTTATTACATACTCTTTGATAGATAAAGTTGAGGGTTCAATTGAATTTGGGTCATAAGCTGTACTCCAATATCTATATAGACCAATTTTAAAAGCTATACCCCCAGTTTTGTCTAAAATCATGTTCGGTCCATAAAATTCAATGACTTTTTCATCGTTTAACCACATTATAAATTCTCCATCGTCTTTTTTAGATGGTTTTATTCTAAAAAGTGCAGTGCTATATTCTTTTTTAAATGCAGTTAAACTCCCTAAATCAAATTTATATAATTTTTGTTTAAATCTGTTTGCTACTGGGTCAATATCTGTCCAATAAACTTCCTCTATTTGTTTAAAAAAAAATTCCATTCTATTAGGAAGATCGTCTTCGTCGGTAGTGTACCTAATTTGCATCGAAGGATAAATTATCTCTCCTCCTTTTTTAGTTCCAACTACTTGCCAAATATTGGCATTATGATTTTGTCCCGCATTTAATTTAAAAGTATATTTTAAGTAAACTTCCTTACCAAGTTTATGATAATTTTTCCTTTTAGTAACAAATTCCCATCTTTGAGCTTGATCATCTGAGAGATCCCAGTCTTCAGGATGCCCCTTCATACTATAATCAAGCGTAATGTCTACAGCTTCCTCATCTTCATTGTAATTAAGTATTTTTTTATGTTTTGTCAAAGAGTCATATGCAAGACTCATTTTTTTCTTTGCTTCTTCACCAAGAATATCTTTTTTAAATTTTTTCAAAGCATCAACTTTTTCTGCAAAAACGTTTGTGTTTAAGAAAAATATTAAAGAAAATATAATTATTAAGAATTTTTTCATTTGTATATTTTAGTTAAGTTTTAAATTTTTTGTTGAACCATCTTTATATGTAAACTCTACCTCTTTGTTTGAAATGTATTTTATTGATGTAAAACCATCATATTCAGTAATAAATTCGTTTAATTTTTTTCTATTTTTCTTCGACATTTTTTTACCTGGAGCGTTTATGCCAACATCAATAATTAGTTCAGCTCCATTTAAAAAAGCATTTACATATGCTTTTACTGGTGGGCCACAGGTCATAGCTTCAGTTAACCAAATAGGTTTGTCAATTTCAACACTTTTTAATAATGTAGCAAATTCATCAACCCAAAGCTGTTTGTCACACTTTCCATCTGGACCGCTTATATGGTGAATGTTTGCAATATCAAAGTGATCCTTAATTTTTGGCAAAGCTGATTTCCAATATTTTTTATTTTCTGGAAACATTCCTGCAGCTCCTGCCATAACAATAACTGCATCTGGCTGCTGTTCTTTAATTACTTTTGAGGAAAAATTAAAGATTTCAACAAAATCTTCCTCACTTCCTTTAAAAAACATATCAAACTCAGGTTCATTCATTACGTCCCAATATATAATTGGTTTTGTTAATCCAGGCATGTCATTTGAACCATCTCCATCGTAACGGTCCACTAATTTTATAAGAAAAGTTTTATAATCTTCCATTGAGCATGGTTTGCTCAAATATTTTGTAAAATGTTTTCCAAATGGACTTCTAGCTTTTTTTCTTTTACAAGATTTTTGATCCCAATTTGTATGAGGCCAGATGGTTGCTAAAATTGTTTGGTTGTGATCTTGTGCATATAATACGTATTTATCTACATCTTCCCAAAAAAATTTACCCTTTTCACTTTCTATGTGATTCCAAACGAAAGGTCCTGGATGAGGTCTAACCCATTGTCCATCTTTGCCACGCATTTTTTTGTCTCTCATTTCAGTTAATTCACCAAATCTAGACTGAGAGTTTGCAAAATTAGTTAAAAATAAAAGTGACAGTAAAATTGTTAAAAATTTTTTCATCAAACTTTAAATAATTTTTCAGATAAGTTTTGAAGCTTATCTCCCCAAAAAACTTCTTTTTGTATTCTTTTAAAATCTATATCAAAAACTGTAGACATAGCTGATGCATAAACAGATCTTGCATCAATTGTTGAATTTAAATCTCTTCCTTCAAATAATTCTTTTTTCTTTAATCCAGGCCAATCAGAATAAACTTGGGATTGTTTTAGTAGACCACCTGCCATAAATATTGCTGATCCATAACCATGTTCTGTTCCACGCCCTCCATTTTGTTCAATGGTTCTGCCAAATTCAGTTAAAGTTAAGACTAAAGTATTTTCTATTTTTGATCCTAAGCCTTTTTCTAAACTTTTAAAAATGGAGTCCATTTCAATTAAGCTATCTGAGTGAGAACCATTCACTCCTCCTTGTGCAGCATGTGTATCGAAACCATCAACTTCAAACACAGCAACTCTTGGACCATTTATTTTTTTTAATTCTAGACCTGCCTTTAATGCTAAAGATGAATTTTTTCTAGACATAGAGGTGCCTCCATTATTCATCATAGATCTGTTAGCAATTATTTCCATCATATTAGCTAGATCATGCTCAGATTTATTTGCATAAATTGATTTTAAAAGTTGTAAAAGTTCTGTTCTTGGAAGTCTTTTTTTTGAAGGATAAAAATTATCATTACTAGGAATTCCTCTAAGAATTAAAGGCATTGGTAATGCCAATGCAAGACCATCCCCTTTTAGCTCAGCTAATTTCATTCCTCTTCCTAACCAACCAGTTTTTATGGAGTAAGGTATATGACCACCTGTTTCCATGAGATTTTGACCATCAAAATGAGATCTTTTTGTATATGGAATATTCGTTGCATGCACAATCGCTCCAAGATTATTTAACCACAAATTATGAAAGTTTTTTAGTTTAGGATGTAGGGCAAAATCAGAATTTAACTTTATTGTTTTGTCTAAAATCAAATCTTTTCGTCTCTTTTCAAAATTCTTATCTCCAATTATTGGAACAGCACATAAACCATCCATTCCACCTCTTAACATTATAATTACAAGATTTTTTTTCTTATCAGCATTTGCTAAAACAGGAAAATTAAAACCAGCTAAAAATAATGTAGTAGCTGAACCTTTTAAAAAATTTCTTCTTGATATCTTCATGATCTTAATGTCTCCGGTAAATTAAACAATATTACGTGTTTATGAACAATCTCTCTATGCTGACCTATAATTTTTAAAATTTCACCTGGATTATCATAATTTTTTTCAATCATTTCCTCATAAAATTCCTTTGTTTGTGAATTGCCAGATTTTTTATAATAAGCCTCTCTTGCATAAACTAGTCGTCTAATTAATAATTCTGGTGACATCCAATCCTCTGAAATATCTGACCATCCATTTGGTTGTTTCGCTAAATAAGGGTGTTGACCAAGCTCATCCATTAAATATTCTAATGCTCTGTGATCTCTTATAGGTTTGTTTCCAATTTTATAAAGATCCATAAATGCAGGAGATGGGATTAAATCAACATCAGCCATTTTGCTCATTTGTAACAACCAGTTTTCAGGATTTTGAAATTTATTGTATTTATCAGAATAATTGAAAGCAACTTCAATTGCTGCCTTATGAACCTCTGGTAAAAAACCATCTGATTTTTCCCAAGCTTTTATAATTGGTTCCATCATTTCTTTTGTAGGATTATCAGTAATTAAATATCTACAAAGTTTCATGGCTATAAATTCTCTACATGATGGGTGATTAACTAAATCCGTAATTGTATTTGATAAACCTTTTCTTCCACTTTTATATTTTTTACCTAAAACTATTTTTGAGCCAGGTTGATGGGCATTAGGATCAAAATGCACATCTCCAGTTTCTAATCTTTTTTTTCCCCATTCAGGTCTCCAACCTGACATAATATATGCCATTTGAATTACATCCTCTTGAGAGTAACCACAATTTGGTGAAACAGTGTGTAGCTCTAAAAGTTCCCTTGCATGATTTTCATTTACACCTCTTTTTTTTCCTTTTTCTCTTGCCCATTTTGCACTTTGACTTTTTGGACCAATATTTTGTTCGTTATCCAAATGGTGAATCATGGACCAACCTTTGGTTGCCTCTTGAGCCATTTTTTCAAAGTTTTGGTTCATATTAGTTCTAATAATCTCTCGCTGATATGCTCCTGTTGTATATTGTGCTAAAAAATCTTTTTCACTAATTGCGAAATGATTTCCCCAAAAGTACCAGAGTTTAGCTAAAACTGGATTTTGACTTTTTAAAGCCTCTGTATATCTTATACAAAGTTCAAGGTTCCACCAAAATTTTTGTCCAGTTGCATGCCTTAACTTATTTTTTTCTCTTTTGTAGCCATCTTTATCGTTTTTAAATTTTTTTCTTAAAACTTTTCTATCTCCATAAACCCACTCTCTATAGTAACCTCTAAGTTCTTTTTCTGATAAGATTTTTCCCTTCCAAGAAAATTCAGGAACATTATTCAATTGGTTGTTTGCCCACTCTAGTGGATCAGATGGCAGCTTTTCATCGGGTCCAAGTCCAAATGCAACTTTACGATAAAAATTTTTCATAAATTATTTTAAATTAAATTATTTTAATGTGTCAATATCTGAAATGTTTGTTAAAGAATTATTAAACTCAGTCATATTTTCTCTTCCTGAGATTTTTAATATTATTAATCCAAAAATAATGATTACAGCTAGTGGTATTGCTGTAATTACACTTATATATTCAGCAATTATTATTAAATAGATCGCATAAAATGATATAGATCTAAAAATTACACCTGTTTTAAAGACTGCAATTATAGATAAAGAGTGCTTTATCAAATTTAAAAAACTCATCTTTGATGGGCCAAAATATCTTGAGCCTCTTATAGATGGAGATTTAATTAAATTATTTTCAGTTTTTGCTAAAGAACCAGAAAAACTACTCCAAGTTGCTTTCTCTTCTATTAATTTTTTAACTGTTTCCTTTGTAAGACAAGTATAGTTTCCAAATTTAATAAATTTCCCTGTAAATGTATAAGTAATTATCTTGTGTAAGAAGTAACAAATTTTAAAAGTGAAACTTTCTGATCTTTTAACCCTCTCTCCAACAATTGTTCTATTTAGATTATTTTTAATCTTTTCTACAAAGTTTTTTATTTCCTCTGGTCTATCTTCTCCGTCTCCATCCATAGGAATTACATAGTCAAAATCTTCATTTTCTGAAATATGTTTAAGCCCTGCTGCAATACAACGTGCATGTCCTTTATTATTTCTCATATTTATTAATTTTAGTGATTTAATATTATTTAAATTTTTAGTTTCTAAAATTTTTTCCTCAGTGGAAGCATCATTCACTACTATTACTGAAAATGCTGCTTTAAGCTCAGAAATATTAATATCAATTTCTTCAATTAATTTTGATACAGATTTAAAGTCATTAAAGACTGGAATTAGAATTACTATTTTCATTAACTTACTGAGCCTATCAGTCTAAATAGAGAAGCAAAAAAACCGTATCCCGAAAGTTCAATTAAAATCACAATCCCGATAATAAATAAAAGCCTCTTGTTTTTTTGATTAAATTGAAATTTCATTTATATGTTAAACATTTCATATCTTTATTACACAATTGAACTTCACTTGAGCTATAAATCCATTTTGGTCTTTCTGGAAGGTGATAAGATATATTTCCTGCAATCCATTCATTTCCTTTAATATATTCCATTTTTCCAAGATCCTTACCTTTGGTTTCATAAAAAACTTTAGCCTGCTGAGCTAACTTTTTACCATCAAAATCAGTTCTTTTATCAATTTGAGAGATTGAAACATAGGAATACAGAATTGGAGATAATAAGAATAATGTAAAAAAGATTGCAGAAAAAGCTCTCATTTTTTCAAAATTAATTTGTGATTTTAAAATATAAACAAATAATAAGCCAAAGCTTATATAAAAAGGCGTCATCCACATAGTTCTTATTTTTACACCCATCGTAAATGATGTAAGAAAAATAAAAAAAATAGGAATTAAATTAATTGACACCAAAAACAAAAGCTTTTCATCATTTAAATTAATATTCATTTTAAATTTTTTAATTAAAACAAAAACCATTAGTAAAAATGGTAATAATAATCCAATTTGCTTACCTAAAAATATCAAAGGATGCTTTACATGATTAAAAATATTTGCTTCGTCTGAACCAGTTCTTAGAAGTCCATAAGTAATGGTGATATAATCATTTTCGGTTAACCAAATAATATGTGGTAACAAAATTATAATAAATGGGACGAAAGAAACTAAACATTTAAAATTTAATCTTTTTGTATAAATCATATAAATTAAAAGTACATCTATAGCTAAACCTAAATAAACAAATAAATATTTAGATAAAAACCCAAATCCAGCAAATAAACCAAGTAACAACCAATCTAGTATTTTATTATTCTTAATACCTCTCCATAAATAAAAAACCGAAAGAGACCAAAAAGGAATTAAGCAAACATTTACGTTAAATTCAGGTGTAGTGAAGTTATAGAAGTATATTCCTTCCAATAATAAAACAGATAGTAAACAATAAATTTTGTTATCAAAAAAATCTTCAGCTAACTTAAAAACTACAATAAATGAAACTACGATACAGATTTGACTTAACAAATAATAAGCCCAGTCTTGAGGTCCAAAAATTTGGTAAAAAATTTCTGGTAGGAATGCGCTCATTGGGGGGTGCTTATTAAATCCCCAGTCTAGGTCACCACCCCATGCTAATGCCTCGATAGTATCAAGTGGTAAATTATGATTTGTTAAACTTGGAGCCAATGTCCAGATTAATAAGTGAGTTGTAACAAAAATATAAAGTAAACTATTAATATTTTTATAAATGGCCATTTTTATTAATTTATACAATTAATGCATTCTTGACACTGATTAAATGATGAATATATTCTCGAAATTCATAAAATTGAGTATGGTAAAAATCTCTAAAAAATACGTTCCAAAAGAAACAGAAAAGTATATGTGCGCTAAACATCTTGCTTTTTTTAAACAAAAATTAACAGAATGGAAAAAAGATCTTAAAAGAACAAACAATGAAGCAATATTTAATGCTTCAATGGATGATAATAGTGCATCTGCAGATATTGTTGATCAAGCAAGCTCTTATACAGAAAAAAATGTTGAGATGAGAGCAATTAATAGACAGATAAAACTAATTTCAAAAATTGATGGAGCTTTAAAAAAAATACAAGATGGAACTTATGGTTTTTGCGAAGAAACTGCAGAACCTATTGGTCTTAAAAGATTAATGGCAAGACCAGTTGCAACTTTATGTATAGCTGCACAAGAAAAACACGAAAAAGAAGAAAAAGTTTACGCTGATATTTAAGGGTAATCTATCTCAGCGTCTTTATTTAATACTTTAAATCCTTTAATGACAGCAGGTCGTTTGGCAATATCAATATACCACCTTGATAAACCTTTAAAATTTTCTAACCCAATGTCGTGCCTCTTATGTCTTGCAATCCAAGACCATGTTGCAATATCTGCAATAGAATATTCTTGTCCCGCTAAATAATCACATTGAGAAAGTCTTGCTTCTAAATCCTCATATAGCTTTCTTGTAATTTTAAAATATCTCTCTTCTCCCCATTCACTTTTGCCCTGATGATAATAATGAAATTGATGATGTTGTCCTATCATTGGACCAATTAGACCCATTTGAGCCATTAACCATTGATTTATCTCTAATCTATTTTCTTCAGGATAAAACATATTACTTTTTTCACCAAGATACATCAGTATTGCACCAGATTCGAAAACTGATTTATTAATTTCGTGATCTGTAATTACTGGAATTTTATTAAAAGGACTAATTTTTTTGAATTCAGGTTTGTGTTGTTCACCTTCAGACAAATTTATCTTTGTAACTTTATAATCAAGTTTTATTTCTTCAAGCATGATACTAATTTTCCAACCATTTGGAGTATCAGCAGTAAATAGTTCTATCACTATTTTATACCCAATCTGTCTTTAATGGTGTTTGATGCTGTTGTAAATTCAAATCTGTATTTTTCGTTAGGTCTTGCATACTTGAAACAACCTCTTGCAGCTAGAGCACCTTCATGAAAACCTGATAAGATCAATTTAAGCTTTCCTGGATAAGTACATATATCGCCAATAGCAAATATACCTTTCTTATTAGTTTCAAAGTTTTCAGTATTAACTGGGATTGCTTTTTTATCTAAATTAAGGCCCCATTCTGCAATTGGACCAAGTTGCATTATCAAACCAAAGAAACCCAAAACATAATCTGCTTTTAATATTTTACTCTCCCCTTCTTCACTTTTAATTTCTACTTCTTCTAAAGATCCATTTCCTTTGACATCTTTAATTGAGTATTTAGTAAATAAATTAATTATATTTTTTTCACTTAATTCTTTAATTTTTTGAACACTCGCAGGCGCACCTCTAAACTCTTCTCTTCTATGAATAAGTGAAACTTTAGAAGTATTAGATAGTTCAATTGCCCAATCAAGAGCACTATCTCCACCACCAAATATCGCTACAGATTTATCTTTAAAAATTGTTTTGTCTTTAATTGAATATAAAACTGAAGTTCCATCGAACTTTTCTGCACTTTTTGTTGGAAACTTTCTTGGCTCAAACGAACCCACGCCACCTGCTATCACAACATTTGGTGTATGAAATTCTTTTCCATTTGTTGTTTTAACAACCCAATTATCATTTTCATTTGTTAGTTCTTGAACTCTGTCATTTAAATGAAAATTAAATTTAAATGGTTTAATTTGTTCTATTAAATTATTAGTAAGTTCTTCTCCAGTACACTCTGGCACCGCAGGAATATCATAAATTGGTTTATCAGGATAAAGTTCAATACACTGACCACCAATTTTATCCAAGTTGTCAACTATTTCACATTTCAATCCAATAATACCAAGTTGATGTGCACAAAATAAACCTGTGGGACCCGCTCCAACTATCACAACGTCAGTTTTAATCATCAAACTTGTTTCTCCGGCATATGTACTGTTAAACCATCTAAGTCATCTGAAACCATAATCTGACAACTTAGTCTGCTATTAGAATTTGGTTCATAAGCTTGGTCTAACATATCATCTTCACCCATGTCTTTTTTTGGTAATTTATCATACCAATCCTCTTTGACATAAACATGGCATGTAGCGCATGACATACTTCCTCCACAATCTGCATCAATACCAGGAATATCATTTTGAACGGCACCTTCCATGACTGTAAGCCCATTTTGGACCTCAACTATGTGCTCTTTCCCGTTATGTTCAATATATTTGATTTTAGTCATTGCTTTTATATAAGCACAAAAAAAAATAGGGCAAGTAATCAAACTTGCCCTATTTTATATTTCGTAACTAATTGTTACTACGCTCTTCTTGTAGAGTTAGATACTGCACAAGACCAGATAATTAAACCAAATGCGATTTTATTAACAAAGTCTGCTAAGTTATAGATAACGTTTAACGCGTTACCATCTATTCCACCTGTTAGGTAACCAAAAATGTAACCTAATGGGTAAATAGCCCAACCTACAGTAACAATCATTCTTAAAGCTCCAAATGCAGTTACTAAAGATTTATTTCCAGATTTAGCAGCAACTTTTCCTGCTTCTCCTGAAAAGATTTCATAAAGAATGTAAATCCATCCAGCCATACCGATTATGAAACCTAGTGTGGCGTTAATGAATCCAGCTTCTCCAAGATATCCACCAATTAACATAACTAGTGAACCGATTAAGATTCTCCAGAATATATTTGTGTCAACTTTTCGTACTGCTGAAAGAATTAAGTAAAATTCTACTAGCTGTAGTGGTACAGTAATTAACCAGTCAATGTATCTGTAAACAGTTGGAGTATCACCTGTTTCGATCCATACTGCTCTCATATACATGTAGTGAATAAATGCTATACCTGTTACTAATCCAGCTACGTTTACTGATTTTCTCCATTGTGAACTGACGTTAGCCTGTTCCATAAAGAAAAACGCTGTAGCTGCTAACATACCCATTGATATTAACCAAAACGAAATACCTACGAAATCGTCTGTAGCTAAAAAGGCTGTTGCTGCGTTAGCTGCTGTAGTTGCTCCGAAAAGCACTGCCGCTAATGCTAACATTTTCATTGTCTTCATAAAAAACTCCCTCATAGTTAGTTTTTTTATTAGTTTAAATTTAAACTACAGACTAATCTAATGATTAGCCTAAAGTTAGGGTTAGATAGCAAAAAAATTTACTTTATTGAAGAGTTTTTGACCTCTAAAAAGTATTGATTTTACTTACTTTATAAAATTAAATACAACCTGTTGCATAAAATC
Organism: Pelagibacteraceae bacterium AG-325-E23; assembly: GCA_003282945.1. Lineage (GTDB taxonomy): Bacteria > Pseudomonadota > Alphaproteobacteria > Pelagibacterales > Pelagibacteraceae > Pelagibacter. Next base: position 68,277 of record QBYG01000004.1, read on the forward strand.
ATTATAAAAGTGCATCAAAAAACAAATCACTATGAAAAATAGTTTTAACAAAATTTATGAAGAATCTATTCAAAATCCTGAGGAATTTTGGAAAAATGTATCTGATGATATCTTTTGGTTTAAAAAACCTACCAAGATTTTAGATAAATCTAACCCACCATTTTATAAATGGTTTGAAGATGGCGTAACAAATACTTGTTACAACGCTATTGATGTTCATATTGATAATGGTAAGGGAGATAAGACTGCTTTGATTTATGATAGCCCTATAACTAATAGTAAGGCAAAATACACATACAACGAATTAAGAGAAAAAATATCAAAATTTGCCGGAGTACTAGATAATCAGGGTGTCAAAAAAGGTGACAGAGTAATAATTTATATGCCCATGATACCTGAAGCAGTTATAGCGATGCTTGCTTGTGGAAGAATTGGTGCAATACACTCTGTTGTCTTTGGTGGATTTGCTTCAAATGAATTGGCCAGCAGAATTGATGATAGTAAAGCAAAAATTTTAATTACTGCATCCTGTGGATTTGAACCTGGACGAACTGTTGAATATAGACCTTTAGTTGATGGAGCATTGAAACTTGCAAAACATAAAGTTGAGAGAGTAATTTTCTTTCAAAGGAAAGATTACGAAGTAAAACTCAACTCTCCGCTTGAAATCAGTTGGGAGGAAGCTCTTAGTAATGCAAAAAATAAAGATTGTGTTGAGATTGGAGCAAATGAGTTTGCTTACATTTTATATACATCTGGAACTACAGGAATACCAAAAGGAATAGTTAGAGATGTTGGAGGTCATATTGTGGCTCTTAAGTGGACAATGAAAAATATTTACAATGTAGATGAAAATGATGTGTGGTGGTCGGCAAGTGATATTGGTTGGATAGTAGGACATTCATATATTGTTTATGCTCCATTGTTTAAAGGGTGTACAACAGTTTTATTTGAGGGCAAACCAGTTGGAACTCCTGATGCAGGAGTATTTTGGAGAATAATTTCAGAGTATAAAATTAAATCTTTATTTACAGCTCCAACAGCATTTAGAGCTATTAAAAAAGAAGACCCAGATGGAAAGTTTTTCTCAAAATATGATTTAAGTTCTTTTGAATCTTTATTCCTAGCTGGAGAAAGAGCTGATCCTGATACAATTAAGTGGGCTGAAAATCTTTTAAATGTTCCAGTAATAGATCATTGGTGGCAAACGGAAACTAGTTGGGCAATAAGTTCAAATTGTACTGGAATAGAAATGCAAAAAACTAAGTATGGCTCAGCGTGTAAAGCAGTTCCAGGTTATGATGTAAAAATAATTAAACCAGATCATTCAATTGCAGAACCTAATGAGATGGGTGATATAGTTGTTAAATTACCTTTACCACCAGGTACTTTTCCCACACTTTGGAATGCAGACAAAAGATACAAAGAAAATTATATGACTAATTATAAAGGTTACTATCAAACCTATGACGCAGGACACATTGATGAAGATGGATACATTTGGATTATGTCGCGAACCGATGACATTATAAATGTTGCTGGTCATAGATTATCGACAGGTGCAATTGAAGAGGTGTTATCTGAACATCAATCAGTCGCTGAGTGTGCCGTTCTTGGAATTGCAGATAAATTGAAAGGACAATTGCCTATTGGTTTAGTTGTTTTAAAATCTGGTGTTGAAAAAGACAATGAAAGTATCTCAAAGGAATGTATTAAAATGGTAAGAGATAAAATTGGACCTGTTGCTGCGTTCAAAGTTGTTATTGTTATTAAAAGATTACCTAAAACAAGATCAGGAAAAATATTGAGAGGAACTATTCGTAAAATTGCCGACAAGGAAGATTATAAAATGCCAGCAACAATCGACGATCCAGCAATTTTAGAGGAGATTACTCAAAGTTTAATAGAAAATAAAATTCTTACCAAATAAATTAAATTAATTATCAAATTTGATAGGCCTACCTGATGCTTCTCCAAGAATTTCTCCATCTTTCATTTTAATCTCTCCATTTATGATTGTATAAACTGGAGTTCCCTTAAACTTATGTCCATCGAAGGGTGACCATCCACACTTACTCTCTATTTTTTCATTTTTGATTTCGATAATTTTATTCATATCCACAATTGTAAAATCTGCATCATAGTCTTCCTTTATATATCCCTTACCTATAATACCAAAAATTTTTGCTGGATTTTCACAAACAAGATTCATTAATTGGACTAGAGTTAGTTTTCCATCATTTACATGGTTCAACATCACAGGTAATAAGGTTTGAACCCCAGGCATACCTGAAGGCGTATCTGGATATTCTTTGTCTTTATTTACCTTTAGATGAGGAGCATGATCTGAACCAATAGTATCATTATAATTATTTCTTACAGCATACCAAAGTCTATCATAATGAGTTTTTTCTCTGATAGGTGGATTCATCTGAGCATAGGTTCCTAGTTTGTCATAACAATCTGGTGCAAACATTGTTAAATGCTGTGGTGTTATTTCAAAAGTTATATCTCCCTTGTTCTGAGATAAAAAATCAATCTCCTGTTTTGTAGTAATATGCAAAATATGAGCTTTTTTACCTAATCTTTTTGCAATTTTTACTATCTTTCTAGTAGATGAAATCGCACATTCTTCATCTCTCCATATTGGATGGGAATGTACATTGCCTTTTTCTCTTAATTTTTTTCTAAGATTTAAAATATCTTCATCTTCTGAGTGAACTGCAACAATTTTAGATGTACTTTCAAATACTTTTTCAATATCTTCTTCTTTGTGAACTAGCAAAGTTCCTGTGGACGAACCTGCAAATAATTTAACCCCGCAACATCCATCTAAACCTTTAAGATCAGCTAATTCGCTTTGATTAGTAGGAGTAGCTCCAAAATAAAATGCATGATTACAATACATTCTATTTTTTGCTAAATCTATTTTTCTTTGAAACTCTGCTTTGTTTGTAGTTGCAGGACTTGTATTCGGCATTTCGAATACTGAAGTTATACCTCCAACTATTGCTGCTCTACTTCCTGAGGCTAAATCCTCTGTATCAGTTGAGCCTGGTTCTCTAAAATGTGTTTGGGTATCAATGCATCCAGGAAGAACAGTAAGTCCAGTTGCATCTATTGTTTGACTTGAATCTTCATCTAACTCACCAATTTTTACAATTTTGCTGTTTTGAATGCCTATATCAACATCTTTGAGATCTTTATCAATATAACACTTTCCATTTTTGATTATTAGGTCTAACATTTATAAAAAAACTACTTATATCATTCGTTATAATATTACAATATGAATAGAAATAATATTTACATCCTAGAGGATAGGGGTCTTCTTTATATTACCGGAGAAGATGCTAAAGAATTTTTACAAAATATAATTACAAATAATATTGAAAATGTATCAGAGGATAGAAGCTGTTTTTCAGCTCTTTTAACTCCTCAAGGTAAATATCTTTATGATTTTATAATTATTAAACATAAATCAGGATATTTTTTGGACTGTGAAAAAAAAATTATTGAAGATTTATATAAACAGTTAAATTTATATAAACTAAGATCCAAAGTAGAAATCTTAAATTTAAGTAATGAGTTTGTTGTTGCTAATTTAACTAAGGAAAAATATCTAGAATTAGAAAATTCAAAAGATGAAGTTGGTTTTACAATAAAGTTTAGAGAAGATCCTATTCTTTTAGATCCAAGGTCTGATAAACTAGGAGCTCGACTAGTGATAAATTTAGAAAAATTGTATCTTTCTATCAAAAAATTGGGATTAGAAGTTTCAGATGTTAACGAATATTACAATTATAGTCATGAATTAGGAATTGCTCAAATTGATACAAATTATCTCCAGGATAAGATATTTGGAATTGAATGCAATTTTGAAGAGCTCAATGGAATTGATTTTAAAAAAGGATGTTATGTGGGACAAGAGAATACAGCAAGAATTAAACTTAAAGATAAACTTAATAAAAGACTATTTGCAATTAAAGTTTTAGATGGAAAGGCTAATAGTGAAGAAATCACCTCTGAAGATAAAAATATTGGTAAATTATTAATTAATAATAAAAATCCATTTGCTTTGCTAAAATTAGAAAATAAAAATTTTGATTTTAATTCTGATTTAAGATGTGGTGATGCAATTATTAAGGTATTAAGACCAAACTGGCTTTAAATTATTTTATAAATTTTGACAAATCTGGTTTGAAGTAATCTGGTCCTTTCATTACTTTTCCAAATTCATTAAATGTTGGTTTTCCATCTTTTCCTAATTTACTCATATTGGATTTTTGGACTTCCTCGAAACATTTATCTAAATTAATCCCAAAAGCATGCCCTGCACCATAAGTAACATATAAAATATCTGTTAGTGCATCTGCAACTTCAGTTAAATTTTTTTCTGATATTGCTTGCTTAAGCTCTTCTAACTCCTCATTAATCAATGAAATTCTCAATGAATTAATTTTATCTGTGCTTAAACTTGAAGAAACTTTAACATCCTGATTGAATGTTTTCATGAAGACACCAACTTTTTCAAAATTTGTCATTATACTCCTATATGATTTTATTATTTTTTAATATATAAGTGTCCAAATATACTCTCAAAACTAAAATATGAAATTCAGAAAAGAATATGACAGTATTGGTTCGATAAATGTGCCTGTGGATAAGTATTGGGGAGCATCAACTCAAAGATCGAAAAAATACTTTGATATAGGGGACGTATTAGTAGGATTAAAATTAATAAAATCTATAGCTATTATTAAAAAAGCTGCTGCTATTACAAACTATAAAAATAAAGATATTAGTTCCAAAATTTATAAATCAATTGTACGTGCATCTAATGAAGTAATTGATGGAAAATTAGATAATCATTTCCCCCTTAAAGTTTGGCAAACTGGTTCTGGGACTCAAACAAATATGAATGTGAATGAAGTTATTTCTAATAGAGCAATTGAAATACTAAAAGGTAAGAAGGGTACAAAGAAACCTGTGCATCCCAATGATCATGTTAATAAATCACAGTCTACTAATGATGTATTTCCAACTGCAATGCATATAGCAATAGCAATGGAAACTAGAGAAAAACTATTACCAAGTTTAGTATTACTAAATAAAGAATTAAAAAAAAAGGTAAGTGAATTTAATAAAATAGTAAAAATAGGTAGAACACACCTTCAGGATGCTACCCCATTATCATTGGGTCAAGAATTTTCTGGCTATCAATCTCAACTAGAAGAATGCATTAAAAGAATAAAAGTGTCACTGAATGAAATTAATTATTTAGCACAAGGTGGGACGGCGGTAGGTACAGGTATTAATACCAAAAAAAATTTTGATAAGAAAATAGTAAATGAAATTAAAAAAATCACTAGGTTGCCTTTTAAGCCAGCTAAAAATAAGTTTGCTGCACTTGCTGCTCATGATGCAATTGTAAATTATTCAGGTACATTAAATACAACTGCAGTATGTTTAATGAAAATAGCAAATGATATTAGATTTTTAGGTTCAGGGCCAAGAGCTGGTTATGGAGAGTTAATATTGCCAGAGAATGAACCTGGATCATCAATTATGCCTGGTAAAGTAAATCCAACTCAATGTGAGGCAGTAACAATGGTGTGTGTGAAAGTAATTGGAAATCACAATGGTATTACAATGGCTGGTTCACATGGTCATTTTGAACTTAATGTTTTTAAACCTTTAATAATTCATAATGTACTTCAATCAATTCAAATTCTGTCGGATAGTACAAAAAGTTTTGCAAAGTATTGCATTTCTGGACTAAAAGCTGACAAAATCAGAATTAAACACTTATTAGATAACTCTTTAATGCTGGTTACTGCCTTATCTCCAAAGATTGGCTACGATAATGCAGCAAAGATTGCTAAGAATGCGTTAAAAAATAAAACTACTCTAAAAGCTGAAGCACTGAAATCAGGTTTAATAAATGAGAGAGAATACAATAAAATTGTTGATCCTAATAAAATGATAAAACCAGACTAACTATTTATAATATTTTTAACTAAAGATTTAAGCTCTTGAGAATTTCTAATGTTATATCTAGTTTTGTTACTTTTTTTATCTTTATATGCTGTTTGATTAATTTTTATATCAAATACTGATATTATTCCGGTATTTATATTTTTATCAATTTTAAAATACATCATATTTATATCCTTCAATCTGTCTAACTTTACTTGAAATTTTTTAGCAAACTCTTTTTTATTTTTTATTTGTAAAGAATTTGATGAATGAAATATTATGTCACCACTTTCTTGTTTATATTTTATTTCAGTTTTAATTTGGCCAATTTCACCAACATTGAATAAAATTTCACTTAAATTAATAGTTTTTTGGCTTACATTTAAACTTATGTTACCGCTTCTTATAAGTTCGTGCTCTATATCATTTAAAATTAATTTGATATCTCCATTTACATTACCTAACAAATCAGGTTTTAAGTTTAATATAGAAAACAATAATTCATCTACCAAAAAATTTAGATTTCGCTTATTCAAAGTAATATTCGAATTAAGATAAAAAGGTGATAACTCAATTGTTGAATTAATTTTTATATCATTATTATTTTGCGGAGATTTTAAAGAAATAATATTATTTTTTAATTGGTATCCTATTTCAATATTCTGACTTAGGAAATTGAGTGAAGTCGCACCTTCAAAACTAGAATTATTTTCATATTTTAATTCATTTTTTATCAAAATGTTTGGTTCTTTAAAATCTATTTCTATTTGTGAATTCATTTGAGAATTGTATTTTTTTTTCCAAAATGATTTAAAATTTAAATCAAACAAATTGCCTTTGATATTTAATTTTTTGAAATCATCTTGTCTAGATGTAGTAAAATTAATTTTTTCGATAGGAGATATAATTAAAGTTTCATCTTTCTCATCGACTACAAATATTTTACTTTTTTTAATATAAATTGCCTTACTTTCACTATTATGAAAATAATTTCTTAAAACGTTATATTCTTTTTTTTTTATTAAAAAATTTGTATTTTGTATTTCTAATTTTTCAAAGTTTATTTTAGATTTTGGATATAAACTATTAGAGCTCATAAATACTTTTAAGTTTTTTATATAAAATGAAATACTTTCATTATTGTTTTCATCTATTGATAATGATGAATCGCTAATTAATAAATGAGGCTTTGGAAGTAATTGATACTTTATGTCACCATTTATCTTTAAGTTAATATTAAAATCAGATGAAAACTTACTTTCAATGATGTTTTCTATACTTTTATAATTAAATAAAACTGGTATTGATAAATAAATGCCAAATAAAATACACAATGCAACTAATAAAAAAATGAACTTAACAAATACCGACACTTTCAATTTTTTAATCATTGATCCAATATCGCTTAAATTGAAAAAAAATAAACGATGAATTTAGATTATTTAACAAATCTTAACGAAAGCCAGGAAGAAGCGGTATTATATTTGAATGGACCTCTTTTAATTGTTGCGGGAGCCGGCTCAGGAAAAACCAGAGTTCTTACAGCTAGAATTGCACATATTGTTAAACAACATAAAGCATTTCCCAACCAAGTTTTAGCAGTAACATTTACAAATAAAGCTGCAAAAGAAATGCAATTAAGAGTCTTTAAATTCTTAAGAAAAGAGGCAACGGGTCTTCCCTGGTTAGGAACTTTTCACTCTATTAGTGCAAAAATATTAAGAAAACATGCAGAAGCGGCCGGATTAAAATCCAATTTTTCAATTATTGATCAGGATGACCAGGTAAGATTAATAAAAAATATTTGTAAATCTGAAAATATAGATACAAAAAAGATATCCCCAAAATATATTTTAGCAGTCATTGATAAATGGAAGAATAAAGGGTTTTACCCTGAAGAAGTTGTACTCAAACGTAAAGACATACTAGAAAAAAGTTTTCTTGGAATTTATAAAATTTATCAACAAAAATTAATAGATTTAAACGCTGCAGATTTTAGTGATTTAATACTTCACACTGTTAAAATCTTTGAAAGACATAGAGATATATCAAAAATGTATTCAAAAAAGTTTAAATACATTTTAGTTGATGAATATCAGGATACAAACTTTATTCAAAGCGAGTGGCTTAAGTTTCTAGCAGAACATAACCAAAATATTTGCTGTGTGGGAGATGATGATCAATCAATATATAGCTGGAGGGGAGCAGAAATTAAAAATTTTCTTCAATTTGAAAATGTTTACAAAAATACAAAAATTATTAGATTAGAAAAAAATTATAGATCTACTCAAAATATTTTAAATGTAGCATCTAATATTATTGAAAATAATCAAAATAGAGTTGGAAAAAAACTTTTTACAGATCAAGAAGATGGTGAACTTGTAACTTTAAACTGTTTTAGAAATGTAAAAGATGAGGCAACTGAAATAGGTTCTAATATTGAAGATTTTAAAAATAAATTTTCATTAAACGAAGTTGCAATTCTTGTGAGAGCTATTTTTCAAACCAGAGAATTTGAAGAAAGATTTTTAAAAATTGGTGTTCCATATAGAATTATTGGAGGTATTAAATTTTATGAAAGAGCAGAGGTAAAAGATTGTGTTGCGTACTTAAAAACAGTTTTTCAACCTCAAGATGACTTAGCGTTTGAGAGAATTTTAAATGTTCCAAAAAGATCTATTGGGGATACTACTGTAAAAGCTATTAATAATTTTGCAAAATTAAATAAATGCTCATTAGAAGTTGCTTCAAAATATTTAATTGAACAGAACAAAATTAAACCTAAAACAAAATTAGGTTTAAATTCCCTGCTAAATCTTTTAGCTAAATGGAGAAATGATTTAAAGAGTAAAATAAATCACAACAAGCTATTACAAACAATTCTTGATGAGTCTGGATATAGTGAAATGCTTAAAAATAAGAAAGATTTAGAAAATGAAAATAGATTAGAAAATATAAAAGAATTATTAAATGCAATGAAAGAATTTGATAATTTAGAAAGTTTTTTAGAACATGTCGCACTTGCAACCTCCTTAGACCAAGATTGGCAGAGTGAAAAAGTCAATTTGATGACAATACACGCATCAAAGGGTTTAGAATTTGATGTCGTATTCTTACCTGGATGGGAAGAAGGTTTATTTCCACATCAGAAAAGTATTGAGGAAAAAGGCGAAAGTGGTTTAGAGGAAGAGAGAAGATTGGCTTATGTTGCGATTACTAGGGCAAAAAAGCTTGCTAAAATATCGTTTTCTATGAACAGGTTTTATCAAGGAGACTGGATAGACAGTATGGCATCAAGGTTTGTGGATGAGCTTCCAGATGAATATATTAAAAAGAATAATAATTTTATAGATGAAAAAGAAGAAGATTTTGAATTTAACCAAGATATAGATTTCGATAGTGATAGTGAATTTAGGAGTCCTGGTTGGATACGATATCAAAAAAAGTTAAAATGAGTGCTGAAATAAATAATATTATTTTTTCAAATAATTTAGATGGATATATTTTACCGAAAAATGATAATTATTTTACTGAATATTCTAAATTAAATAATCTAAAATCGATTACAAAATTCTCAGGTTCGGCAGGCTTTGCAATTTTTTTGAAAAATAAAAAATATTTATTTGTTGATGGTAGATATACTATTCAAGCAGAAAAGGAATCAGGTAAAAAATTTAAAATTTGTGAAATTCCATATGTATGGCCTAAAGATATTTTAAAGAAGCAAATTAAAATTGGATATGATCCTGATCTTTTTACTTGGTCAACTCTAAAAAAATATTTTGGAGAAAATTACAACTTGGTTCCATTAAATATTAAATTTGAAAATAAAAATAAGACTCAAAGTGATTATCCATTTTTTAGCTTAGATCCTGTTGTAACAGGTGAAAATATAAATAGAAAAATTAATCGATTAATTCAAATTATGAAAAAAAAGAAAATTGATTATACATTTATTAGTTCAGGTGAAAATGTTTGTTGGCTTCTAAACATCAGAGGTAGAGATCTTCCAAATTCTCCTGTTGCTAATTGTAAAATGATCATAACAAAAGATAGAAAAATCTATTTTTTTTCAAATCAAAGCAAAATTAAAAAAATAAAATTAAGTCTCCGAAAATTAAAAATATATTTTCTTGAAGAAAATAAAATTTTAAACTGTTTAGTCAGATTAAAAAAAGGGAATTTTTGTATTGATGGAAAAACTTGTTCAATTTTTGAAGAAAGCTTAATAAGCTACAAATTTAAGATAATTAATCGAGAAGACCCTATTTACAATTTTAAATCTTTAAAAAATAAAATTGAGATTAAAAATATGATAAATGCACATATTGAAGATGGCGTTGCTTTAACAAAATTCTTATATTGGATTAAAAATATTAAAATAAATAACCTGACAGAAAAAAAAATAGAAAGAAAATTAGAGAGTTTTAGAAAAAGTAGAAAAAACTATTTGTATCCAAGCTTTGATACAATTGCTGGATCTGGACCAAATGGAGCAATTATACATTATAGATCTGATAAATTTTCAAACAGAAAGTTAAATAAGGATGATTTATTATTACTTGATTCTGGTGGTCAATATAAGTGGGGAACAACAGATGTAACGAGGACAGTATGTTTTTCTAACGTCTCAAATAAAGTTAAAGATATATTTACCAGGGTTTTAAAAGGTCATATTGCTGTTGCCTTAACAAATATAGATAAAGAGAGAAATGGCCATAATATTGATAAAATTGCTAGAAACAGCCTCAATTCTATTGGTCTAGATTATCGTCATGGAACAGGTCATGGAGTTGGAGCATTTCTTAATGTTCATGAAGGACCGCAAGGAATATCAAAAAATAATTACGTACAACTAAAAGAAGGAATGGTTTTAAGTAATGAACCTGGTTTTTATAAAAAAAATGAATTTGGAATAAGAATTGAAAATTTAGTTTTTATTAGAAAGATAAAGTCTAAGCTTATATTTGAAAATCTAACAATGGCACCTATAGATACTGACCTAATTAACTTTAAAATGCTTAATAAAATGGAAAAGAATTATTTATTTAAATATCATTTTGATGTTTACAATAATATTTCAATATTTTTAAATAAAAATGAGAAAAAATGGTTAGCTAAGCTAATTTAGTAATTTGAGCCATTCTTTTTGAGATAATATTTTTATTCCCAATTCTTTAGCTTCTTGAACTTTTCGATTTGTTGGTTTTTCGCCTATTATTAAATATTTTAATTTTTTATTAACTGAACTTACAACAGATCCTGAATTCTCTTCAATTAAAGACTTTGCTTCAGCTCTACTCATATTTGATAATTTTCCAGTAAACATAAATGTATTATTTAAAAGTTTTCCATCTTTGTTTAGTTTGAGATCAGAAATATTTAAGAGTGAAGATAACTTATCAACTATTTTATAATTAGATTTATTTTCAAAAAATTTTTTTAATGAATTTATTTGAGTGTCGCCTATTCCATCTATATTTATAAATTCATTCAAATTATTTTTATTTACGAAACTTAAAAAATTTTTTATCGACTTTGCATGTTCTGCTAAAAGTTTTGCATTTTCAATTCCAATATGTCTTATCCCTATAGCATACAAAAATTTATCTAAAGAAACTTTTTTGGATTGATCTATAGAATATTTTAAGTTTGAAACTGAGAGATCTCCCCAGCCTTCTAAATTTGATATTTTATTATAATCCAAATTATATATATCTTGTGGAAATCTAACTAAATTTAAATCCCAAAAATTTTCTACAACTTTTTTTCCAAGTCCATCAATATTCATTGCATCTTTGGATATAAAATGTTTAATTTTTTCAATTGCAATTTTTTCGCAATCATAACCCTCATTGGTACATCTTCTTACAGAATCATATTTCTTTGTTGTTTTATTGAATTCCTTTATTGTTTTTGAACCACAAGATGGACAATTATTAGGAAAAATAAATTTTTTTGATTTTTTTTCTCTTTTTTTAAGATCAACTAAAACAACATGGGGGATTACGTCACCTGCTCTCTCTACTTTTACAGTGTCACCAAGTCGTATATCTTTTCTAATTATTTCATCTTCATTGTGAAGCGTTGCATTTGAAACTACCACACCTCCAATATTTACTGGTTTTATTCTTGCTACTGGTGTTAAAGCGCCTGTTCTGCCAACCTGAATATTTATGTCCTTTATTATAGAATATGCACTATCTGCTGAAAATTTATGAGCTATAGCCCACCTGGGAGAATTTGCTGTAAATCCTAATCTATTTTGAAGATCAAGATTATTGATTTTATAGACTAAACCATCAACGTCATACTTTAAATCAAATCTATCATTCTCAAATTTTTTGTGAAAACTTTCTAAATCTTTAATAGATTTTAAAACTTTATTATGCTCATTTGTTTTAAAACCCCATTTTTTCAATGAAATTAAAAAATCAGACTGTCTATTTATTTTATCAATATCAAAATAACCATAAGCATAAGCAACAAAGTTAAGCGGAATTTTTTTTGTTTCTAATGGATTTTTTTGTCTTAGAGAACCTGATGCTGCATTTCTAGGATTGGCAAAATCATTTTTTAACTTGTTAAAATCATGCTTTTCTATAAAAACCTCGCCTCTGATATCTATATCATTTGGGAAATCTTTATTAGTTATTTTCTGAGGTATATCTTTTATGGTTTTTAAATTTTCAGTAATTACCTCACCAGTGGTACCATCTCCTCTTGAAGCACCCATGACTAATAATCCATTTTTGTAAGTTAATGAAGCTGAAATTCCATCAATTTTTGGCTCAACGCTGTATTCTAATTCAATTTTTTTATTTAAATAATTAAATATTTTTTTTTCAAAATTTTCTAAGTCTTTAAAGTCAAAAGCATTTGCTAAAGATAACATTTTAACTCTATGCTTAGATTTAACAAAATTTTTTGAAGGAGTATATCCCAATGAATTTGATGGAGAAGATGTACTTTTTAAGTATGAATATTTCTTCTCTAAATTAAAAATTTCATTTTTTAATTGATCATACTCTTTGTCTGATATTTTTGGTGAACTATACTCAAAGTAATATTTATTATGATTTTTTAGTTCATTTATTTTTCTTTTATAATATTTGCTAATTTCACTATCTTTCATTTATTTTTACTTAAATAAATCTTTAAGTTTTTTAAGTAAAGATTTTTGTTTTTTTAAATCTTTCTTTATATTAGTCTTTTTATAATTTGAATTTAATATTTTGTAAGATCTATCATACCAATCACTTGACTGATAATTGTAGCCAAGTAATGCTGAATATTTTTTGGCTTCATCTATTAGACCAAGCTTATAGTTTAACTCAACAAGTCTATATAAAGCTTCTTCAATAAAGATTGTAGTATCATATTTATTTACTATTTTTTTGTATCGGTTCATTGCTGGGATCCATTTTTCTCTATCTAAATAATAATTTGCTAAATATAATTCTTTGGAGGCAAGTATTTCCTCTATCAGCTCAAGTTTAAATGCTGCATCCTCAGCAAATTCAGTATTTGGAAATTCCTCAATTAATATGTTAAAATAATTTTTGGCTTTTATAATTTCTCCCAGATCTTTTTTCTCATCAACTATTTGATTATAATGACATATTGCAATCAAATAATAGGCATAATCAGTGTTTGGATGGTTTTTATATTTAT
>QBYG01000005.1 GCA_003282945.1 Pelagibacteraceae bacterium AG-325-E23
AACTCAGCCGCATGTTATGTCGAGTTTTTTAGAAATATTCCATTACTGTTGCAAATCTTCTTTTGGTATTACGCTGCTCTTAGAGCTTTACCTATGCCAGAGAAAGCTAATGCGTGGTTTGGGGTAACTTATATGACGGTAAAAGGCTATTACATACCAGCAATGGTATGGGAAAATTTGAATATATTTTTATATTGTGGACTTGCAGCAATAATTTCAATCATTGTATTAAGGAATTATGCAAATAAATTAAGAGACACACAAGGTAAACAAATTCCAGTACTACTTTTTTCAGTTGCTCTATTAATTGTTTTGCCTCTTTTATCATTCGTATTTGGCGGAGTATCTTTAGGATTTGAATTACCTGAGCTTAAAAAATTATCAAAAATTTCTTATATATACGAAGGTGGGATAAGTTTACCACCTGAATTAATAGCATTAGTTCTAGCATTATCTTTATATACTTCTACTTTTGTAGCAGAGTGCGTTAGAGCTGGAATTGAGGGAGTTAGCAAAGGCCAAAAAGAAGCTGCTGCATCAGTTGGTTTGACGCCTAATCAAGTTTTAAAATTAGTTATTATGCCTCAAGCTTTAAGAATTATTATACCACCTACAACAAATCAATATTTAAATTTAACCAAAAATTCATCTTTGGCAGCTGCTATTGCATACCCTGATTTAGTGCTTGTTTTTGCAGGGACTGCTTTGATGCAGACAGGTAAGGCAATAGAAATTGTTTCAATAACAATGCTAACATATTTAACTATTAGTCTAACTATTGCAGCAATAATGAATTGGTATAACAAAAAAATTGAAATTAAAGAAAAGTAAACAATGCAAACATTAAATTTTTTAAAACCCAACAGAGATAATATTAAAAATTACTCTATTATTGGATCTTTTTTAGTTTTAGTAAGTTTAATTGATGTCATATCAAATGCATTTCTAAAAATAAATTTAACGTCTTTTTTACCTGGTTCCTTGACTACTTTGTTTCCATTAATCTTTGGATTGATTGGATTAAATATGATGAGAATTGATTATTCTGGAAATAAATCATTAGATTTATTAAACAAAAATATAAATACCAATAATTTTAATGCTTTGTTAACTTTATTAATATTATTTTCAGTTTTAAAAGTTCTTCCTCAATCTCTAAGCTGGATGATTTTAGACGCCACTATTTCAGGTGACTCAAAAGATGCTTGTACAGGTACGGGTGCTTGTTGGACATACATTAAAGTTTGGTTTCGAAGATTTATGTATGGAATGTATCCCAATGAATTTCATTGGAGAATAAACACTGCATTTATATTAGTTATAGCACTTGGATTTGTTGGGTATTTCATGAAGGATAATTTAAAAAAATATTTGGCATTATATTATGTTATTATCTATCCAGTAATTGCATATTTAGTTATCTACTATTTAATATCTGGTGGATCTTTTGGTCTCCAATGGGTTGAAACTGGAGCGTGGGGAGGATTGTCACTTACTTTTATAGTTTCTTTTTTCTGTCTAATTTTCTGTTTCCCACTAGGTATGATATTTGCATTGGGGAGAAGATCTAATCTTCCAGCAATAAAATATATATCAATTTGTTATATTGAATTTTGGAGAGGTGTTCCATTGATTACAGTATTATTTATGTCATCTGTAATGTTTCCAATGTTTCTACCTGAAGATTTTTTTATGGATAAATTGGTAAGGGTAATTATTGCGATTACATTATTCGAAGCCGCTTACTGTGCTGAAGTTATTAGAGGAGGTTTACAGTCATTACCTAGAGGTCAATACGATGCAGCAAAATCTTTAGGAATGGGTTATTGGAAAATGCATATTTTTGTAATTTTACCTCAAGCACTAAAATTAGTTATACCTGGGATAGCAAATACATTTTTAGCCTTAGTTAAAGATACACCTCTAATTTTTGTTGTTGGTTTAGCTGAATTAGCAGGAATGCTAGCATTAGCAAAAACAAATCCAAAATGGCTAGGCTTTGCTATGGAAGGATATATTTTTGCATCAATAGTATTCTGGATTATATGCTATGCAATGAGTAAATATAGTTATAACTTAGAAGCTAAATACAAAACCGAGAGATAAAAAATGTCTGATGCAATTATAAAAATTCAAAATATGAATAAATGGTTTGGTGATTTTCAAGTTTTAAAAAATATAAATCTTGAGGTTGAAGCAAATAAAAAAATTGTTGTATGTGGACCATCTGGTTCAGGGAAATCTACATTAATTAGATGTATTAATAGATTAGAAGAGCACCAAGAAGGAGATATAATTGTTGATGGAAATGAATTATCAGAAAAAACAAAAGACATCGAAAAAATAAGAGCTGAAGTTGGAATGGTTTTTCAACAATTTAATTTATTTCCACATCTTTCAATATTAGATAATTGCACACTTGCCCCTATTTGGGTTAAAAAAATGCCAAAAAAAGAAGCTCAAGAACTAGCGTTAGATCAACTTAAAAAAGTACAAATAGATGATCAGGCAAATAAGTTCCCTGGTCAACTATCTGGAGGTCAACAACAACGTTGTGCGATAGCTAGAGCGCTATGTATGCAACCAAAAATCATGTTATTTGATGAACCAACATCTGCATTAGATCCAGAAATGATTAAAGAAGTACTTGATGCCATGGTAAATCTTGCAAAAGGTGGTATGACCATGATTGTTGTAACACATGAGATGGGATTTGCTAAAGAAGTTGCTGATGAAGTGATTTTTATGGACGAAGGGATGATAGTTGAGAAGGCGGAAACCAAAGAATTCTTTGCCAACCCAAAGAGTGACAGAACTAAGCTTTTTTTAAGCCAAATTCTTTAAAATAATTCTAAAGACTTCATAAAAAGTTACTTGACAGCTTTAAGACTTATCAAAAAAATCAATTTTTTTTAAAATTATTTTACTTGCATAAAGTTTTCGATTTAGATTAACTCAGATATAATTTTTATTTGAAGAGGGGTCTTAAATGGAAGAAAATTTTAATAAACATCTGGGCAATAAGCTAAAGTTAAGAAGATTAGCGCTTGGTTTAACTCAAACTAAAGTAGCAAAAGCTATAAACGTAACATTTCAACAAATTCAAAAGTACGAAAAAGGAACTAACGGTGTAAGTTCAATTAGATTGTTACAACTTTCAAATTATTTAAAAGTTCCAATTAATTATTTCTTTGAAGATTTTTCAGAATATTTAGTAAATCTTGATAAATCAAAAGAGGGACATATGAATGTAAACTATAACTTCTTAGTTAAAGTTTATTCAGAGTTAACACAGGATCAAAAAATTAAATTCGGAAAAAATTTACAAATAGCACAAATAAATACTTCTAAAGCTGTTTAATTGATTTGGCTCCTCGGGCAGGACTCGAACCTGCGACCAATTGATTAACAGTCAACTGCTCTACCAACTGAGCTACCGAGGAATATTTTCTCACAACTTACTTTTTTTAAAATTTATCTCAATACTTATTTTGGAGGCAACGCCCGGAATCGAACCGGGATACAAGGATTTGCAATCCTCTGCGTAACCATTCCGCCACGTTGCCATCAAATATAAAATATTTGGTAATCGACATTTGTATAATCCATTTTGATCATTAGTCTATAAATTTAGCAATGATTTTCATTATTGTTTATTAATTTGATTAATTTATAAAACAAATCAATGAGTTTTGATAAATATGACCATAAAAATGTTGAGAATAAAATCTATGATTATTGGGAAAAAAATGAATTATTTAAACCCAAAGAAAACTCAAAAAAATTCTCAATTGTAATTCCACCACCAAATGTAACTGGAAGCCTTCATATGGGGCATGCTTTAAATAACTCTATTCAAGATGTTTTAACAAGATTTCATAGAATGAATAATTATGAAACTTTATGGCAACCAGGTACAGACCACGCTGGTATTGCAACCCAAGCATTAGTTGAAAAAAAACTCGCAAAAGATGGTGTTAAAAAAAATGATTTAGGCAGAGAAAAATTTATTGAAAAAGTATGGGAATGGAAAAATCAGTATGGAGATATAATAATAAACCAACTGAAAAAACTTGGATGTTCTTGCGATTGGTCTCGTAACGCTTTTACAATGGATGAAAATTTATCTAAGTCGGTAATTAAAGTATTTGTTGATCTTTATAATAATAAATTAATCTACAAAGCAAAAAAACTAGTTAATTGGGATGTAGTTTTAAAAACAGCAATATCTGATTTAGAAGTTGATCAAAGAGAAGTTAATTCTAAACTTTATTATATAAATTACCCTATAGATGGATCAGATAAATTTATAACAATTGCAACAACTAGACCTGAAACTATGTTGGGAGATACTGCAATAGCAGTTAATCCTAAAGATGATAGATTTAAAAACATTGTTGGAAAGTCAGTTACAATACCTTTAGCAAATAGAAAAATAAAAGTAATAACAGATGATTATGCTGATCCTGAACAAGGAACAGGTGCAGTTAAAATTACCCCAGCCCATGATTTTAATGATTATGATGTAGGTGTAAGA
Organism: Pelagibacteraceae bacterium AG-325-E23; assembly: GCA_003282945.1. Classification (GTDB taxonomy): domain Bacteria; phylum Pseudomonadota; class Alphaproteobacteria; order Pelagibacterales; family Pelagibacteraceae; genus Pelagibacter. The sequence continues at coordinate 4,538 of QBYG01000005.1, forward strand.
AACAAGTTGGAAGTAGTTAATATATTTACTCCTGATGGAAAAATAAATGACAATGCACCTGACCCATATAAAGGTTTAGATAGATTTGCTGCCAGAAAATTAATATTAGAACATCTTGAAGAAGGAAAATTTTTAGAAAAAATAGAAAAGTTAGTAAATAAAGTTCCTTATGGTGATAGATCTAATTCTATTATTGAACCTTATCTAACAGAACAATGGTTTGTTGATGCAAAAACTTTAGCCATCAAAGCAAAGGAAGTAGTAAATAATGGTAAGACTAAATTTTTTCCAGAAAATTGGTCTAAAACTTACTTTCAATGGATGGATAATATTGAACCTTGGTGCATTTCTCGTCAATTATGGTGGGGACACCAAATACCTGCTTGGTATGGACCTGACGGAAAAATCTTTGTTGCTGAAAATGAGGAGGAGTGCAAAATACAAGCAAAAGAATTCTATTCAAAAGATGTAGAATTAATAAGAGACGAGGATGTTTTAGATACTTGGTTTTCTTCAGGTCTTTGGCCTTTTGCAACATTAGGTTGGCCAGAAAAAACACCAGAGGTTGAAAAATTTTATCCAACAAGTGTTCTTGTTACTGGTTTTGATATCATATTTTTCTGGGTTGCCAGAATGATTATGATGGGAACGGAGTTTTTGAAGGAAGAACCTTTTAAAAATATATACGTTCATGCACTTGTTAGAGATGAAAAAGGGCAAAAGATGTCTAAGTCAAAAGGTAATGTAATTGATCCTTTAGAACTTATTGAAAAATATAGCGCTGATGCTTTAAGATTTACTCTTTTGTCAATGGCATCACCTGGTCGTGATGTAAAATTGTCAGAAGATAGGGTTAAAGGTTATAGAAATTTCTTAAATAAAGTTTGGAATGCTAATAATTTTTTAAGACAAAATGATTGTGATTTTAGCGACATTAAAAAACCTGAAAATCTTAAATTAACAATTAATAAGTGGATATTATCAGAGTTAGTAAAAACTAAAAACGAGACAGAAAACAGTTTAAAAAACTATAGATTTGATGAAGCAGCAAAGAATATTTATCAGTTTGTATGGCATTCATTTTGTGACTGGTATTTAGAGCTATCTAAAACTGTATTTAATTCTAACAACGAAGAAGAAATTAAAGAATTAAGACAAACATCCACATATGTTTTTAGAGAAATTTTAATAATTCTTCATCCATTTATTCCATTTGTTACAGAGGAAATTTGGTTAAATAATAAGTTAGATAAAAATGGTGATGAATTTTTAATGCATGCTAATTGGTTAGATGGCGATTATCATGAAAAAAAATCTTATGATGAAATCAATAATATTATTAATTTTATTACCTCCATTAGATCATTTAAAAATGAATTGAACATTAGCCCTGGATCATTTATTGAAATTTCAACAGCAAATATAAATAAGGAATATAAAAACTTTTTATCTTCTAATGAAAATATATTAAAAAAAAATGGAAGAATTAAAAACTTTCATGAAAATGATTTAAAAAAATCATCTGCAAGTATTGTCATTAACGGAGAGTTATTCAAACTATATTTTGACCAAGATGTTGATCTTAATATGATTAAAACAACGCTAGAGAAGAAAATCACAAAAATTAATGAAGAAATGAAAAAAATTGATACTAGATTGTCAAATAAATTCTTTATGGACCGTGCGCCACAAAATATAGTAGATCAAGAGAAAAGCAACTTTGCTAATCTAGAAAAAGATGTTAAAAAAATAGAACTAACCCTTAAAGGTTTATAATGAAAAAATTTAATAAGAAAAAATTACCCAGCAGACACACAACGCTGGGCGCTGATAAAGCACCACAAAGATCCTTTTATTATGCAATGGATTTAAAGGAAAAAGATATAGCAAAGCCATTTGTGGGGGTTGTTTCAACATGGAATGAAGCTGCACCTTGTAACATTAATTTAATGAAGCAAGCACAATCTGTAAAAAAAGGTGTTCAAGCAACAGGCGGAACGCCAAGAGAATTTTGTACTATTACTGTAACAGATGGAATTGCAATGGGTCATGAAGGAATGAAATCATCTTTAATTTCAAGAGACGTAATAGCAGACTCAACAGAGCTTACAGTAAGAGGTCATTGTTATGATGCATTAGTTGGATTAGCTGGATGTGATAAATCATTACCCGGTTTAATGATGGCTATGGTTAGATTAAATGTTCCAAGTGTTTTTATTTATGGTGGTTCTATTTTACCAGGTAGATTTGAAGGTAAAGACGTAACTGTAGTAGATGTATTTGAAGGTGTTGGAAAATATACTTCAAAAAAAATGACTGCTCATGCTTTAAGAAAATTAGAACTTAAAGCTTGTCCAAGTGCTGGTGCATGTGGTGGTCAATTTACAGCAAATACAATGGCATGTGTTTCAGAGGCAATTGGTTTAGCATTACCTTTTTCTGCTGGTACACCTGCGCCTTATATTGAGAGAAATAAATATGCAGTTGATAGTGGAAAAGCTGTAATGAATTTACTAGCAAAAAATATTAGACCAAGAGATATAGTAACAAGAAAAGCTCTTGAGAATGCAGCAACAATCGTTGCAGCAACAGGTGGATCAACAAATGCAGGTTTACACTTACCAGCTATAGCAAATGAAATTGGAATTAAATTTGATTTAATGGATGTTGCAAAAATATTTAAAAAAACTCCTTATCTCGCTGATTTAAAACCAGGTGGAAAATATGTTGCTAAAGATATGTGGGAAGCAGGAGGAGTTCCAATGTTATTAAAAACTCTTATGGATGGTGGCTACATTCACGGAGACTGTATGACAGTTACAGGTAAAACCATGAGAGAAAATTTAAAAAATGTCAAATTTAGAACTAATCAAAAAGTAATGAGACCCTATAAAAATCCAATTTCACCAACAGGAGGAGTTGTTGGATTAAAAGGAAATTTAGCTCCAGAAGGTGGAATTGTAAAAATAGCTGGTTTAAAAAAATTACAATTTACAGGAAGAGCTAGATGTTTTGATAATGAAGAGTCTGCGTATAAAGCAGTAATAAACAGAAAATACAAAGATGGAGATATCATTATAATTAGATATGAGGGACCAATAGGAGGTCCTGGGATGAGAGAAATGCTTCAAACAACTGCAGCAATCTACGGTCAAGGAAAAGGGGAGAAAGTAGCCCTCATTACAGACGGTAGGTTCTCTGGGGCTACCAGAGGCTTTTGTATCGGTCATGTGGGCCCTGAGGCCTCCGTAGGCGGTCCTATAGCCCTTTTGAGGAATGGGGATATCATCGATATAGACGCTAAAAAGGGCACAATTAACGTAAGACTTACAAAGAAGGAATTAAGTGCAAGACGTAAAAAATGGAAACCAAGAAAAGTGAATTTTGGTAATGGTACATTATGGAAATATGCACAAACTGTTGGACCAGCTTATAAAGGTGCACCAACTCATCCGGGTGGTAAAAACGAGGTTAGAACTTACGCTGATATTTAATGAAAATTAGACCTGTAATACTTTGTGGTGGCGCAGGAACAAGACTTTGGCCAGATAAAAAAAAACATCAAGCAAAACAATTTATTGATTTTGGCGGATGGAGTTTAATTCAAAAAACTTTAGAAAGAATTAATAAACCAATTTTTGATTTTCCTATAATCAGCACAAATCTCAAATACTTAAAACAAGTCAAATTAGCTTTAAAAAAAAGTAAAATAAAAAAATTTAAAATAGTTTTAGAACCAGCTAAAAAAAATACCGCACCAGCAATCCTTGCTTCAGCTTTAATAAAGGATATTCCATTAGAGCAACCATTAATGTTTTTTGCAGCAGATCATTTAATTGAAAGGTCTAATATTTTAAATAAATCCCTTTTAAAAAATAAATCAAACTTAGATAATCAAAATTTATTTATTTTTGGAATAAAACCTACAAACCCATCAAGTGAATATGGATATTTTTTAACTAAAAAAATTAAATCTATAAATAAAGTTACAAAATTTATTGAAAAACCAAAATTATCAAAAGCAAAAGAAGTAATTAAGAACAAAGGTTACTGGAATTCTGGCATGTTTTATTTAAGAAAAGACTCAATAATCAATAACTTTAAAAAATATCAAAATAAAACTTACAAAAGTTGCGTTGAGGCAATTAAAAAAGGCAAATATAAAAATAATACCTACTACTTAAATAAAAAAGCTTTTGAAAAATCAATCGAGAAATCTTTTGATTATGCAATACTTGAGAAAACAAATAAAATTAATGCTATTAAATTAGACATTCCTTGGTCTGATCTTGGTAACTGGAAAGAGATACTTAAGATATATGATAAAAATAAAAGAAAACACTTTAATAAAAAGAATGTTTTTTATAGACCATGGGGGAGTTATTTAAATTTATTTGAAGGAAAAGAGTTTTTAATTAAAGAATTATCAGTAAAACCTAAAGGTATATTAAGTCTTCAAAAACATCATCACAGAGCAGAACATTGGTTAGTTACAAAAGGCAATCCACGAATAACTTTAAACAAAGTTATTATTAATAAAAAACCTGACGAGCATATATTTATTCCATTAGGAGCAATTCATAGAATACAAAATCCAGGAAAAAAACATGTAAAAATTATGGAAGCTCAAGTAGGTTCTATACTTAAAGAAACTGATATTGTTAGATATCAAGATGTTTATGGCCGTGTTAAGTAATAACACGACCACAATTAAATTTATTTAAAACCAATTATTTGGAATAATGATGTAGTGAATTGCCAATACAATTCCAACAGAAACACTTAATCCAAAGATCATTTTAATGAAATCTTTTCCAATTAAAGGAAAGACATATTTGAACTTATAATCTTTATTCATTGTAGAAATTGCAAGTTCTCTACCACATAACAAACCAACAAATACCCATGTAGTTGACATTGGCAAATCATTAAGTTCTTTAAAGTAGTAAAGTACAGCAGCATAAATAACATTAATTATTGTTGCTGATCTTGCATACCTAGTTCCAGTTTTATCTAAAACTACTTTTTGAATTGATCCTCCGTTTATGTAGAAGATATAAAAAAGTAGAGCAGTAAAATATGCCAGAACAATCAATAATAAAGTTACATCTAATTGTCTTGGAAGATATACAGCTATATTAGCTACGTCGTGAGATAACCAAACCCACCATAACCAACCAGAAGTTACCCATACAGAGTTTCTCCAAAATGCTATCCATTTATCTTCAACTTCATCAAATTTCTCATTGATAAATTTAGATACTACTATCCAACAAATGTATGCAGCAACAGCTGCTAAGCCATATCCAACAACACTTTTCATAAGCATTTTTTCAAGCACTACAGTTGATGCAAAAGCTGATAAAACCAAGAATGTAGTTGAAACTGGTATTCCTACTCTTGTTAATATTAAAAGTATTCCAGGAGCCACAGCATGATACCATTGTATTTCTTGGAAAGGTATTCTTGTTAATCTTCCATAAGATATATCACCAGCATTACTGTACCAACCCCATGTGATTGCAAGTATCATCACAAATGAAGCAGCGCTAGCAAGCGTATACCATTTAAACCATTTTTGTTTTGACGCTATAAATGTTCCAAGCGTTTGAATTGAGTCATTTGCAATAACTGAATATCCCGCTAAAGCAAAACCTATAATGGTATATATTGTTGTCATTTCCATCTTATTTTTCCTATTTTTTATTTATCTTTATTGTTTTCCATTTCGAACGATTCTTATTCTTAAGGTCGATTTAATCTGTGAGTGAGGATTAATCTATAGGTAAATTTATTTATATTTTTTGAGATGAGTTGATTCATCGATCATTATAATAATTAAAGTTTTTGTCTATATAGAGAATTTAACTAAATATTTTTAAGAGGGTAGATTCATCTTGAATACATTATTGAAATATTATGTCTACTTTAAAAGTAATTTTTTTATTAATAATACAGCAACTAATGCACCAATTAATTCTGCAATTATATAGGTAGGAGTATTAAGATAATTGATACCTGTGAAAGACTCTGTAAAAGTCCTTGCTATTGCTACTGCAGGGTTTGCAAAAGATGTTGATGACGTAAACCAATAACCAGCAGTGATATAAAAAGCTACACATGAGGCCACTACCACACTTCCTTTCTTTAAAGATCCAAAAATTATGAGAATTAATCCAAATGTTGCTACAATTTCAGATGTAAATATATTTATTCCGTCCCTTGATTTTGTTGATAATTCAAAAATTTGATGTTCAAAAAAGAAATTAGCAAGTGCTACACCTAACAAACAACCTAAAATTTGTGCAGATATATATGTAGGTAATAAATTTCCTTTTAATTTTTTTGTAAGATACATTGCTAGACTTACAAATGGATTAAAATGTGCTCCTGAAACATCACTAAAAACAGTTATTAGCACAAAAAGTCCTGCGCCAGTTGCTATCGTATTGGCTAAAAGCATAATACCCGTATCATCTGTAAGATTTTCAGCCATTATTCCTGAGCCAACAATAATCATTACAAGGAAACAACTACCAATAAATTCTCCAAGAAAAAACTTACTATATTTCATTGTTAATCCAATTTTCTATTTTCTTAAATATTGTTTGATATGTATCATTAAATACTTTTTTTTGATTTGTTGCATCATTATCTACATTAAATTTTTTTACTGGATCTTCAATATCCCAATGAATAATTTGATTTTTATCAGGCCAAATAGGACACACTTCATTGTTAGCATTGTTACACACTGTAATTACATAATCTAATTTAATATCAGAGTTAATAAAAGTATCAAAATTTTTTGAGCTGTAATTTGATAAATCAAATTTCTTCTGTTTTAAAAATTTTTCTATAATTGGATTAATTTGTCCTGAAGGATTACTGCCTGCACTATAACCAATAAATTTATCATAATATAAGTTATTAATTATGCTCTCAGCTATAATGCTTCTAGCTGAATTCCCTGTGCAGACAAATAAAACTCTTTTCATTAGAAAATCACTTTATAAATTCCAATTACAAAAAGAGGTATTTGTAATCCAAAATTTGTTAAGATAGCCTTATCTTTTGAAATAAATCCAGCTACAGTCCACCCCACAACACCCAGTCCATGAAAATAAATATTAATAGGGTAGATATTAAGATTAGTAAGTAAAATTCCAGTTAACACTAAAAATGTACTTATCCATTTTAGATATTTTTTTATAAACATAATCACTCCTTGATTTTTGTTTATATCAGTTTTGTTAAGGATTTATGAAATTAAGTAATATTTACTTATTTATTTAATGCATCTTCAAGATAATCTAGTCTATCTTGACCCCAAAAAATCTCATTATTTAATACGTAAGAAGGAGAGCCAAATACACCTTTATCAACTGCGTCTTTTGAATTCTTTTGATACACCAAGTTTACATCATCAGTTAAAGCTAACTTCATCATCTCTTCAAAGTTTAAATTTAATCTTTCACAAATTTCCTGAAGTGTATTGTGATCAGAAATATCTTTATCCATAGACCATAAATATTTTAAACATTCATTTCCAAAGTGAAGTTTATTTCCCATTTTATTTGAAGCTATTACAAATTTTGCAGGTAAGTGTGGGTCTTTAGGTGGAAAAAACTTTGGTTTTTTATTAATTGGCAAACCTAGTTTATTTGAAATTCTCTCCAGCTCTACAAGTCTATATTTTTGTCTAGCAGGATGTCTTTTAGGAACTGGCAATCCCCCTGTATTTGGAAAAATTTCACCAACCAAATCAAGTGGTTTTTCTATAACCTCTAAATTATATTTACTTACTATTTTTGTAAATCTATCAGAACCTAGATAGGCAAATGTAGATATAACACTAAAATAATATTCAATTTTCATTATTATTTAATTGAGTGCAAACTGTTTAATTTTTTCAAATTCAAAATGATCTGCTATATCTTTTTGAGCATAATATACTTCTTCAACAACACCTTGTTCGTTAATCAAAACATCAGTTACAGCAATATCTAAATGACCTTTAATCTTTGTAGGAATATATCCCTTCATCATTGCTGGAATGATTTTGTGAGGTTTAAATAACATTGCACTAAATGTTTTTGCTATAGATCTTTCAATCTCATATTTTTTAAAATATTCAAAATTTTCATCAGCTAAAACTGTAAAAGGTAATTCACCATGTTTATCCATATAAGTCTTTAAATTATCTACTGGGGAATGAAAAATTCCAACATGTGTAAAATTATTTCCAAATTCACTAAATCTTTTATTCAATTCATTCAATCTTAAATTACAAAAGCTACATCCAGCTATACGGTAGAAAGTAAGAAGTACTTTTTTGCCTTTTGTTTCAGATAATTTAAATATTGAACCATCAGGTTTTGGCAATGAGATTTCTTCTAATGTATCACCTTTGTTTATTTTCATTTATTTATATACATTTCTTGCACAGACCAAAAAATTCTAAATTATATTTATTATATTTCATTCCCTTGTTATCTTTAAAATTTCTTAAGTGTTCTGATAATTTATGATCATGAATTTCAGTTACATCTTCACAACTTTCACAAATTGAAAAAACAGTAGCTTTTGCAATTTGACATTTTGAATTTTTACAAGCTATGAACGCATTTCTACTTTCTATTTTATGTATCTTTCCAATTTCCACTAATTTATCCAGAGCTCTATAAACTTGCAAAGGAGCATTAATACCTTTTTTTTTAACATCAAATAAAATTGAATATGCTTTTAATGGTTGATCAGATTTTTCTATTAAATCTAATATTATTTTTTGGTTTTTAGATAATGTTTCTTGTTTTTGCATATTATTATTTTTTATAATACTTCATTAATTTTTCAATTGAATCGTTTGTTTAATTTTAAATAATGAAAAAATAAATAATACTAGTGCAGCAGCTACGATAGAAGGACCAGATGGAGTATTAAATTCTAATGAGGAGAATAGTCCAATAAATACTGATAATAAACCTCCAATTATTGAAAATATAACCATTTTTTGTGGGTTATCTGATAAGTTTCTAGCCATAGCAGTTGGTATGATTAACATTCCTGTAATAAGCAATAAGCCAACCATTTTGATAGATATTGCAATTATTCCTGCTATTAAAATTGTAAATATAGCTTTAGCTCTATCTGGATTTAAACCTTCTGCCTCAGCCAATTCATAATTTACAGTTGATGCAAATAATGGTTTCCAGATTAATTTTAAAACTAATAAAATTAAAGCACCTCCAATCCAAATTGTAAGTAAATCATCAGTAGTTACTGCTAAAATATCTCCAAATAACAAACCCATTATATCAAATCTAATAAATGTTAAAAATCCAATAGCAACCAATCCAACTGCAAGAGATGAATGAGCTAAAAGTCCTAATAAGGCGTCACCTGGTAAATTAGTTTTTTTTTCAAGTTTAACTAAAATAAGTGCAATTATTGATGAGGTAATAAATATTGAAACTGCAATATTGAATTCAAGTGTATAAGCAATTGTTACTCCAAGTAAGGCAGAGTGAGCTAGTGTGTCTCCAAAATAAGATAATCTTCTCCAAACAACAAAACATCCAAGTGGACCAGTAACAAACGCTATCCCAATACCAGCAACTAATGCTCTTATAAAAAAGTCATCAAACATATTAATTTTTTTTTATTTCTCCGTCATTTGAATGTTCATGGTCATGTTTGTGCTCATAAACAGATAGTGTTTGAGAAGCCTGCTCCCCAAACAAAGCTTTATATTCATTATTACGTGCAACATCTTTTGGTGAACCTGAACAACAGACGTGTCCATTTAAACAAACAACATGATCTGTTGCAGTCATGACAGTATGTAAATCATGAGATATTAATAATATTCCACAATTAAGTTTTTCGGAGATTTTTTTAATTAATTCATACAGTGCAATTTCTCCAGTAAAATCTACTCCTTGAACTGGCTCATCAAGGACTAATAATTCTGGTTTTTTTGAAATAGCTCTTGCAAGTAAAACTCTTTGAAATTCGCCACCTGATAAATTGCCTAAATTTTTATCTTTAAGATGTTTTACCCCAGTTAATGTTAAGGCCTCATCTAATGCATCATCTTTGAGGTTATCAGTTAAAAGCATAAAATCTTTTACTCTTAATGGAAGCGTCCAATCTATCGATATTTTTTGTGGAACATATCCAATATTATTTGTAAATTTTTCAACTTGTCCTTCTATATTTTTATATATTCCTAAAGCAATCTTTGCAGTTGTGCTTTTACCAGATCCATTAGGTCCAATTAAAGTTACAATTTTACCTTTTTCAACTTTTAGAGAAACACCTTTGACAAGCCATTTTTCATTCTGCTTTAATCCAACACCATTTAATTTTACTAATATATTATTTTCTGTGCTCATTTATTTGCTTGACTTTAAAATGTTATATTATTACATCATGTTATATTATAACAATTAACAATAAACTATTAATATGAAAAATCTAAAAAAATCTACAATATTCTTATCAATTCTATCATTTTTAACTCTTTTTACATCAGCAAATGCTGATATTAAAGTTGTTGCATCTATCAAACCAATTCATTCATTAGCTAGTTACTTAATGGATGGAATAGCAAAGCCTGATTTAATAGTTGATGGTTATGCATCACCCCATGGTTTTGCATTAAAACCTTCACATGCAAAGATGTTACAAAATGCTGATATTGTTTTTTGGGTAGGTGAGAACTTAGAAAATTTTTTAGAAAAACCATTAAGTTCAATTGCTAAAAAAGCTGAGAAAATTGAATTATTAGAGGTTAAAGGATTAAATAAATTAAAATTTAGAGAGAGAAATATTTTTGATGATCACGAAGATCACGATGATCATGGCCATAAGAAAAAAGACGATCATGATGACCACGACCACGATGATCATGCAAAAAAAGAAGATGGTCATAAAGAAGATGATCATGATGATCACGGTCATAAGAAAAAAGATGACCATGACGACCACGATCACGATAGTCATTCAAAGAAAAAGGACGGACATGATGACCACGATGACCACGATGGACACGAGGGTCATAACCATGGTGAGTTTGACCCACACATTTGGCTAGATCCAATTAACGCAAAAGTAATTTTATTTGAAATGTCAAAACACTTAATTGAAAATGATCCATCAAATGAAACTGCTTATAGAGCTAATCTAAGTAAAGCTTATAAAGAAATTGACAAACTAACAAAAGATGTAACTGCAGAATTAAACGAAAGTACTTCTTCTATTGTATTTCATGATGCTTACCAATATTTTGAAAAAAGATTTAACGTCAATATTCTAGGTGCATTCACAGTAAATACAGACGTTATGCCTGGTGCTGAACAGTTAAAGGAGATCAGAGAAATAATTGAGCATGATAAAGTGGCTTGTGTATTTTCTGAGCCTCAATTTAATCCTGGTATTATTAAAGCAGTTGCAAAGGATATGAATATTAAAACAGGTATTGTAGATCCATTGGGAGCTACTTTAAATCCAGGAAAAACTTTATATTTTGATCTAATTAAGAATATGTCAAAATCATTTAAAGGTTGTTAAGGAAAAATTTAATATTATTTAAATTCTTTATTATCTGCTTTAACGCTTTCCTTAAATCTATCTAAGAAATCGGGGATAGCACTTTTTACTCTATGCCAAGTTGGTATAAAAGGTGTATCCATTGGATTTTCAAAGAATGATTCACCAGCTTTCATTATATTTAAAGCAAATAACTCAACCGTTTTTTCCTCATTGTGAGAGTCAAACTTTAGTCCATTCATTTGAGCATCACTTCTGTAAATATCAATTAAATCTAAAGCGGATCTATAATATGTTGCTTTAATTGATCTAAAAGTTTCTTTGCTAAAAGAATAACCTTGTGTTGCTAGTTTTCTTACTAGTGTTTTAATTATATCAATAGACATTTTAGATAACCCTTTTGAACTATCCTTGATGGATAATATCTGATGTTTATGATCATAATTATCAGCTAATTCTACTTGGCATATGTTGTTAGATGAATAATTTCTCTGCATTTCAGATAAAATAGCAATTTCAATTCCCCAATCTGATGAAATTCTAAGTTCTGGTAGAATATTTCTTCTAAATGAAAATTCTCCAGCTAATGGGTATTTAAATGACTTCATAAAGTCTATGTAATCACTTTTGCCTATTGTTTTTTCCATTGCCGTTAGAAGTGGATTAACAAGTAATCTAGCTACTCTTCCATGCATTTTATTATCAGCAATTCTTGGATAATAACCTTTACAAAATTCATAATTAAATAATGGGTTTTCTACAGGATAAAAAAGTTTTGCTAATAACCTCCTATCATAAGTTTTTATATCACAATCATGTAAAGCAACAGATCTAGCTTCATCTCTTGCTATTGCCATGCCAATGCAATACCAAACATTTCTTCCTTTACCCATTTGTTTCGGCGCAAGATCTATACCTTTTAATTCCTTATCTAATTTTTTTAATTTTGGACCATCATTCCATAAAATAGAAAAAGGTGTTTTAAGTTTTTTAAAAAATTTCCAAGCTTTCTTCGCTTGAGATTTATTAGCTTGATCCAAGCCAATTATGACATGATTAAGATATTTAGTTTTGCTTATTTCATTTACTATATTTGGCAATGCGTCTCCTTCAAGCTCTGAATAAAGACAAGGTAAAATTAATTCTAATTTTCTCTCTTTAGAAAATTTTAATAAGTCTTTTTCAATCTGCTCTGTACTTCTTATTGAGAAGTCATGGAGATTTGCAACGATACCATTTTGAGAAAAATCACCCATGATTTAAATTTCTAGCCTCTATTTTATCCATTGCTTTTTTAACTACAGTTACCCATCCCATTGGAGCAGGCCTATTTGTAAATATTTTATTCTTATTATTTATTTTAATGGATTTATTTGAGATTATGCATGGATAATTTGATGTTTTTAACATACTTAAGTCATTTGTGTTGTCACCTACTGCAATGGTTGAAAGATGACTTTTTTTATTATTTTTTAAGATTTTGATAACTTTTCTTGATGCCAAACCTTTATTAACTTTGTCACCTAGGTTCATTACTCTTCCACCTTCTTGAATACTAATACCTAGTTTACTTGAATTACTCAAAAGTGAATTTTTTTGTGCTATAGTTCCCTTGAAAATAAATGGATAGGTAAATTTCCTTTTTAAACTAGCTTGGAGTTTTTTTCCTCTTAATCCTAATACTTTTGTTTGATTTTTTTTACTCATTCTATAAACAAAATCACATTTATCTAATATTGTTTTATCAGTATTTTTCTCAAAGATTTTATAAATTATTTTTTTTGTTCTAGCTAAAGTAATCTTCTTTGGGAGCTTCTTCTTTATTAAATTTATATTATGAATTTCAGACCCATTTTCTGATATGAAAGGTAATTTTAAATTTAATTCCTTTAAAAATAATTTAATTTCATTCTCAGTTTTGCTTGTATTTGGAATTATCAATACATCCTTAGACATCAATTCTCTGATATATTTTTTTGCTTTTGTAAAATGAAATTTCTTTTTATTCAGTAGAGAACCATCTAAATCAGTAAAAATTAATACATTATTATTCATCAGGAGGTTTTTTGTGTTAATTACCTTAAATAAGCAAATGCATATTAGATATATCAGTTATGCCTTGATAATTATCCCAATAAATTCAAGATTTTATTGAAAAGTGTCTAAAATAATATCTAATAGGATGATGAGCAATATCTCATTATCATTAGATGAAATTTTCATATTAGCAAAAAATGTGTTTTTTAAAAATGGTTGTGATGAAGAAACATCTAATATTATGGCTGATCTAGTTATGAAAGCAGAAAGAGATGGTTCTCTATCTCATGGCTTATTTAGAGTGCCTGCTTATGTGTCAGGGTTAAAGAGTGGAAAAATAAATGGCAAGGGTAATCCAGATATAAAAATAATATCAGCATCAGTTGTTAAAGCTAATGGAAATAATTGTTTAGCCCCTGTTGTTTTGAATAAAAGCATTCCTGAATTAATCAAACTTGCTAAAGAAAATGGCGTTGCAATTTTATCAATCACAAATTCTCATCACATGGCTGCAATGTGGCCTGAAACAGAAATAATTGCAGAGCAGGGTTTGGTTGCAATTGCGTGCACATCTTACAAGCCTGCTGTAGCACCTGCTGGATCAATCAAACCTCTATTTGGAACAAATCCAATTTCATTTGCATGGCCAAGGAAAAATAAACCTTCAGTGGTTTTTGATATGGCAACAGCTTCAATGGCTATGGGTGAAGTTCAAGTTGCTAAAAGAGAAGGTCATAAAGTTCCATTAGGCACAGGGTTAACAAAAGAGGGAAAAGATACAACTGATCCTGCTGAGATTGCAGATGGAGGTGTTTTATTGCCTTTCGGCGGCTATAAAGGCTCAGGGATTGCGATGATGGTAGAATTGCTTGCAGGAGCCCTAGTAGGAGATAATTTTAGTTATGAGACGGCTGAGAAAGATAACAATGATGGAGGGCCTCCAAGTGGTGGAGAGTTCATTTTAGCCATATCTCCAGATAAATTGTCAGATACTGACTGGGATACTCATTCATCAAAATTTTTTGATAAAATGAAATCAATGGGTGATGTCAGACTTCCTGGTGAGAGAAGACATAAGAATAGATTAGATAAAGGACCTAGACATATCAATGAGGATCTAGTTAATAAAATTAAATCATTAAGCTAATTCTAATTCGATCGGTGTATGATCAGATGGTTTTTCTCTACCTCTTGGATATTTATTAACTTTAACATCCTTAATATTATTCAGTAAACTGTTAGTCACTAAAAAGTGATCAATCCGCATTCCATTATTTTTTTGCCAAGCACCACTTGTGTAATCCCAAAAAGTATATTCTTCTTTATCAGGATAAATATATCTAAACGCATCATGAAATCCTAAATTAAACATTTCTCTTAATTTTTTCCTAATCTCAATTCTAAAAAGAGCATCATTTTCATATCCTTTAGGGTCGTGAACATCTTCAGCAGAAGGTATTATGTTAAAGTCACCAGCGATAATTATATTATCATAACTTTTTAAAAGTGTTTTAAGTTTTTTAATTAAACTATTTAGCCAATATAATTTATAATCATATTTTTCAGTATCTACTGGGTTACCATTTGGCGTATAGATATTTATAATTTTAATAGTTTTAGATTTATACTTTGCATCTGCTGTAATTATTCTCGATTGTTTGTTTTTATCTTTAAAAATATCTTTTTCGATTTTATCTAATTTTTTTTTGGAAAGTATTGCAACGCCGTTATAACTTTTTTGTCCAAATACATAACTTTCATATTTTAATTTTTTAATATCATCAAATGGATAGGTTTCCTCTTGAGTTTTTATTTCTTGAGTTAACACGATATCAGGATTGAACTTTTTTAAGTATTCTTGAACGTTTAATATTCTTGCCCTAATAGAATTTACATTCCATGAGCTAATGATCATTAAAGAGAAAATGAAACACCACAACCGCAAGATGATTTGCTTTGTGGGTTAATAATTTTAAATTGGTCTCCAATTAATTCTTTTACGAAATCAACTTCTGATCCTTTCAAAAGATCAGCTGAAGTTTTATCTATTAAAATATTATCTTGTCTTAAATCGTCGTCTTGAGGTGTTTTATCAAATGAGAAATCATACTGAAATCCAGAGCACCCACCACCTTTGATAGCGATTCTAAAAAAAGAACCCTCATCCTTAGATGATAGAAGGTTATTGATTTGTTTTAACGCATTATCTGTAAATTTAATTTCTTTAATCATTATTTATCACTGTTATTACTAATATAATTAATATTTGCCATTTTTAAAGAATGAATAATTACTCAAAATTAGGTTTTTTTACATCAAAAGGTCGTTTAACTTTAGAGCCAAATAGCTCATTTAGAACACCTTTTCAAAGAGATAGGGATAGAATAATCCATTCTGCATCATTTAGAAGATTAAAGCACAAAACCCAAGTGTTTGTTAATACAGAAGGTGATCATTATAGAACGAGAATAACACATTCATTAGAGGTTGCTCAAATTGCAAGATCAATCTCTAGATATTTAAATTTAAATGATGATTTAGTTGAAACACTAAGTCTAGCCCATGATATGGGGCATACCCCATTTGGTCATGCAGGCGAAGAAGCCTTGGATGAATCAATGACTATGCATGGTGGTTTTGATCATAATCTTCAAACTTTAAGAATAGTCATGATTATAGAAAATAAATATTTAAAATTTAAAGGTTTAAATTTAACAATTGAAACACTTGATGGCCTTTTAAAACACAATGGACCAGTGAGCAATACAGATAAAATAAATAGAATAATTGGAGCTAAAAAATTTAATCAAAAAATTAATTTTGAAAAAAATTCTTCTCTTGAGGCACAGATTGCAGCTATATCTGATGACATAGCCTATAATAATCATGATATACAAGATGGAATTAAGGCTAAATTGTTTTCTCTAAATCAATTATGTGAAATTAATTTTTTTAAACAAATTTATAAATCCTATAAAACAAAAATTAATCGCTCAAATAAAGATATAATAGTTTATCAAATTATAAGAGACTCGATAAATTTAATGGTACAAGATGTAATTAAAAATAGTATTAAAAATTTAAAAAAAAATAAGATCAATACTAAAAGAGACGTTCTAATGCATAAAGCTAAAATAATCAATTTCTCTAGTAAATTTTTATCAATAGAAAAAGAGATCAAAAACTTTTTAAAAGCAAATATGTATAATAATAAGATTGTGCAATTTAAAAATAATCAAGGAAAGAAAATAGTAGAAAATTTATTTAAAATAATAGAAAAGAAACCAAAAAAGTTTATTATCAATAAATTTATAGATAATAATAAATATAGAGCAATTTCTGATTATATATCAGGAATGACAGATAGATACGCAATACAATTATACAAGTCATACAAATGAATATATTTGAAAATTATTTATTAAAGATAGAAAAAATTATTAAGTCTGCCCACAAAGATAATTTGTTAGAGTTGCCAGATAATTTAACAGGTATAAATGTTGATATACCACCTGCAAAATTTACTGGAGACATTTCTACAAATGTTGCAATGGTTTTATCTAAAATTAATAAAAAACCTCCTATAGAACTTGCTAAACAGATAGCTGATTTAATAAAAGATAGTGATAGTAATATTGATGAAATTAGCATTGAAAAACCAGGTTTTATCAATCTAAAATTTAAAAATGAATTTTGGAATGGCTTCATACTAGATGTCTTAAGTAATTCATCATATGGAAATAGTGCTAGCGGGAAAAAAAATAGTTATTTAGTGGAATTTGTATCTGCAAATCCAACTGGACCTTTGCACGTGGGTCACTCAAGAGGCGCTATACTTGGAGATGTAATATCTAATCTTTTATCTTTTAATGGTCATAAAGTTATAAAAGAATATTATGTTAATGATTATGGAAATCAAATCTCTCATTTTACAAAATCAGTTTATTTAAGAATAAAAGAAATACTTTACAGTGAAACTTTTCCTATAGACGATAAGGAATTATATCCTGGGGACTATCTTATAGATATAGCAAAAATAATAATTTCAAATAATAAAGATTTAGATTTTAAAAACTTTGACTCTGTATCAGAAAAACTAAAAAAACTTTCAATACAAGAATCTTTAAAATTAATAAAAATTAATTTAGAAAACCTTGGTATAAAACATGATAACTTTGCCAGCGAAACAGAAGTTATAAATAATAATGAAGTTGATGAAGTAATTAAAAATTTAAAAGATAAAAAATATATTTATGAGGGAAAAATTAAAGCTCCCGAAGGAGAAAGCAACGAAAATTGGGTGGAAAGAGAACAATTATTATTTAAATCTACAGATTTTGGCGATGATAAAGATAGAGCTCTTCAAAAAGAAGATAAATCATGGACATATTTTGCAAGTGATGTCGCTTATCACAATACTAAATTAAAAAGAAATTTTAATATCCTTATAAATATACTTGGAGCTGATCACGCTGGTTATATTAAAAGAATTACTTCTGTAGTTGAAGCTTTGTCAGGTGAAAAAAATAAATTAATTTGTAAAGTTAGTCAGTTAGTAAAACTCATTAAAGATAAAAAACCTTTTAAAATGTCTAAAAGGAAAGGTGATTATATTACTATTGAGGATCTTATTAATGAAGTGGGTAAAGATGCAACAAGGTTTATTATGTTAAGCAGAAGTAGTGATGCAGAAATTGATTTTGATTTTGACAAAGTAAAAGAAAAATCGAAAGAAAATCCTATTTACTATGTTCAGTATGCATATGCTAGAATTTCATCTGTTTTTAGAAATACACAAAATGATATCAATAGCAATCTTGAGGTCAAAAATTCAGGTTTTAATTTTGCGAATGAAGAAATAAAATTATTCAAAAAAATTAGTGAATGGCCTAAATGTGTTGAAGTATCTTCAGAAAAATTAGAACCACATAGAATTTCAGTTTATCTTTATGAATTAGCTTCTGAATTCCACTCCTATTGGAATATGGGCAAGGAAGATGTTTCTAAAAGATTTATCGATCAAGACAACACAATTAAAATGGAAAAACTAGTTTTCCTAAAATCTATAGCCAAAACATTGAAAACTGGTATGAATATTTTGGGTGTAGATACACCTGAAAAAATGTAATGATTAAAGAACTAAAGTATCTTTTTTTCCTTATTATAATTTTCTTCTTTATATTTTTTACCGCCAGATACTATTTTTCAGATGAAAATATTAAGAAATCTTACAGATCTCTTTCTTCAATTGATGAAAAAATTAATATTATCGACAAAGATCTTATATTATTAGAAAACGATACAGAAAATATTATTGAATATGTAGAATTTAAAAATAATAAGAAAAAAAATAAATATTCTTTTTGGGAACTTCTTTATAATGACAAATAAATCCCATAGATCTTTTATTTGTGGAATAAAAGGTAAATATCTTACCCAAAAGGAAATAAGTTTTTTAAAAAAATATAAACCATGGGGAATTATTTTATTTTCTAGAAATATAAATTCTATAAATCAAACTAAAGAACTTACAAATTCTATTAAAAAAATTTTTAAAAATAAAAATTATCCTATCATGATAGATGAAGAGGGAGGTAGAGTTAGTAGATTAAGAAAATTTATTGATAATTCTATTTTTTCAGCGGAATATTTCGGCAGGCTATTTAATAGAGATAAAAAAAAGTTTAATATTTATTATAATGTTTATGTTAAACAAATTACATATCTATTAAAATTATTAGGTATAAATATCAATACAGTTCCAGTTCTAGATCTTAAAAGAAAAAATTTTCATAAAATTGTTGATGACAGATCATTTTCCAGTAATGAAAAAATAGTATCAATAATGGGAGATATTTGTATCAGTCATTTTCATAAAAATGGTGTTGCAACAGTGATTAAACACATTCCAGGTCATGGTCTGGCTAAAGTCGATAGTCATAAAAATCTTCCTAAAATAACCAAAAATGAGGATTATTTAGTTAAAAATGATTTTTATACTTTTAAAAATAAGAAAGCATTGATCGCAATGACAGGTCATTTACTATTTCAAAAAATTGATCCACAAAATAATGTTACACATTCAAAAAAAATTATTAGTTTAATAAGAAATAAAATTAAATTTAAAAATCTAATTTTAACAGACGATCTTTCAATGAAAGCTTTAAAAAATAAACTTGATGTTAGAGTAAAAAAATCTTTTTTAGCTGGATGCAATTTAGCCTTACATTGCAATGGAAATTTAAGTGAAATGGTTACAGTTGCACAAAATTCACCAAAATTAGACAAATTTGTAACGAAAAAAACATCACAATTAATAAAAATTATAGGTTAGAGTGATTTACGATGTCCGATGATTCTTTAGACTTTAATGTAAACTTAAATAATTTCAGTGGTTCTCTTGAGATTTTACTAGATCTTGCTAAATCGCAAAAAGTAGATTTAGAAAAAATTTCTATAACAAAACTTGCCGACCAATTTCATCAATATCTAACAGAAAAAGAAAATTTAAATTTAGAAATAGCTTCTGAATATTTGTTAATGGCAACTTGGCTTACTTATTTAAAATCAAAATTATTACTTCCTGAAACTGATGAGGATGAGTTTAAGGCTTTTGAAGTTGCTGAGAAACTAAAATTACAATTAAAAAAATTAGAGCTAATTAGATTGTTATCCTCTCAAATGTTAGATAGAAAAAGACTGGGTAGAGATGTTTTTATGCGTGGCTCTAAAAGTGGCGTTAAGTCGATTTATGATAAAAAGGTTTCTTTAAATCTATTTGAATTATTAAAAGCTTATTCCAGTATAGTCATGACCAAAGATTTTCATACTATGAACATACCCAAACTTCCTGTCTTTACTACTGAAGATGCTATTAAAAGAATAAAGGAGTTCTTTGGCACGCTTAATGATTGGAAAAATTTGTCTGAGTTGGTTCCGTCTGGATTTAATAAATCTCCTAATTTAAAAAAAACCGGTAAAGCTGGAATTTTTGCTGGCTCTTTAGAATTGGTAAAAGAAGGTAATATATCTTTAAAACAAAAAGAATTATTTGATGATATCTATATTAAGGAAAATTAATGAACAAAATTAAAAAAAATAATATTGTAAGTTTTCCAACTAAACTCACCGATGTAGAAAGAGAGATAGAGGCTATTGTATTTGCTGCTGCTGAACCTCTTTCAGTTGAAACAATAGAGTCTAAATTATCTAAACAAACAGATATTCAACAATCACTGGAAAAACTAAGAGATTTTTACTCAAATAGAGGTATTAATTTGATTTGCATATCTAATAAATGGTCATTCAGAACTGCAGTTAATTTATCTTCTTTAATGTCAGAACAAAAAACTGTTGAAAAAAAATTATCTAGAGCTGCGATCGAAACTCTTGCTATTATTGTTTATCATCAACCTGTTACAAGGTCTGAAATTGAAGAGATAAGAGGTGTAGCTTTTGGAACTAATACTTTAGAAATTCTAATGGAGTTAAATTGGGTAAAACATGAAGGTAGAAAAAATGTCCCTGGAAAACCAATTCAATATGGAACAACAGATGAATTTTTAAGTCATTTTAATTTACAAAAATTGTCAGATTTACCAACGGTGAATGAATTAGGCTCAGCAGGCTTGATTGATACTTCAAGTGTAGACTCTTCAATATTTGGAACAGGTAAATTTTTTAAAGAAAAACAAGTCGATAAAAAGGAAAATATTTATTCTGATATTGATGAAATGTTAAGTAGTACCCTTAAATCTGACTAAACCTAAAAAATCACTTTTAATAAATCAATAATAAGGTTATAAATAATCCATGAGTATAGGATTTTGGCAAATAGCAATTGTAGTAATTTTAGTAGTTTTACTTTTTGGTAGAGGAAAAATCTCTAGCCTAATGGGTGATGTAGCTAAAGGAATTAAAAGTTTTAAAAAAGGGATGGCTACAGATGTTAATGATGAAGACCAAACTAAAAACATTTCAGAAAATCAAGACACTAATAAAAAAGAATAACAAATGCCGTCAATTGGCTGGCTAGAAATATTAATCATAGTCTCAATAGCTATTATCGTAGTAGGCCCTAAGGATTTTCCATACATGTTAAAAAAAATTGGTTCATGGATTGGTTCAGCCAAAAGATATGTTCGTGATGTTCAAGGTCAAGTAAGTGATTTAACAAATGAAACTTTAAATACTGATATAGACGAAAAACCTAAATCAGAAAACCAAGAGAAAAAAAAAGATGAGTAAAGACAAAGAAGGAAGTTTCATAAGTCATTTAACTGAACTTAGAAAAAGATTAATAAATTCATTTATATTTTTAGCTATTTTATTTGTAATTTGTTATTATTTTTCTGAGTACATTTATGGATTTTTAGTTGAACCATATGCAAATGCTGTAAAAGATGACGACACAAATAGAAGGTTAATATTTACCGCTCTTCAAGAAACATTTCTAACATACTTAAAGGTTTCCTTTTTTGCTGCTTTTTTTATTACAAGCCCCTTTATACTAATCCAAATTTGGAAATTTATAGCACCTGGACTTTATAATCATGAAAAGAAAGCAATAATGCCTTACTTGGTGATCACACCAATTCTTTTCATACTTGGAGGAATGTTGGTTTATTATCTAATTATGCCTTTAGCTATAAAGTTTTTTTTATCCTTCGAGAGCTTAGGTGCAGCCACAAATTTACCAATCCAATTGGAAGCTAAAGTTAACGAGTATTTATCATTGGTAATGAAGCTTATTTTTGCATTTGGGTTAAGTTTTCAATTACCAGTAGTATTAAGTTTATTAGCTAGAATTGGAGTTGTGAATTCAACATTTTTAAAAGAAAGAAGGAAGTATGTTGTTGTAATTATATTTGCAGCAGCAGCGGTATTAACACCACCAGATCCTATCACTCAAATTGGTTTAGGAATACCTTTATTAATTTTATATGAATTATCAATTATATCAGTAGGTATAATTGAAAAGAAAGCAGCAGAAAAAAATGCACAATATTAAAGATATCAGAAAAGACTTTGAAAATTTTAAGGATAAACTTAAAAATCGAAATGTTGATATAAGTCTTGATAATATAATAAGTTTAGATGAGGAAAATAGAAAGCTTATTCAAGAAAAAGAAAAATTTGAAATGGAAAAAAAAACCATTTCAAAATCTAAAGATCAAAGTTTATTTGAAAAATCAAAAGAACTTTCTTTAAAAATTGAAGAAATTAATAAAAATCAAATAAAATTACAGACCCAGATTACTGATATTTTATCTTCTATCCCTAATATACCATTAAGCGATGTTCCAGTGGGACAAGATGAAGATTCTAATAAAGAGATAGAAAAAAAAGGGGAAATAAAAGATTTTAATTTCAAGCCTAAAACTCATTATGAACTAGGAGATAAATTAAATATGCTTGATTTTGACTTAGCCACAAAAACAACTGGCTCAAGATTTGTATTTGTTAAAAAAGAATTAGCACAATTAGAAAGAGCAATATCAAATTTTATGATTGATACGCATACTCAAAAAAATGGTTATACAGAAATATCTCCTCCTTTAATTGCAACGGCTGAAACAATGTTTGGCACTGGACAATTACCAAAATTTGAAAATGATCAATTTGAAATTAAGTTAGATGAAGGCGAAGGAAGAAAATTCTTAATACCAACGGCAGAAGTAATTTTGACAAATATTGTAAAAAATCAAATTTTAGAAAAGAATAAATTACCAATTAGAGTAGTTGCATCTACACCATGTTTTAGAAAAGAAGCGGGCAGTTACGGCAAGGATACTAAAGGTATGATCAGACAGCATCAATTTTACAAGGTGGAATTAGTAAGTATTGTTGAAAACGATAAGTGTTTAGAAGAATTAGAAAGAATGTCTAACTCTGCTACAATGATATTGGATGCTTTAAAACTTCCTTATAGAAAAATTGTTTTATGTACTGGTGATATGGGTTTTAGTGCAGAAAAAACCTACGACATTGAAGTTTGGCTTCCATCTGAAAATAAATATAGAGAGATATCAAGCTGCTCATCATGTGGCACTTTCCAAGCAAGAAGAATGAAAGCTAGATATAAAGGACAAGATAGCTCAAAAGAGTTTGTCGGCACACTTAATGGCAGTGGATTAGCAGTTGGTAGAACCATGATTGCTATTATGGAAAACTATCAAACTGAAGATGGATCTATTTTGATACCAGATGTTCTGAAGCCATATATGCCAAATATAGATAAAATTTCTATCAATTAAGAGTTGAGTTTGAATAATAGATAGGATAAATAGCCTTAACTTAATAGGATACGTTATGGATGCTGGAATTGGACAATTTATACCTTTAATTTTAATTTTTGTTATTTTCTATTTTTTTCTTATTAGACCTCAACAGAAAAAAGTAAAAGATCATAAAGCTATGGTTGAAGCACTTAAAAGAGGGGACAAGGTAATTACTTCCGGTGGTATAGTTGGTACTGTTGAAAGAATAATTGATAACGAAAAAGTTGAGGTTCAAATTTCTGATAATGTAAATGTTGAAGTTGTCAGAGCAACTGGAATTCAAGGTTTAGTAAGCTCTACAGAACCAAAAAAATAACATAACAAAAAAGTGTTATACTTTTCAAAATTACGCATAGTTTCAGTAATTGTTTTTACAGTCATCTTTTCCTATTTTGCTTTTTCAAATTTTATTAAATTTGATGATAAATTTTTTTCAAAAAATATAAATTTAGGTTTAGATTTACAGGGTGGATCTTACTTACTTCTTGAAATAGATAACCGACCAGTAATTACTCAAAAACTACAGGCAAAAATAATTGAATTAAAAAGATATTTTAAAGAAAAGCAAATAACTCTTAAAAATTTTTCACTTAAAGAAGATACAATTTCATTTGAAACAACAAATAACGAAATTGAAAATGTTAAAAATATTTTAAATGATAAAGAAAGTGATGTTAATACATATTACCCAACCTATAAATCACATGAATTTGATGTTTTAGAGGATGGAAATCTTTTTTCATTAAATTACTCTAGATATGGTTTAGTTTTATTAAAAAATTCTTCACTAGATCAGGCAATAGAAATTGTAAGAAGAAGAGTTGATGAGGTTGGAACAAATGAACCCAATATTCTAAAAAGAGGTAATGATAGAATATTAGTTGAATTACCAGGTTTAGATGATCCAAATAGAATTAAATCTTTGCTTGGAAAAACAGCAAATCTCACATTTCAATTTATTTCACAAAATAATGAAGAGTCGTTTGGAACAGAAAAATTATCTTTTGAAGATGGTTCCAGAGATGCAATTGTTAGTAAAAGAATAATTTTAAGTGGTGATAACCTAGTTGATGCAAAGCCAACTATGAATTCACAAACAAATGAAACAGTAGTTTCATTTAGCTTAGATAGAGTGGGTGCCAAAAAATTTGGCAAAGCAACTAGTACTGGAGTTGGCAAACAATTGGCAATAGTATTAGATGGTAAAATAATTAGTGCTCCTTCGATTAGAGAGCCAATTATTGGAGGTTCTGGACAGATCTCAGGTGACTTTACTTTTCAATCTGCAACAGATCTTGCTTTACTACTTAGATCTGGAGCTTTGCCTGCACCTTTAAATATTATTGAAGAGAGAACAGTTGGACCTGACTTAGGTCAAGACTCTATAGATGCTGGTATTTTATCTTTGTTTATTGGTTTCTTGTTAGTAATTTTATTTATGATTTATAAGTATAGAGCGTTTGGATTAATCGCTAATTTAGCATTAGTCTCAAACCTCTTCTTATTAATTGGTATTCTAACTTTATTTGAAGCGACATTAACCTTGCCTGGGATTGCAGGTATCATTTTGACAGTTGGTATGGCAGTAGATGCTAACGTTTTAATTTTTGAACGTATTAAAGAAGAGACTAAAAATGAAAAAAATCCAATAATAGCATTTGATGCTGGATATACAAAATCAAGAACAACTATTTTAGATGCAAACATTACAACACTAATTGCAGCATTCATTTTGTTTTTTATGGGATCAGGACCTGTAAAAGGTTTTTCTGTAACTTTAGGTGTTGGTATTTTGACTACTTTGTTTTCAGTATATTTTATAGCAAGATTGTTAACTTCTTTGTATGTGGTGAAAAATAAAGATAAGGAGCAGTTACTTTAAAATGAATAATATTTCTTTTAATAAGTTCTATAGAAAATTTAATATACTGTCACTTATTCTAATAGTAATTTCATTAGTATTTTTAATTTTTAAAGGTTTAAATTATGGTGTTGATTTTAAAGGTGGTACTTTAATTGAATTAAGAACTACAGATAAAACTAATAACATAAGCCTTATAAGAGATAGCCTTAATCAAATGAATTTAGGAGACGTATCTGTCAAAAAATTTGGTAATGAAACAGACTTTATTGTTAAGTTTGAAAAGCAAAATTCAAATGATCCTGAATTTATTAAAAATATTAAAAATAAACTATCTAGTTCCATTGGTGAAATCGACTTTAGAAGAGTAGAAAATGTTGGTCCTAAAGTAAGCTCAGAACTTTTAAAATCTGGAATAATAGCTATAAGTTTGTCACTTGCAGCAATGCTTTTGTATATCTGGATACGTTTTGAATGGCAGTTTAGTTTAGGAGCTATTTTAGCTATATTTCATGACGTTATTATTACATTGGGCTTATTTTCTATTTTCTCACTTGAAATAAACCTTTCTATCGTAGCAGCTGTTTTAACAATTGTTGGTTATTCAATGAACGATACTGTTGTTATATTCGATAGAGTAAGAGAAAATTTAAGAAAGTATTCTGATATTAAAATTTTTGACTTAACAAATATTTCAATTAATGAAACTTTATCTAGAACAATAATCACATCTGTAACTACATTGTTAGCTCTTTTATCAATTTACTTATTTGGTGGTGAAATACTCAAAGGCTTTTCTTTAGCAATGATATTAGGAGTTATTTTTGGAACTTACTCCTCAATATATATCGCAAATCCTATTCTAGTTGCACTGAATGTTAGCCAACGAACAATCGTTAAAGAAGAAGAAAAAAATTAATATAGGTTTTGAGCAATTACCATTGTTAGAAGCATTGGTAATGATAGAAGCGTATTTGTTCTAGAAAAAAGCATCGCTGTTTTTGCAGATTTTGCCTTAATGTCAGCTTCAACCTCCACAATACCTAAAGCTTTTTTCTGATTAGGCCATATTACAAACCACACATTAAATGCCATTATAATTCCTAACCACATACCAATTCCTATGGCAGTTGCTTTTCCACCACCTGATCCAATTCCCAATGTCATAGCTTGATGAACATAACCATTTAAATAAGCTAAAATAAGTCCTGATACTACTGTAACTAAAGCTGCCCATCTAAACCAAAAAAGAGCTGCAGGAGCTATAACTTTTCCAATAGCTGGTTTTTGTTCGTCTGGAATTTTTGCCATGTTAGGTATTTGAACAAAATTAAAATACCAAAGTAATCCAATCCACATAATTGCAACAATCACATGAATATATCTAAATAACCAACTCCAAAAAACTTGATCAATATCAAATCCATCATTACCAAAATATAAACCTAGAAAAAGTAAAATAGATAGACCTAACGATAGATGTATCGTCTTTGACAAAGACTGTAAGATTCCGCTCATTCTTAATTTAATATATAACACTTTTATTAAAAAAAATTAACCTTTTTTTTAGCCGAATTTATTAAAACCGCGTCCATATTGCTTTTTAATAACAAATAAAAATACATTAAATTGGTGTTAATTAAATTTATGAATTTTGAATTACCTAAACTTGACTATTCTAAAAATGGATTAGCACCTATAATGTCAGAAGAGACATTAGATCTCCATCATGGCAAACATCATCAAACATATATAACAAACTTAAATAATTTTATTAAAGACACTGACATGTCAGATAAATCTCTTGAAGAGTTAATATTGTTAAGTTCTAAGGATAGTTCAAAAATGGGTATATTCAACAATGCTAGCCAACATTGGAACCATAATTTTTTTTGGAAATGCATGAAACCTAACGGAGGTGGTAATATGCCTCCTAAGTTGGAAAAAAGAATTATTTTGGACTTTGGTAGTATAGAAGAATTTAAAAAACAATTTAAACAAGCAGGGATAACTCAATTTGGGTCTGGTTGGTGCTGGCTATCAATTAGTAATGGAAAATTAGTTGTAACTAAGACAGCTAATGCCGCAAATCCTCTAGTAGATAATATGAAACCTATTTTAGGCTGTGATGTTTGGGAGCATTCATATTATATTGATTATAGAAATAGAAGACCAGAATATTTAGATCAGTTTATTGAAAAATTAATTGATTGGGAATTTGTAGAGTCGTTACTCGATTAGTTTTTTTTGTTCAAGCTATTTTTTTAAATTTATTATCTAGTAAAGGCTTTAAAAATTTACCTGTGTAACTTTCTTTAACATTTATAATTTCTTCCGGCTTTCCTTCTGCAATAATATTTCCACCTTTGACCCCTCCATCTGGACCCATATCAACAATATAATCAGCTGTTTTTATAACATCTAAATTATGTTCTATAACAACCACAGTATTTCCTGTTGCAACAAATGTATGTAATATTTCTAATAATTTTTTAATATCATGCTGATGCAATCCTGTTGTTGGTTCATCTAAAATATAAATTGTTCTTCCAGTTGATCTTTTCGATAATTCTTTTGCTAATTTAATTCTTTGAGCCTCACCACCAGATAAAGTTGTTGCTTGCTGTCCAATTTTTATATAACCAAGTCCAACTTTTTTCAGTGTGAGTAGTTTTGTTTTAATATTTGAAATGTTTTCAAAATATTCACAACCTTCATCTACTGTCATTGCTAAAACATCTGCAATACTTTTATCTTTAAACTTAATTTCCAATGTCTCTCTATTATACCTAGTTCCCTTACATTCATCGCAAGTGATATATACATCAGGTAAAAAATGCATCTCATAGGTTATAACACCATCTCCTTCACAAGCTTCACACCTTCCACCCTTTACATTAAAAGAAAATCTTCCAGGCTTATATCCTCTACTTTTAGACTCTGGTAAATTAGTAAACCAATCCCTTATGGGACCAAATGCACCTGTATATGTTGCAGGATTTGATCTCGGTGTTCTACCAATAGGTGACTGGTCTATATCTATAATTTTATCAACTAATTCTATTCCTTTAAAACCCCTAAAAGGTTTTGGTATTTTTCTTGATTTATTATTATTTAAAGTGAGATTTAGAGCGCTGTATAGTGTTTGAAGTATCAATGTTGATTTTCCACTTCCAGATACACCTGTTACACATGTAAAACTTCCTAATGGAATTTTAAGATTAACGTTGTTTAAATTATTTCCAGTTGCTCCATTAATTTGTAAAAACCTTCCATTTTTTGCAAGTCTTCTATTTCTTGGGATTGGTATGAAGCTTTTATTAGATAAATATCTTCCAGTAATACTGTCGTTGTTATTCAAAATATCTTTATAAGATCCTTGAGCAATTACTTCACCACCCTTGTTTCCAGCTTCAGGACCTAAATCAATAATATGATCTGCATTTTCCATTGTTTCAGTGTCATGTTCAACGACTATGACCGTATTTCCCAAATCTCTAAGTCTTTTTAATGCGTCTATTAATTTAACGTTATCTTTTTGATGCAATCCAATAGAAGGCTCATCTAGAACATATAATACACCTGTTAATCCTGAACCTATTTGCGAAGCTAGTCTTATTCTTTGTGCTTCACCACCTGATAATGTTCCAGACTCTCTTGACAAAGTTAAGTAGTCAAGACCAACATTTAATAGAAAATTTAACCTCTCGTTAATTTCCTTCAAGATATGTTGAGCAATTTTAAGTTGACGTTTATCTAATTTTGTTTCGAGTGATTTGAACCATTCTTTGGCATCAAATATAGATTTTTCTGTTACTTCACTAATATTAAGTTCGTTAATTTTAACACAAAGAGCTTCATCCTTTAATCTGTGCCCGTTACATCTTTCACATTTTGTATCTGATTGATACTGAGATATTTCCTCTCTTTTCCAATCACTATCAGTTTCTAGAAATCTTCTCTCCAAATTATTTACTACTCCTTCAAACGTTTTTTTATGAGAGTATTTTTCATAGCCATCGTCATAAGAAAATTTTATTTCTTCATCATCAGAACCAAACAAAATTACATCTTTAATTTTTTTTGAAAGTCTTGCCCATCTATCATTTAATGAAAATCCATAATGTTTTGCTATAGAGGCTAAAGTTTGTGCATAATATAAAGACGAGGATTTTGACCAAGGCTCAATAGCTCCATCTGCAATAGTTTTTTTCTCATCTGGAACAACTAATTTTGGATCTACATTTAGTTTAACTCCGATACCTTCACATTCTTCACATGCTCCGTATGGGCTATTAAAAGAAAAAAGTCTTGGCTCTATTTCTTCAATAGTAAAACCGCTTTCAGGACAAGCAAATTTTGTTGAAAAAATTAAATTTTCAGTTTTTCTAAACTTTTTTGGAAGTGTTTCATCTTCATATTCCACAAACATTAATCCATTTGCTAAATTAACAGCGGTTTCAACACTTTCAGCTAATCTATTCCCTAATGAGGCATTTAAAACAATTCTATCAACGAGAACAGCTATATCATGTTTTAATTTTTTATTTAATTCTGGAACTTCATCAATATCATAAAGTTTATTATCAACTTTAATTTTTCTAAATCCTCTTTTTTTGTAGCCAAGGATATCTTTTCTGTATTCTCCTTTTCTTCCTCTAACAACAGGTGCATATAAAAAAATTGTTGATTTTTTTGGTAGTGTTTTAATTTTATCTACAATTTGACTTATAGTTTGTGAAGTGATTGGTAGTCCAGTAAATGGAGAGTAGGGAATACCGGCTCTTGCATAAAGAACCCTCATGTAGTCGTAAATCTCTGTAACAGTTGCAACTGTAGATCTTGGATTTTTAGATGTATTTTTTTGTTCAATTGAGATTGCCGGACTTAATCCCTCAATTAAATCTACATTTGGCTTTTTCATTTTATCTAAGAATTGTCTTGCATAAGCAGACAAACTTTCAACATAACGTCTCTGTCCTTCAGCATATACAGTATCAAAAGCTAAAGATGATTTTCCAGATCCTGATAGGCCAGTGATGACAACAAATTTTTCTTTTGGAATCTCTAGCGTTATATTCTTTAAATTGTGCTCTTTTGCACCCTTAATAACTATCTTTTTAAGCATAATTTTTGTTGCTTTAGATTAATAAAATTAATATTCAAGTTAATAAGTGATATAATAAACATTCTTAAATATTAAAATATTATGGCTGGAAGTTTAAATAAAGTATTATTAATTGGTCGTTTGGGCGCAGACCCAGAAGTTAAGCAAATGGTGAACGGCAAAAGTGTTGCAAGGCTTAGTCTTGCTACAAGCCAATCCTGGAAAGATAAAAATACTGGAGAAAAAAAAGAAAAAACAGAATGGCATAGGGTAGTGGTTTTTAATGAAGGTTTGGTAAATGTCGTTCAGCAATATCTAAAAAAAGGTGCACAAGTGTACGTTGAAGGACAACTTTCAACAAGAAAATGGAAAGACGAACAAAGTGGTCAAGATAAATACTCAACCGAAATTTTAATTCAAGGTTACAATTCATCTTTAACAATGCTTGGTGGCGGTAATCAAAATAATATTGCATCTCAAGATAATAAACAAAATTTTGATGATGCACCTGCACCTGATCAAAGTGGCTTAGACGACGATATTCCATTTTAATTAATATGGAAAAAAACGAAATTCCAAAAATAAATAATAATATTAAACCAATCTCAATGTATGATGAGATGAGCTCATCATATTTGTCTTACGCTATGAGTGTTATAGTAAGTAGGGCATTACCAGATATCAGAGATGGATTAAAACCTGTTCACAGAAGAATTATATATGCAATGCACAAAGGTGGATTTGATTGGTCAAAACAATTTAGAAAATCTGCAAGAATTGTTGGAGATGTAATAGGTAAATACCACCCACATGGTGATCAAGCTGTTTATGACGCTCTTGTTAGAATGGTTCAAGAATTTTCAATGAGTTTACCCTTAGTGGATGGACAGGGTAATTTCGGATCTATAGATGGCGATCCTCCAGCAGCTATGAGATACACCGAAACTAAACTTGCAAAAGTTTCACAGTTTTTAATTGATGATATAGAAAAAAATACTGTATCCTTTAAAAGTAATTACGATGAAACAGAGCAAGAACCTATTGTATTGCCTGCCCAATATCCAAATCTTTTAGTAAATGGTGCTGGTGGAATTGCTGTTGGAATGGCAACAAGTATACCACCTCATAATTTAGGCGAGGTTGTTGATGGGACATTAGCTTTAATTAAAAATAAAGATATTAAAATTAATGAATTAATGAAACATATACCAGGCCCAGATTTTCCAACAGGAGGGTTAATAATTGGAAAAGATATCATCAAGCAAGGATATAAAACTGGAAGAGGATCTTTTAAAATACGTGGAGAAATTTCATTAGAGAATTTAAAAAATGGTAAAGATAGACTGGTAATTTCATCCATACCTTACCAAATTAATAAGTCTAACTTAAATGAAAGAATTGCAGAATTAGTAAGAGATAAAAAAATTGAAGGTATAAGCGATATAAGAGATGAGTCAAATAGTGAGGGTATAAGGGTGTCAATTGATCTTAGGAGAAATGTTGAACCTGAAACTGTCAAAAGACAATTATATAAATATACCTCAATAGAATCATCTTTTGGTTTTAACTCTTTGGCAATTGTTGATCAAAAACCAAAGACTTGTAATTTAAAAGATTTTTTAGAAAACTTTTTAAAGTTTAGAGAAGATGTAGTTATAAAAAGAACAAAATTTGATTTAAAAAAAGCAGAAGATAGAGTTCATATATTGCTAGGATTATCAGTCAGCGTTGAGAATATAGATAAAGTCATTAAAATAATTAGATCATCCAAAAACCCTGACGAAGCAAAAAATTCTCTTTTAAAAACAACTTGGAAAATAAACCAAGCATCAAAACTTATTAAATTAGTTGATAGTAAAAATTATAAAGGAAAATATTTATTATCTAATGATCAGGTAATTTCAATATTAGAACTTAGGCTTCAAAAATTAACTGCTATAGGAATTAATGAAATAGAGATAGAAATCAAAAAATTAGCGACAGAAATTTCTAAATATAAAAAAATTATAAATTCAAAAAATGAATTGTTAAGCGTAATAAGTAATGATTTACAGATGATAAAAGATAAATTTTCAATCCCTAGAAGGACAAAAATTATAGATGCAGTTTTAAATTATGATATCGAAGAAACAATTCAAAAAGAGTCAGTAATAATAACGATAACACTTCAAGGATATATTAAAAGAGTGGCTCTAAGTGGTGTTAAACAACAAAAAAGAGGTGGAAAAGGAAAAACAGGAATTAAAACTAGAGAAGAAGACTCAGTTGTTCAAACATTGTCTGTAGATACACATACATCATTATTATTTTTTTCTACAGAGGGTTTGGCTTATAAAGTTAAAGCTTGGAAAATACCTGAGGGATCTGCATTATCTAAAGGTAAATCCCTTTTCAATATTTTACCCTTAAAAAATCATCAATCTATAAGTTCTATTATGCCTTTTCCTGATGAAGATATTGATAAGAAAAATATGCACATCATATTTGCAACTAGCAAAGGGAAAATAAGAAAAAATAATTTAGAGGATTTTTCATCTATTAATTCTTCTGGTAAAATTGCGATGAAACTAGACTCTGACGATAAAATTGTTGGGGTAAAGATATGTACAGATGATCAAGATATAATGCTTAATACAAAATTTGGTAAATGCATAAGGTTTGAGTCAAAAAAACTTAGAGTTTTTAAGGGAAGATCATCTAAAGGTATAAGAGGTATTAATCTTTCAGAAAAAGATACAATTGTTTCATTATCTATAATTAATAAAGACGATATTAAAAAAAACAAAAAAAAAACTAAAGATGAAAAATCTGAAGTTATAGCTAAAGAAAAATTTATCTTATCAATTACTGAAAACGGTTATGGCAAAAGAACATCTCATTATGATTTTAGAGTTACAAATCGAGGAGGTAAGGGGATAATAGGTATTGTTAATTCCCCTAGAAACGGTAATGTCTCGTCATCTTTTCCTGTGTTTGAGGGTGATCAAATATTAATTTCAACAAATAAAGGAAGAGTTATAAGAACTGCCGTTAAGGAAATAAGAATTGCTGGAAGAAACACTCAAGGAGTAAGAATTATTAAATTAACTGGTGATGAAAAGGTTGTCTCGTCAATTAAATTAGATGATAATTTGGTTTAATGAAAAATATAGCAATATATCCAGGAACATTTGATCCAATAACAAACGGACACATAGATGTGATAAAAAAAGCCCTAAAATTGGCAGATAAAATAATTGTTGGTATATCTGATGGAAATGAAAAAAATTTTTTATTTCCTATAGATGAGAGATTAAAAATCGTTACTAAAGCTTTGTATGGAGACTTAAAATTTCCAAAAAATAAAATCCAAGTGATTAAATTCAATTCTTTAACAACTGAATTATGTAAAAAATATAAATCAAATCTAATTCTTAGAGGCTTGAGAGCTGTGTCAGATTTCGAATATGAGTTCCAACTAGCAGGAATGAATAGAAAATTAAATAATAATGTTGAAACTGTCTTTCTTATGTCTGACGTTGAAAATCAGATTATTTCATCTAGATTTGTTAAAGAAATAGCACAACACAAGGGTGACCTAAGGAAATTTACAACTAAAAGTACCATCAAGTCATTAAAAGAAATTTATGCTTAAAAAAATTATTATTTTATTTATATCAATATTATTATTAACAACAGCTTTAAATGCAAAGGAGAATACAATGATACTTAAATTAAAAGATGGAGATTTAAAAATTGAATTATTTCCAGACGTGGCGCCAAACCATGTAAAAAGAATAACTGAGTTAGCCAATAGTGGAAAATATGATGGCGTTGTTTTTCACAGAGTAATTGATGGTTTTATGGCCCAAACAGGCGATGTTAAATTTGGAAATTCATCTTCTGATAATTACAATTTAAGTAGAGCGGGTATGGGTGGTTCTGATTTACCAGACCTTAAGGAAGAGTTTAATGATTTACCACATGAGAGAGGAACATTATCAATGGCAAGATCTTCGGATCCAAATAGTGCAAACAGCCAATTCTTTATTTGTTTCGGTCCTACACCTCATCTAGATAGGCAATATACTGTTTTTGGAAAAGTAATTGAAGGAATGGAGTTTGTAGATATGATTACAAAAGGAGATGGATCCAATGGATCTGTTTCTAATCCAGATAAAATCATTAGCTTTAAATCTGAGTAGAATTTAATGGATGGAAGACATAAAAAAGAATTTTTCTTTTAGCGTAAAACATCAAAATAAAAATTATCGTGTTGGATTAATCCAGACTCATAGGGGAGAAATTAATACACCTGCGTTTATGCCTGTGGGCACACAAGCTACAGTTAAAGGAGTTTTTATTGATGATATTATTAAAACAGGAAGTGAAATAATTCTATCAAATACATATCATCTAATGATTAGACCCGGAACCGAGAGGATCGAAGCAGTTGGTGGACTTCATAAATTTATGAATTGTAAGCTACCTATTTTAACAGACTCAGGTGGTTATCAAGTAATGTCTTTATCGAAATTTAATAAAATTGATAGAGATAAAGGAGCTATCTTTCAGTCCCATATAGATGGAAAAACATTTATTTTAAGTCCTGAGGAAAGTATTAAAATTCAAAAAAAACTTAATTCAGATATTGTTATGGTGATGGATGAGTGTCCAAAAAATACTGATGATTATAATGTAATTAAAAGATCTATGGATTTATCTACAGAGTGGGCAAAAAGATCTAAAGATGAATTTGGAATAAATTCTCACAAGGCATTATTTGGCATAGTCCAAGGTGGTTTATTTAAAGATTTACGAATTCAATCTTTAAACAAATTAATTGAGATAAAGTTTGATGGTTATGCCATCGGCGGTTTGGCAGTTGGAGAGACTCAAAAGGAAATGTTTGATGTATTAGATGGCATAAAAGATTATTTACCAATAGATAAACCAAGATATTTAATGGGTGTAGGAACCCCATCAGATATATTAGGAGCAGTTAAGAGGGGTGTAGACATGTTTGACTGTGTCCTTCCAACTAGATCAGGAAGAACAGGGTTAGCTTATACTTGGAATGGCAGAATTCAAATAAGAAACTCAGAAAATAAATTAGATAATTCACCTCTAGATAGCAATGTTACTAAGTTTGATTTGAATAAATACTCAAAAAATTATTTAAACCACCTTCACAATACTAATGAGATGCTGTCATCAATGATTTTAACGTTAAATAATATAAATTTTTATCAAGAACTTATGTATGAAATTCGAAAAAATATCAAAATGGGAACTTTTGATCAATTCCACGATAAGTATATCAATATTTTGTAAATTTTAACCATTGCCAAATATTTAAAAATCAATATAAGAATTTTCGTGTTGGGCCCTTAGCTCAGTTGGTAGAGCAATTCCCTTTTAAGGAATGGGTCGATGGTTCGAGTCCATCAGGGCTCACCAACACTAAACTATTGGTGGATATTTTATAATAATTTCATTCATCCATTTACTAATTTGACTTATCCTTCTATCATTTGATGGATGGGTACTAAGAAATTCAGGTGGCTCTTTTCCTTTGTTAGCTTTTTTCATTCTTTCCCAAATTTTAGTAGTTTCCCTAATATCATATCCGGATAAAGATGAAAAAATTAATCCTAAATAATCAGCTTCACTTTCTTGTTTTCTTGAAAAAGGATTCATTATTCCTATCTGAGACAACATTCCCACTGTGTTAACTCCTGTTGTTTTGTTTACTTTAGAAATAGCTCCTCCTGTAGCAATATCAATTATTCCAGTTGTGGTGTTTAATAATACCGCTCTACTTTGTCTTTCTACTGAGTGTTTAGCAACAGCATGCGCTATTTCATGACCCATTACAGCAGCTAAACCATCGTCATTTTTCGTTATATCTAACATTCCAGTGTAAACAGCAATTTTACCACCAGGCATGCACCAGGCATTCTTTATTTTCTTATTATCTATTAAGATATATTCCCAATTAAAGTTCTTCGTAGGATCATCCATATTATTTTTAAAGAAATAATCAGATATTGAATTTTCAATTTTATTTCCAATATGAATTATTTTATCTAAACTATCTTTATCTTCACTCAATTTAGCCTTTTGTTTAACTTTTTCATATAATTGAGCAGCTTGTGCGTTTAGCCTTGATTCTGGAATTAACTTTAATTGTCTTCTATCTGTAATTGGAGCTGTTGTACAGGCATGCAAACTTGCAGAAAGACAGCCACAACCCATTAAATATATAAAATTTCTTCTATTCACTTTTAGGAATATTTATATTACATGTAATTTATAATCAATTATTAGATATGTCTAAATTAAGAAAAAAAAAAGTTTCGTTTATTGCAAGATTAAGAAACTACTTTATTACAGGCATTGTTGTTTTAGTTCCAATAGGTATTACATTGTATTTAACAACTTTTTTTATCTCAATTTCCTCAAAATTAATACCTCAAGGCATTAATCCAAATAGTTATTTACCATTTGCTATTCCAGGCTTAGAAATTTTATTATCAGTAATTTTTATTACTTTTGTAGGAGGTCTTTCTTTATCCTTTATTGGAAAGAAAGTTTTACAACTATTTAACGACTTATTAAAAAAAATACCAATATTAAGAACTATATATTCTGCAATTGGTCAAATGACAGAGACTTTTGCACCAAAAAAAGGATCAAAGAAAAGTGTAGTTCTTATTGAGTATCCAAGAAAGGGAAGTTGGGCTGTTGGTTTTGCTACAAAAGAAAATAAAGGTGAAATATCAAAAAAAACTAACACAGAATTAGTAAACGTTTTTGTTCCGACAACGCCAAATCCAACTAGTGGTTTTTTGTTGATGTTTCCTAAAAATGAAATTGTATATTTGGACATGACATTTGAAGAGGCATCAAAATTTATTGTCTCAGCCGGGACATCTGATACAAAAACTAAATAGTCTCATTAATTACAGCAACCTTGTCGTAAAGTTTTATAAGCTTATTAAAATTATTTATTTTAATATTATTTTTTTCAATTTTTTTTATCTCTTTTTCAGCAATATCGAAAAGATCTCCATGTTGAATAGGATCTGCTAGGTTGTATTTTTTTAAACCACTTTGCTTAAATCCCAAAATATCCCCATATCCTCTAATTTTTAAGTCTTCCTCAGCAATTTTAAAACCATCATTAGTATTTTTGAGAATTGTTATTCTTTTGCGAGCATTTTCACTCAGTCCTGCTTTAAACATAAGTATACACGATGACTCTTTTTTACCTCTACCAACTCGTCCTCTCAATTGGTGTAGCTGAGATAAACCATATTTATTTGAATTTTCAATAACGATTACATTAGCATTTGGAAAATCGATACCAACTTCTATTACTGTAGTTGAAACCAATATATCTATCTTTCTATCATTAAACTTATTTAATACTTTATCTTTTTCCTCCTTACTCATTGCACCATGAACAATATCAACTTTATCATTAAAAATTTTACTCAAATATTTATATTTTTCTATAGCAGATTGATGGTCAATCTTTTTCGATTCTTTGATAAGCGGACAAACCCAAAAAACTTGGTTTTTTTTTGAAATTTCACTTTTAATAAAATTAAGAACATCATTAATTTTAGTCTCATTTTTACTATATGTTTTAATTGGTTTTCTATTTTTTGGTTTAGATTTTATTAAAGAAATATCCATATCTCCATAAATTGTCATCATCATAGTTCTTGGAATAGGGGTTGCTGACATTACAAGTACATCGCAGTTTTTGCCTCCTTTATCTGATAATTTTTTTCTTTGATTAACACCGAATTTATGTTGTTCATCGATAATAATTAAACCTAAATTAAAGTAAGTAATTTTTTCTTGAAAAAGAGAATGCGTGCCAATTAAAATATCAATTTTATTATTTAATAGATCGTTTAAAATATTCTTTCTTTTTTTATACTCTGTTTTACCGGTTAATATTTCAGGATTACATAAGGTATTGAAATTTTCTAATATAAATTTATAATGTTGAATAGCTAATATTTCAGTTGGAGCCATTATTGCAACTTGGTAGCCTGCCTTAACAACATTTAATGCGGCAATTACAGAAACTATGGTTTTGCCTGATCCAACATCGCCTTGTAGCAATCTAAACATTTTTTGTTTTGACTCCATATCTTTATTTATTTTTTTTAATGAAGTTATTTGATCAGTTGTAAGTTTAAATTTTAAATTGCTAATTAGTTTATTTTGATACTGAAGGTCAAAAATTTTATTTTTTTTTTTTTTTTTTTTAATTTTATTTCTAATATCAGAAGAAAGTAAAAAATTTGCAAATATCTCATCAAAAACGAGCCTTTTAAAATATTTTGTATCTCTAATTTTTGTAATTTCTTCCTTATGAATTTTAATAATACATTCCTTCCATGATATATTATCAAATAAACTTGATATCTCTTTTGGCAACCATTCAGCTAATTCAGGTAAGTTTTGAAGAACACTATTTATTACTTGATTATATTTATTTAATGTTAAACCATCAGAAAGACTATATTTACTATCTTCATTTATAATATTTAAATTATTTGTCTTTTTTGTAGTTGGATTTACAAATTGAAATTTGCCTCTAAAATTATTTGCTTTTCCATGTATTATTATTTCTTCATTTAAGGGTAATAATTTTTTGATATATCCTTCGTAACTATTAAAAAAAATACAGTCTAATTTTACTCCATTTTTTTCACATAGTACTTTATTTGGTAAATTTCTAATTCTTGGAAAATTATATTTAATTGGTATTACTCTTATGTTGTAATGTCTTCCCACTTGTAAATCATCAATTTCAGTATCTTCAGCAGTTTCAATTCTTGATATAGGTAAATGCCATAACAGGTCAAAAATTGTAAAAATTTTTTTTTTGTTGAATGAACTTAATGTTTTTTTACCAACACCTTTGATCTTATTAATAGGTGACAATAAATATTCAAAATTACTCATTAAATATATATATATATGTTTATAAACAATGAATTCAAACAAACAAAATTTAATTAATAAGATTATTTACAGATCTCAATATCGAGGTACAAAAGAAATGGACATATTTGTCAGTAGCTTTGTTAAATCTATAATTGATTCATTATCTTTTGATGATTTATTTGATCTAGATATATTAGTTAATATGAATGATGAAGACATTATTAAAATTTCAAGGAAAGAAATGATCTTTAAAAATAATAAAATATTAAAACTACTGATTGATTTTAAATGAATGGCGGAGAGACTGGGATTCGAACCCAGGAAAGAGTTGCCCCTTTGTCGGTTTTCAAGACCGATGCTTTCAACCGCTCAGCCATCTCTCCGTGAGCAAGGTTTTATAAGTATAATATTTAAATTCAACAAAAAAACAGAGCCTATATTTTAGGAAATTTTAACTTTGCTTATAGTTTGCTTATAGTTATCCTATAAAATCATATGAATAAAAATTCTATTAAATTATTTTTTTTAATTCCAGCAATTTTATTGATTATTGCCCCATTGATATCTTTTCCTTATAGATTTTACACATTATTAAGAATCATAGTAACTTTAACATCGGCTGCAATAATTTATCAAAGTTATAAAATTAACAAAGGAATTAATGAACCCTCAATAATTTTTCTGTTTATTTTGATTTTATATAATCCTTTAATTCCTATCTATCTAAGTAGAGAAGTGTGGCTACCTATAAATTTTGCAACCTCTGGAATTTATTTATATACTCTTTTTAAAATAAAAAAAATTTTAAGCATTTAATTATGCCTCTTGGTCCATCAGAAATTGAATATTATAAAAATATTGTAGCAGATCTTGATGAAAAGGACTTAAAACCTACTCACGATATGTTAATGAATTCTTTAAAAGCTTGTAAGGCAGCAATGGATACAAGTAAAACATTAGATCAATTTGTTGAACATATAGTTTGGATTGATTGTAGGCTTCAAGGTTATTCTTCAACAGGTATGAAGTCTTGGTGGTTTAGAACTAAAGCTAGAGCAAAGTATTATAAAGTTGGTGGATTGGGAGGGAAATAGATGATAAAATTAATAGTAACACTCGGTATATTATTGGGAATATGCGGTTTAGTTAAATTATTATTTGGAACAGGATGGCCATTATATATAGTTGGTGGGATTGGTATTTTTATCTGGTTATCAATAAATAATGATTTCTTTAACAGGATTGAAGGTGGTTAAAATTTTATATGTTTAATTGGTTTAAAAAGAAAAATAAGAACAAAGGTTTTACATCAACTAAAGATTTAGATTCTGAAAATCCTCTCTTAGATTTTTTACAACAAGAAACAACAAGAATAATGGATGAAGCAGATGCAAAAAAAGCTCCAAATAAATTACAAAAGAATATTAGAAAAAAGTTTACAAATACATCTAAACAAAAAAGTAAAAAAAACTCAGATCCAAAAGCAAAATTTATAAACCATCTACAAAAGTCTCTAAAAACTGCGTTGGGAAAAAATTTAAATAAAAATCTAGATGTAAAAGATAAATATCTCCTTGGCTACATTTATGGATTATGTGATTACACAAATGACCTGCATAATTTAGATAATGAAATAAATGGGATAGGTACTTTTATGGAAATGCATATGTTTTTTTTCAAAAATGCTGATCCAGGTGATTTAGGAAGCATTATGGGCATGACTGGTAAATTAAGTTCTTCGGGTGATAAAACTTTTCTTAATGGTGCAATTGATGGCGGAAGAGCTTTAGGAAATGAGAAAATTTATAGCGAACCTCCAAAAAAGGCTTACGGTAAATTAGTATCGCATTTGTCATAAATTTT
Organism: Pelagibacteraceae bacterium AG-325-E23; assembly: GCA_003282945.1. Classification (GTDB taxonomy): domain Bacteria; phylum Pseudomonadota; class Alphaproteobacteria; order Pelagibacterales; family Pelagibacteraceae; genus Pelagibacter. Next base: position 46,191 of record QBYG01000005.1, read on the forward strand.
ACATAATTAAAACAATATTTATTTTTATAAATAATTTATGGTTGATTATTTATTTTATCTGTGTGTTGATATTTTAGCTTGGTTGGCAAATGCCACAGGCACAACCTATGAATTGGTAAATATAATTATATTTGTAATTGGTTATCCAATTTTTGTGATTTTGTTATTATTAATAATTTATTTTCAAAGAAAAAAAATTAATAACTTAAGAAGTAATAAATTTTAAAAAACTTTTTTTGAACAAAATTCAGTCCTAATAGAAACAACATGGTATGTATTAATATAATTAATGCGTAGGATTGTAAATAGCTCCTTTCTTTTGTTAATTTTGTTAACATTGATCCATTTAAACGCATACGCTCATGAGGACTGGGAAGTAGCCAGATATGAAAATCAAAGCTACGCCATAGTATCTGGTGAAATCCAGTATTCAGATAAGTTTTCATTTGTTTTATCTCCCGATGAACAATGTGAAGAAGTTAGTTCAATGTTTTCTTTTTTTACTTGGAACAATCCAGGAGATTTTGATCAATTGATTGGTAGAAGAGTCCCGATAAAGTTAAACGATATTGAAACAACTGCTGAGGTACTATCTACGTTTCCTTACAAAGAGGGAATAAAAGTTGTTTTCTATTTTGGAACATTTCCACTTAAGGAATATATTTATACCTTGTACAAATATTATGAGTCTGAAGGGATATATCAAATTAAAATTGTTGATGGTTTGAATTTTAATGCAAATAAGTATTTTGATATAACTGAAAACAATTGGAAGTTTAATAAACTTATCTCATCTGTATATGAGGCTTATGAAATTTGCAAAAGTATTAACGACAAGAATATATAATTCCTGCTTATAGTTTGCTTATAGTTTTTAGCTTAGGCAAGCTAATAATAGTGTGTTTTTTGTAAAAGCTAAATTTAAGAAAGTTAGCAATGGCTTGATAAGTATGTGAAACGTCTTAGGTTGAGTAGGGGATGCCCAGTATTTCAAGACCGATGCTTTCAACCGCTCAGCCATCTCTCCGTGTGCAAGGTTTTATTATTATTAATATATATTTCAACAATAAAATGACTTAAGAAGTTAGTCAAAATATTCAGATATTTTAAAATGAACAAAAAAAATTTTAATAAAGGAGTTTTGCTTACATCCTTTGGTTCGTTTTGGTGGGGTTTTTTTGGTGTTATTTACTTTAAATATATTTCCTTTGCAGGTCATGTAGAAGTATTAATTCATAGAAGTGTTTGGACAGCTTTTGTATTAATCGTTACTACTTTTTTATTTTCTAAGTGGAGTATTTTTAAAAAAATTCTTAATGATAAGAAGAAATTATTTATTCTTTTTATTTCTGGTTTTTTAATTTTTATTAATTGGGGAGTGTGGATTTATGCCGTTAGTGTAGATAAAATAATTGATGCAAGTTTTGGTTATTTTATCATGCCTATCATAAGTGTATTTCTAGGTAATTTTTTTTTTAAAGAACCTATTACTAAAAAAGGAAGAATTTCGATCTTTTTAGTAATTATTTCTGTCAGTTATTTATTGATAATAGATTTTAATTCAATTCCATGGGTAGGTTTAATTGTAGCCTTAAGTTGGAGTTTTTATAATTTATTTAGAAAAAAAATTAACGTAGAAACTGATATTGGACTTCTTATAGAAAGTTTGTACATACTTCCTTTTGTATTAGTTGCATTTTACTTTATAAGTATAAATAACTACAACGACTTCAGTTTGACTAACCCTTCATTGATGCCATTGTTAATGTTGGCAGGACCAATGACAGTGATTCCACTTTTTTTGTATGTAAGAGGTGTTGAATTAGCTGGGTTAGGACCAGCTGGAATGATTTTTTATATTACTCCTACTTTGCAATTTATTCTTGGTTTTTTTATTTATAACGAGCAATTTAATATAAATCAGTTAGTTAGTTTTATTTTAATATGGATTGCTGTATTTATATATCTGAAAGATATTTATGAAAAAAATTAAAATTTATTCTTTTTTTCTATTTGTTTTAATAAATTTTAACGTTTATGCAAATGACACTGAATTTAATGAGTGGAAAAAAAAATTTAAATTAATTGCTTTAGAAAATGGCGTGAGTTTGAAAACTATCGAAAGTACAGTTGATAAATCTATTTTTTTGAAAAATGTTATAAAATATGACAGATACCAACCAGAATTTTATGAAGATACTAAAACATATATTTCCAAAAGAGCTAACGCTAAAAAATTAAATTCTGGATTAAAAATTTATAATATTAACAAAACTAAAATTGATAAAATAACACAAGAATATTCTGTAGATAAAAATTTGCTTTTATCACTTATGGGTATCGAAACTAACTTTGGTAATTATTTAGGTAAAATGGATATAGTTTCATCTTTGGCAACGTTAAGTTATGATAAAAGGAGAAGTGAATTCTTCACATCAGAACTTGTAACTCTTCTAATTTTATTTGATAAAGGAATTATAAATCCAAATAATTATTTAGGATCATGGGCAGGAGCTTTTGGTAATTTCCAATTTATGCCCTCCACAATTAAAAATTATGCAATTGATTATAATGGAGATAAAATTATAAATTTGAAGAGTATTGAAGATTCATTTGCTTCTGCTGCTAATTACTTAAATAATATAGGGTGGGATAATAACAAACCATGTTTTTACAAAGTTGAACTTATCAACGAAACACCAAATAAATATCTAAATACATCAGCAAAACAAATAAAACATAAAAAAAAAGTATCATATTTAAAAAAATATATCAAAAACAGTGAAAAACTTAATGACCTTGATAATTTGAAAGCTGCAATTGTGACTCCTGATTATGACATTATACCTGGTGCACAAAAATTAACTCCAGCTTATTTAGTTTTTGATAATTATGAATTAATTTTAAAATGGAATAGATCTTTAAGATTTGCATTAGCTGTATGCACATTAAAAAACAAATTTAAAAATGCAATTTAAATATATTTTATATCTTTTATTTTTATCTTTATTTGCGTGTGAGCATCATTCAAAAAATATAAATATTAAAAATAAACCTGAAGATAAAAAAACTGTTGTTCAAAAAGATAAAATTAAAATGTCATCAGACAAAAATAAAAAAAAGGAAATAATTAATATTGTTTACTCTAATAAAGGTTTTGCATTGATATATGATGAAGATGCAGATAACTCCTTGGAAAATAATTTAGATAATAAATCGTTAAATATATTAAGTCCTAACCTACCTAATGGTACACCTGTTAGAATAACAAATATAATTAATGGAAAATCTTTAATGACTACCGTTAAAAACAAAACTGTTTTGCCTGCTTTTTATAATTCTGTAATAACAAAGAGGATTGTTGGTGAATTATCAATCAATCCTGATGAACCTTATGTGTTTATTGAAACTATCAATTCTAACAATTTATACGTTGCAAATGACGTAAAAACATTTGATGAAGAGAAAGAAGTTGCTAATAAAGCTCCCGTTGATGATATACTGGTTCAGAGTATAAGTTTAGAAACTGAAGTTAAAGAATCTAAGACTAATGATTTTGTAACAAATTTTAATTATATAATTAAATTTGCAGATTTTTATTTTGAAGATTCTGCTATTATGTTAAAAAATAGGTTGTTTCATGAGCATAAAATTGAGAATATCTTAATCAAAAAGTTGTCACAAAATAACTTTAGAGTTTATAAAGGCCCTTATAAAGATTTTGAAAAATTAAAAAAAGGATTTCATAATATCGAAAATCTTGATTTTGATAGCATTGAAATAATAAAACTATGAGAATAAAAAATTTATCATTAATTTTAATATTTTTATCTTTTTTTATAAAACCAGCTTTTGCTAACTTTGATGTAAATGCTAGAACTGCTATAGTACAAGATTATTTATCTGGAAAAATTTTATATGAAAAAGATGCAGACCGACAAATTTTTCCTGCTTCTATGACAAAAATTATGACCTCTATCATAGCTTTTGATCTACTCAAAAGTGGTGAGCTTTCTTTAGATGATAAGTTTTTAGTATCTGAGAATGCATGGAGATTGTCACAAGCAGGATATTCATCGATGTTTATTATGGTTGGAGATGAAATAACAGTAGAAAATTTATTAAGAGGTATTATTGTTTCATCAGGCAATGATGCTTGTATTGCTCTAGCCGAAGGCATTGCTGGCACAGAAGAAGAGTTTGCTATTATGATGACTGAAAAGGCAAAAGAAATAGGTATGGATAATACTAACTTTTCTAATTCATCAGGAATAAATGCTCCTGACAATTTATCAACAGTTAGAGATATATTAATTATGTCAAATTACTTGATAAAAAATTACCCAAATTATTATGACTATTACAAAGAAACTGAATTTACTTGGGACAGAACAGGCGGAGACCCAATTAAACAAGGTAATAGAAACCCTTTACTTTATAAAAATATAGGAGTGGATGGAATAAAGACAGGTTATCTTGCTTATGAAAAATATTCACTTGCTTCAACAATCAAAAGAAATGACAGGAGAATAATTGCAGTTGGAAGTGGTTTTGTTTCGAAAAATGATAGATCGAAGCAGTCACTTAAATTACTAACATATGGTCTAACAAATTTTGACACAATCAATATTGCAAAAAAAGATGAAACATTTGATGAATTAGATGTTTGGCAAGGGACTCAAAAAAAAATTAGATCATATATAAATGAAGATGTTTATCAAACAATTCCAAAAGCTAAAAAAAAATATCTAAAAGTATCAGTCAATTATCAAGGTCCTTTAAAAGCACCAATAATGAAAAATGACATAATAGGCAAAGTTAAAATATTATATAAAGACGAACAAATAGGCGAATACGATCTATTAGCTTTTGAAGATGTAAAAAGACAAAATATTTTCTCTAGGTTTATTTCTTCTATAAATTTCCTAATCTGGGGTGATGTCTAAATATCCCATCTTAGTATTTGAAGGTATAGAAGCTTCTGGAAAATCCACTAGCTTAAAAAAAACAATTAAATATTTAAAAACAAAAAAAATTAAGTATGTATCATTTAGAGAACCAGGTGGCACAAAACTATCTGAGAAACTAAGATCTTTAATGCTAAATAAAAAATCAGCATTAAGCAATAAAACAGATTTATTTTTACTAATGGCATCAAGATCAGAAAATCTAGATAAAATTCTAAAAAAAAATTATAAAAAAAAAGTTATATTAATTGACAGATTTATTGATTCGACTTTAGCCTATCAACATTATGGAATGAAACTAGATAAAGATTTAATTTTAAAAATGAATAACTTTTTATTAGGCAATATAAGACCAAACTTTACTTTCTTAAGTATTGTAAATAAAAATAATATGCACAATAGATTAAAGTTGAGAAAAAATAAAAATAAATACGATAATTTTGATTATAATTTTTATAATAAAGTTCAAAAAGGTTTTTTAAAAATTGCAAATAAAAACAAATCTAAATACTTAATTTTAGATACCAATAAAGATAATTTAAAAATAATTGAAAATAAATTAATTAACAAAATCGATAAAATTATAAAGTAAATGAGTGAGATAAGTAAAATGATTGGTCATAACTCTCTTTTTAATGACTTTATTTACCTTGACCAGATACAAAAATTTCCCAATAAAATTTTATTAAATGGTCCGAAAGGTATTGGCAAAAAATTATTTGTAAATCATTTTTTAAATTATTTTTATTTAAAAGAGAACAAACAATCTTATAATTTAAAAAATTATGAATATAATTTGAGTAATAATATATCTAAACTGTTATCTTCTAACTCTCATCCCAATGTTCTCAAAATTTATCGGAAAAATGATAAAAAAATAATTGATATAGATCAAATTAGAGAGATGTTTCAATTCACTAATCAAACCTCTTTCAATAATGATAGAAGGTTTATAATTATTGAAAATGTTAATCTATTGGGAATTAACTCTGCAAATGCTTTATTAAAATCAATTGAAGAACCTAATAACAAAATATGCTTTATTTTAATCAATAATTCAGAATTTAAAACTTTGGAAACTCTTAAATCAAGATGTTTAGAATTTAAATTAAATTTACTAAATTCAGAAGTAATGGAGATTGTGAATTACCACTTTGAAGCTGATATATATAAAGATATAAATTTAGATTTTGTAAACAATTATAACTCTCCATCTTTTTTAATATCATTAGTAAATTTTTTAGAAAGTAACGATTTATCAATTAAAGACAACTCTATAGAGGATCTATTGTCCTATATAATTAAAAATAAATCATATACATCTAATGATTTTATAAAAGAATACTTGAATTTATTTATTGAACTTTTTTTCTATAAAAATATAAACATCTCAAAGAAAATTTCATTTAAAATAAAAAAATATTTTTACCTAAAACTTTCTTTTGTTAAAAAATATAACTTAGATTTTGAGTCTTTTTTTCTAGAATTTAATGATAAATTATTAAGTGAATAAAAATTACTACATTACTACACCAATTTATTATCCGTCTGCAAAACCGCATATGGGCCATGCGTATTCAAGTATTATTGCTGATTTTTTTGCAAGATTAAAAAGAATACAGGGTTTTAACGTTTATTTTTTAACTGGCACAGATGAGCATGGACAAAAAATACAACGAGCTGCAGAAGAAAAAAAAATGGATCCTTTATTATTTTGTGATGAAATTAGCAAAACTTTTAGAGATTTATCTCGTACGTTAAATTTATCTAATAATGATTTCATAAGGACTACTGAGAAAAGACATTCGAAATCCGTTAAGAATCTCTGGAATATTTTAGAAAAAAAAGGCGAAATCTACTTATCCAAGTATTCTGGTTGGTATTCAGTCTCAGATGAAGCATTTTACACAGAAAGTGAAATTGAAGATTTAGACGGTGTAAAAATGTCAATTAGTTCAGGTTCAAAAGTAGAGTGGGTAGAAGAAGAGTCATATTTTTTTAGATTATCAAATTGGCAAGATAAATTAATTGAGTTTTATAATAAAAATCCAGATTTTATACTACCTGAAACAAGAAAAAATGAAGTTATCAGTTTTGTTAAATCAGGATTAAAAGATTTATCTGTAAGTAGAAAATCGTTTAATTGGGGTATAAAAGTTCCGTCTAATAAAGACCATGTTATTTATGTTTGGTTGGATGCTTTAACAAATTATCTAAGTGCTTTAAATTATCCAAATGAAAACGATAATTTATACAAATCTTTTTGGCCTGCGGATTTACATCTTATTGGAAAAGATATATTAAGATTTCATGCTATTTATTGGCCTGCTTTCTTATTGGCTGCAGATATAGAACCCCCAAAAAGAGTATTTGGCCACGGATGGATACTTTCTGGTGATGAAAAAATGTCTAAATCTAAAGGTAACATTTTAGACCCACTTGAGATTATAGAAAATTATGGTCTAGACCCTTTAAGATATTATTTAATCAAAGAAGTTTCATTTGGCAATGACGGAAATATCTCACAAGAAAAATTAGAATCTTGTATTAATAGTGATTTAGCTAATAATTATGGAAATTTGTGTCAAAGAGTTTTGGCATTTTGTGATAAGAATGCTAACTTAAAAGTTCCAGATATAAATAATCTAACAGAGGATGATAAGATTATTTTAGATCAATACTCTAAATACTATGATGATTTAGTAAAATATTCAGATAATCAAGATTTAAACTCATACATAAATTTTATTGTTGAGCAGCTATTTTCAGCAAATAAGTATTTTAATGATCAAGAACCTTGGAAAAAAAAGAATGATAAATTGAGGATGAATACAATTATTTATGTTGCTTTGGAACTAATAAGAAAAGTAACGATATTACTTTATCCTATTATACCATCATCATCTCTTAAAGTTTTAAATATATTTGGTATAAACGAGGAAAAAATTAATTTTGAAACTATAAAAGAAAACAATTATCTAAAAAAAGGTCTCAAATTAAATAAATTAGATATTTTATTTAAAAAGATTGAAAAAAAATGATTGATTCACATTGCCACTTAGATCACGAACCTTTAGCTCAAAATATTCAGGATGTTTTATCAAGATGCAAAAAGGAAGGAATTAAAAAAGTATTAACAATTTCTACAACACTAAGTGGTTTCCCAAAAATTTTAGAGATTGTTGATAAAGATGAAATGATATTTGGAACTTTTGGTATACATCCTCACGAAACAAACACTGATCAAGTTTCAAAAGACGAAATAATAAGCAGAATCAAATTAAATAGTAAAATTATTGGTGTTGGTGAGACAGGTTTGGACTTTTATTACAACAATAGTGATAAAGAAAAACAAATCACAAGTTTCAAAAATCATATTAATGCTGCATTAGAATTAAACTTTCCTTTAATTGTTCATTCTAGGAATGCTGAAGATGAAACTTATGAAATATTAAAAAATTCAGACAAGAATTTAAAAATACTGATGCATTGTTTTACAGGTTCACTTCCATTTGCCTTAAAATTAATGGAGCTTAATTCATATTTTTCAGCCAGTGGTATTATTACATTTAAAAACAGCAATGATCTTCAAAATACGTTTAAACAATTACCTTTAGAAAGATTACTTATTGAGACAGACAGTCCCTTTTTAGCACCTGAGCCAATGAGAGGTAAAAAAAATGAACCATCTTTTGTGCGTTATACCTTAAAAAAACTCTCGGAATTAAAAAATATTACTTCCCAGGAGCTTGATAAGATAACAACACAAAATTTTAATAGATTATTTTTTAGCCAATGAGCTTAAAATTTACTATTTTAGGATGTGGTAGCTCCCTTGGTATACCTAGAATTGATGGTTATTATGGAAGCTGTGATCCCAATAATAATAAAAATGTACGTTCAAGATGTTCAGCTTTAATAAGATCTAAAAATTTAAACATACTAATTGATACTTCTCCAGATTTAAAATCTCAATTGTTAGCAAATAAAGTTAAAAATATTGATAAAGTTTTTTACACACATGCTCATGCAGATCAAACACATGGAATTAATGAATTAAGAGTGTTCTCACTAAAAAATAGAAAAAAAATACCTATTTATGCTGACCTAATAACAAAAAAAAGTCTTACAACTACCTTTGGTTATTGTTTTAATGATTATAAAAATTATCCGTCAATTCTTGATGCGAAAACTTTAAAGAATAGACACATATTAAATGATACAAATAATAAAATTGTTATTAAATCATTAAAGGTTCATCATGGCTCAATAAAAAGTATTTGTTATATTATTAATGAAAAATGTGCCTATGCACCCGATGTCAATTATATAGATAGTAAAGATTTAAAATATTTAAAAAATTTAAAATATTTTATTGTTGATTGTTTAAGATATAATTATCATCCAACACATTTTAATTTAGATGATGTATTAAAATTAATTAAGAAAATTAAACCCAAGAAAGCAATTCTTACAAATCTAAGCAATGAAATTGATTATAATGAAATAAAAAAAAAATTACCTAAAAATGTAATTCCTGCGCATGATGGATTAACAGTATTAATCTAATAAACTTTCGATTTTTTTTGTTATTTTTTTTGAGGTTGGGTTGGTTAAAGATGCATAAGTATCTTCAATTGTACCTTCTTTATTTATTAAAATTTTATAAAAATTCCATTTTGGTACAGCAGATTTACCGTAGTTTTCTTTGGCCCACTTATAAATTTCATGTGCATTATTACCTTTAACATCCGTGATTTCTGTAATTGGAAAATTAATACTAAAATTTACTTCACAAAATTCTTTAACTTCATTATTATTTTTTTTTTCCTGATTAAAAGAATTAGACGGAATGCCAAGTACAACTAATCCTTTATTTCTATATCTCTCCCATAACTTTTGCATGTCGGCATATTGTTTAGTAAATCCACAATAACTTGCTGTATTCACAACTAAAACAGGTTTACCTTTAAAGTCATTTAAATCTATTACATCACCTGAAATACTATTTATTTTAAAGTCATAAAAATTTTTTTCATAATTCGCATTTGATGAACTTTTAAAAAAAAACATAATTATAGTTACCCCAATTATTAGTAGTTTTTTCATTATTTTAATTATTTATTTGGTGTAAGTAGTATTAAAAAGTAGCCAAATAAAGTGGATAATAATGACCCAGTTAGAACACCAATTTTTACACCATCCATGTATTGCATACTTTCAGCAAATGCTAAATTTCCAACAAATAAACTCATTGTAAATCCAATTCCAGTTAAAACACCGACGCCATAAAAATTATACCAGCTTGTATTACTTGGCATTTGGGCAATTTTTAATTTAATTGATACGTATGAAAATATAAAAACGCCTAATTGTTTTCCGATAAATAAACCTAAAACTATTCCTAATGGAACTTTATCTAATAATGATGAAAAAGATAATCCTTCCAAAGATACGCCTGCATTTGCAAAGGCAAAAATAGGCATTATTCCAAAAGCTACGTAAGGACTTATTGCATGTTCTACTTTAATTAAAAGTGAGAAATCTTTATCTTTTTTTCTATGAGGAATTGTCATTGCAAGCAATACTCCAGCAATTGTTGCGTGAATACCTGAATTATGAGTAAAATCCCAAAGGAAAATTCCAACGATCAAATAGGGGAGAAATTTTTTTATGTTAAATTTATTTATAACTAATAGAATAATAAATGCTAAAAGCATCAAAGATAAATATTTAATACTTAAATCACCAGAGTAGAATAGAGCTATAATAACTATTGCTCCTAAATCATCTATAATTGCTAAGGCTGTTAGAAATACTTTTAGGGAGAGGGGTACTCTCTTACCCAGTAATGATAATACACCTAATGAGAAAGCTATATCTGTGGCCGAAGGTATTGCCCAACCTTTTAATGTCTCTCCATCTCCCAAGTTTATAAATACATAGATTAATGCAGGAACTAACATTCCACCAACTGCTGCTATTATAGGAAGCAAAGCTTGTTTGATATTGGATAACTCTCCTTGTAAAAATTCTCTTTTAATTTCTAGCGTTACAAAAAAGAAAAAGATTGCCATTAATGCATCATTTATCCAATGTAAAACGGAGAGCTTAAGACCAAAATTATTTATCCCAATAAATAAATATCTCTCTAATGTTGAAAAATACAGATTAGATAACTCAGAGTTACTTATAACTAATGCTATAACAGCTGCAAAAAGAAGTACTATTCCACTTGCAGCCTCAAGTTTAAAAAATGATGTAAACCCTTTTGTAATTTTTTGAATCATATTTAGCTAGTAAGATCTTTTATGAAAAGTTTCAAATCCAAAAGAGTTTCGTAAAAGCTATCAAACAGAGGAGTTATATCTGGAAATACGCCGGATAAATAAGGCTTAAATGTATCTAATAAAAATATAAGACCTAATAAAGAAATAATAACTACAATAAAATAAACTAATATCATCTTTATTTTTCCCTGTTTTTTCTCATTTCCTTTTTCATCTTTAATACCATCATCTCGATTTTCTGTGTTCTCTTCTGACAAAACTCCATGATTTATATCAGTTAAACTTTGATCAATTATTTCATTATTATGCTCGTCTTCTTTTTTATCTACTTCAGAAATATCAGAATCTAAATTAGTATTTTTGTCTTCAGATATTCCTATATCGTCAATACTCTCAGTTATTGGTATCTTATGATGCCAAATATGATCACAGCTGCTACATTTAAGAGTTCTACCATTTTCTGGTATTAGTTTTTTATCAATATTGAATTTTTTATTACAATTTGGACATTCTATGATCATAGGATCTCTTATAGCATTAAATAACAAATTTATTAGAAATTTGTAACCAATATAACCTTTGAATTTTCTTTTATCTGCTGTATTAGTACTGCAATCGGGGCGTAGCGCAGCCTGGTAGCGCATCTGGTTTGGGACCAGAGGGTCGCAGGTTCAAATCCTGCCGCCCCGACCATTATTTATGAAAAAAGCTAAAATCTATAAACCTTCTAAAACAGCAATGCAATCAGGTTTAAAAAAATTTGATAAATGGATTATTGAATTTATTACAGAAGATCCAGGCAAAAACCCACTTATGGGATGGGAAAGTTCTTCAGATACTTACTCAGAATTAAACTTGGAATTTAAATCAAGAGATTTAGCAATAGAGTATGCTAAAAAAAATAATATTCTTTTTGAGATTATCGAACCTCAAAAAAGAAAGATAACTAAAAAATCTTATGCGGATAATTTTACAAAATAATGTTTAGATTTTTTACTATAAAAAAATGGTATCTATGGTCTTGGATAGGTTCATTAGTTATTTTATCATCACTTTGGATACAAGTAAAAATAGATGTTAAAATTAATGAGTGGTTTGGTGAATTTTATGACATGATACAAAAAGCACTTGGTAAACCAAATGCTATTACTATCGAAGAATATTGGGCTAGTCTGTTTTCGTTTATCGTGCTCGCAGCAATGTATGTTGGAGTAGCTGTTATTGTTAGCTACTTTACATCTCATTATTTATTTAGATGGAGAACTGCTATGGTTGAATATTATCATAGCGTATATGAAAAGGCTCGTAAAATTGAGGGAGCGTCTCAAAGAGTACAAGAAGACACAATAAAATTTTCAAGAATAATGGAGTCACTTGGGACCAGTTTAATTGAAGCAATAATGATATTAGTTGAATTCATGCCAATTTTATTTGGCTTAAGTATAGGTATTCCAATATTTTTTTTTGGTGATTGGGAATATGGTTTAATAGTAGGTGCACTTCTATGGTCTATAGGTGGAACAATTTTTTTGGTAATTTTAGGTTTAATCTTAAGATTAGTAGGTGTTGAATATGACCTTCAAAAAAAAGAGGCAGCTTATAGAAAAATTTTAGTTATTGCTGAAGATGATGGTACAGTAAGACCAAAATCAATTGAGGAATTATTTGATGATGTCAGAAGTATTCATTTTTTAAGTTACATCAGGTACCTTTATTTTAATATTGGCAGAATAGCTTATTTGCAGGCTAATGTTTTGTCCGCTTATGTATTTCTTGCACCTGCAATAGTAGCTGGAGCAGTTACGCTAGGTGTTATGCAGCAAATTATTAGAGCCTTTGGACGTGTAGAAGGATCAATGCAGTATATTCTTAAAGCTTGGCCCACTATTATAGAATTAGCAAGTGTTTATAAAAGATTAAGAGAATTTGAATATAAATTAAAAATTGAAGGTTCTGAAAGTGATATCAAAACATAATTAATGAAATTATCAGAACAATTATTAAATAGTCTTATTGAAATAACCTCAAACTCAGCAATTGCTTGTTATCCATACATAGGTAAAAACGAAAAAATATTAGCAGATAAAGCTGCAACTGATGTAATGAGACATCAATTAAACAAATTAGATATAAATGGTAAAGTTGTAATAGGTGAGGGTGAGCTTGATGAGGCACCTATGCTTTATATAGGTGAAATCCTTGGCAATGGTAAAGGACCTCAAATAGATATAGCTGTAGACCCTGTTGAAGGTACAAATTTTGTTGCAAAAAATCAACCTGGCTCAATGTCTGTATTGGCCGTTGCAGAAAAAGGGAATTTGCTAAACGCACCAGAAACATACATGAACAAAATTGTTTCAGGAAGTCATATTCCTAAAGGATCTATAGATATTGATTTCACAGTTAAAGAAAATATTAATATTTATTCTGAAATTACAAAAAAGAAAAATTCAGAAATCACAGTATGTATTCTTGAAAGACCCAGACATAAAGAAATTATAAATGAGTTAAATAAACTAAATGTAAATATAAAGTTTTTAACAGATGGTGATGTATCAGGAGCTTTACTTGTTTCAGATAAAAAATTTAATGTAGATATATTCATGGGTATCGGTGGAGGTCCCGAAGGTGTTATTGCAGCTGCGGCCTTAAATACACTAAATTGTAATTTTCAAGGTAGATTTTTATTTAAAACAGCGGAAGATATAAATCGAGCCCAAACAATGGGAATTAAAGATTTAAATAAAAAGTATGAAATTAATGAAATAGTAAAGGGTGAAAGTATTTTTTGTGCGACAGGTATTACATCGGGAGATTTAATGAATGGTGTATTTAAGCAAAAAGATAAGTACATTACAGAGACAATTATCACTCATAATAAATCTGAATTGAAGTTAATAAAAAAAGAGGTTTCACTCACTTGATTATTTGAAAAAATTACAATAAAAGATCCTCCACTGGTCCCTTCGTCTATCGGTTAGGACACATGGTTTTCATCCATGAAAGAGGGGTTCGATTCCCCTAGGGACCGCCATTTACTTTTTTCTCCGTGTAGGAGCATTAATTTTCTCTCTTAATGTTGAAAGCAAGTTATAAACAAAGTTGTCTTGTGAAAACTTTTTTTTAGTCTTTTTTTCAGCAATCCTTAAGTCATTCATATCATCAAGATTTAATAAACTTTTGTTCTCAACTAGTCCTAATGAATTAAATTCCACTATTAAAATATTGTTGCTAGATATTTTTTTTTTTCCTAACTTATAAAGAGATTGATTTGTTTGTTTTCGTTCAATATAAAACCATATTTCATCAAATTTACTAACAGATGATGGAGGGCCAATAAGCTTCCTAAGATCGTTTTTATTTGATTTTGTTGGCACAATTTTTTCATATTTACTTTCCATTGATCTATAGCCATGTAAATTTGAAACTTTATTTATTGAACAATTAAGTGTAAATAAAAATAGAAAAATTAATAAATAAGCTTTCATATGAAAATTGATTATTTAAATATTTACAATAATTTAATAAAATTAACTAGAAATAAAACAATCTTCTTAAATTTAAAGAATAATGATACATTTTCAGATAGATTAATTATTTTATTATTCCACTTTGCTTTTTTTATTAAATGTTACAAAAAAACATTGTCCAAAGATGAAGCTCAAGATTTATTTGATTTTTTTATAAGACAAATTGAATTATCTATTAGAGAAATAGGCTATGGAGATGTATCAGTTAATAAGAAAATGAAAGATTATGTAAATCTATTTTACTCAATATTAGAAAAAATTGAATTATGGGAGAACTTTAATAAAGATAAAAAAATTGAAATATTTAGTGATTTAATGAATATAAAAGAAGATAATGATTTTTTTGTTGATTATTTTGATAAATATAACAGTTTTATAATAAATAACCCTTTAAAAATCTTTACAAAAGATATAATAAAACTTAAATTTTAAAAATGGCTGTACCTAAACGAAAAACAAGTAAATCCAGAGCTGGAAAAAGACGTTCTCATTTAAGAGTGTCTATGAAAAATATTATTGAGGATAAAAAATCTGGCGAATATAGGCTATCTCATCATTTAGATTTAAAAACAGGTTTTTATAAAGGTAGACAAGTTTTAGATCCAAAAGAGTAGTTTTTTATGAACAACCCTATTACTATTGCAATTGACGCAATGGGTGGTGATAATTCCCCTAATAAAGTTATAGAGGGCACAAGTTTACATTCCAAGTTTACAAAAAATGTAAAATATAAAATTTTTGGTAATTCAAATTTAATCAAGCCTTTAATCAAAAAATATAACTTATCTAACGAAAGAATTGATTTAATTCACACTGACAAATTAGTTGAAGGCGAAGATTCAGCTTTAACTGCAGCTAAAAGAGGTAAAGATACTAGCTTATGGCTAGCAGTAGAATCTTTAAAAAAAAATGAAACTGATGCAATGGTTTCAGCTGGAAACACAGGTGCACTATTTTTAATATCAAAGTTAAATTTACAAATGATAAAAAACATAGATAAACCTGCTTTATCAGCACTTTGGCCTAGTAAAAAAGGTATGAATGTTGTTTTAGATTTAGGAGCAAATATAGAATGTAGTGTAAAAAATTTAGTTGATTTTTCTATAATGGGTTCTGCATTGTTAAAAGCATTATTTCCCATAGAAATACCTAAAGTTGCTTTACTTAATATCGGGTCAGAAGAATTAAAAGGTAATACGATGATAAAAGAAACATATCAATTCCTTAATGATAATAAATATTCATTATTTGATTTTAAGGGATATATAGAAGGTAATCATTTAATGGAAGGTTATGTGAATGTAATTGTTGCTGATGGATTTACTGGCAATATAGCTCTTAAAACTGCAGAAGGAACCTCAAATTTTATCATCAGTGAATTAAAAAAAGCTCTTACTAAATCATTAATTGGCAAAATTTCATCAATTATAAATTTTTCAAATTTAAAAAATTTTAAACAAAAACTTGACCCTAGACTATATAATGGAGCTATATTACTTGGTTTAGACAAGCCTGTTATTAAAAGTCATGGATCAACAGACGCAATTGGATTTGCTAATTCATTGAAAGTTTGTGAAAAAACTATTAGAGGTAGTCTAATAGACCAAATAAAAAAAAACATAAGGTAAGTGGCAAGAATAAATTTAACTAAGAAAGATATAATAAACTCTATCTACATGCAGATAGGATTTTCAAAGAAAATTAGTGAAAATTTACTAGAAGATATATTTCAAATAATCCTAGCTAGTATTATTAAATATAAAAGGGTCAAAATAGCTAAATTTGGAACTTTTACCTTGAAAAACAAAAAGCAAAGAATTGGTCGAAATCCGAAAACAAAAGAAATTAAAATTATATCTGAGAGAAATGTAATACAATTTAAAGCCTCAAAATCATTTAAATATTATATTAATAAGAGTGGATAAATTGAAAGAAAATAGCAAATACAAAACTATTGGAGAAGTCGCAGAAATTTTAGAACTTTTTAATAAAAGAAGAGGTTCACTCTCTACCCACACAATCCGTTTTTGGGAGAAAGAATTTAAGCAGATTAAACCTAAGTATTTTTCAGGAAATAGAAGATATTATGATGAAAATTCAATTAATGTTTTAAAAAAAATCAAATACTTGTTAAAAGACAAGGGAATGACATTAAATGGAGTTAAAAAGGTTTTAAACTCTAATGATTCAGATATTGACGAATTATACAATACCTCTATAAACCAAAAAAATATTATTAAATCAAAACTTATAAAAATTAAAAATATAATAAAAGAATTTAAAAATTAATATGGCAAAAAAAACCCACATAAAAGTAAGACTAGTTCCTGAAGCAAAACCTGATAGTCCTTTTTTTTATTATGTAAAAAAACCTGCTGGTGGAGAAAAAGCTAAGGTTAAATTAAAAGCTAAAAAATATAATCCAGCAACTAGAAAACATGAAGTTTTTGTGGAAAAAAAATTACCACCACACAGTAAGTAATCTATTTTTTTTTATCAAAATTCCTACGCTCAAAATCAATATATGCATAAATCATATTCTTCCAAATTTTATGTGTAATCTTTGGATCAATTTTGTTTTTGATTGATTTTTTTTTAATATTTTTAAGGATTAAATTAATTCTCTTTTGGTCAATAATTTGGTTTTTTTTTTCTTTAATAGCCAAAACTTTCTTAACCAAGTTAGTTCTTTTTTTAATTATTTTTATTAAGGTATCGTCCAATTTATCCAGTTCTTTTCTTATTTTACTGAGTTTTTGTTTTTTTAATGGCGACATTTATATATTTGGATAATTCAAAAATTATTATATTTATCCCTCTATGTATACTGAAAATCTAAAGGTTAATAATCAAATATCAATATGGCTTATGAGCATGTTTTGGATAATTTCAGCGATGATTGTGGTTGGAGGTTTAACAAGACTAACTGATTCTGGTTTATCAATAACCGAATGGCAATTATTCTCTGGTTTCTTTCCACCGCTTAATAATTCTCAATGGATTATGTATTTTGATTTATACAAAGAGATACCTGAATTTAAATTACAAAATTATGATATGACCATGCAAGAATTTAAAGTCATCTTTTGGTGGGAATGGGCTCATAGATTTATGGGAAGATTAATAGGTTTAGCTTTTCTAATACCACTAATATATTTCACGTTTAAAATTAAATTTAAAAAATTAATTAACCTTTATTTCATCTTTGCTTTAATATGTTTTCAAGGATTTATAGGATGGTATATGGTAAGCAGCGGTCTTATTGATAGAGTAGATGTTAGTCATTTTAGATTATCCATACATTTATTAGTAGCTTTTCTTATTTTGTCTTTAATTTTTTGGAATTATTTAAAAATAAAAGTTAAAAACAACTTTCAAAATACTATTAATATTATATTTCCATTTAGTTTTCTTATATTAGTTTTTTTGCAAATTTCGATTGGTGCTTTTGTTTCAGGAATGGATGCAGGTAAAATTTATAATTCTTGGCCATTAATGGGTAACTCAATTTTTCCAAATGATAATAGTATTGATAATTTATTTAAATTATCTGCTTTTAGCGATCCTTCCTTGGTACAATTTATACACAGAAAATTAGCTTATTTAATTGGGTTATTTTATCTGTATTTATTATTTTATGTTTACAGGAATAAAAAAACTGATTTATATAAATCAGTAAATATTCTAGGATTTTTTATAATTATACAGATTATTTTAGGAATATTTACTTTATTATATGGTGCACAGATATTAATTGCATCTATGCACCAAATAAGTTCTATTTTTTTAGTTGCTTCTTGTATCTATTTTTTATTTATAAATACAAGATCTAACTTACAGCTTTCAAGCTAGGTTTTCCAGAAGCTCCTAAAGCTTGATCTAGATCAGCTATAATATCGTCTGGATGTTCAATACCTATAGACAATCTTACATATCCAGGTGTTACACCGGCAGCTAAAAGTTCCTCTTCAGTTAATTGGCTGTGAGTAGTAGTTGCAGGATGAATAGCTAAACTTCTAGCATCTCCAATATTTGCAACATGGTAAAACATCTTTAATGACTCTATGAATTTTTTACCTGCTTCAACACCACCTTTAACTTCGATACCTATAAGTGCTCCATTTCCACCCTTCATATATTTTTTGGATCTTTCACCAATTTCTCCTTTGTGCAAAGTAGGGTAGATAACTCTGTCTACATTTTTATGTTTTTGTAAAAATGCAACAGCTTTCTCGGCATTAGAACAATGTTGTTTCATTCTTAAGGGAACAGTTTCTAAACCTTGAATTATTCCCCATGCATTATCAGGTGCTAATGGTGCTCCTAGATCTCTTAATAGTACAACACGTGCTCTTACTGCGTATGAGACATTTGCTCCTGTCAATTGTGGAACAACAACACCCCATTGCGCGCCACCATAACTAGCATCTGGCTCGTTAAATAAAGGCTGTCTTTTTGGATCCTTTGTCCAGTCAAAATTACCTCCATCAACAAGACATCCTCCTATTACCGTACCATGACCACCAATAAATTTAGTAAGTGAATGAACTACTACAGCAGCTCCATGTTCTAAAGGCTTACAAATTACCGGTGCTGCAGTATTATCCATAATTAATGGAATACTGTACTTTCTACCTATGTCAGATACCTCTTTTATTGGAAATACTCTTAAATATGGATTAGGCAAAGTTTCTGCATAAAAACATCTTGTTCTATCATCAATTAATTTTTCAAAATTACTTGGATCTGATGGATCTGCATATCTACATTCAATACCTAATTTTTTAAGTGTGTGAGTGAATAAATTTACCGTTCCACCATATAAATCAGTTGAACTGACAAAGTTATCTCCTGATTGACACACGTTCATTATAGCGAATGTTGATGCCGCTTGCCCTGAACCAACAGTTACAGCTGCAAGCCCACCTTCAAGTGCCGCAACTCTTTTTTCAAGTACGTCATTAGTTGGATTCATAATTCGTGTGTATATGTTTCCAAATTCTTTTAGTGCAAATAAATTTGCAGCATGATCTGTATCATTAAATTGATAAGATGTTGTTCTATAGAGTGGTACTGCTACTGCTGTTGTAGCTGGATCACTTCTGTAATCTCCACCATGTAAAGCAATTGTTTCTGGATGTTTATTTTTACTCATTTTTCCCCTTCTGTTTAAAATGCTATTAAACTAAAATGAAAAATACAATCAAGCTTAAATTTAACTTGATAATGGGGGGTAATTTGTGGTTATAAATTTTTTAAGTACAGTTAGCACTCTATCTGCTTCTTCTAACAACATCATGTGACCACAGTTATCAATTATATCAACTTGACTTCCATCAATTAATGAAGCTAATTTTTTTCCCTCTTTAATAGGGCACATTTTGTCATCAGTTGCTAAAATTGATAGAGTAGGGCATTTAATTTTTTTAGCTGCCTCAAATCCGTTCTTATAATTATCACAAGCTCTAAAATCTACACCTAATGTATTCTGTATGGTTCTAGATTTTGCAAGCATTGTTCCTGTGTTGATATGGTAAAGACCAGGTACTGGATGACCACCAAAATGACCGGCAGGACCATGAGCCCAATCCATCATTAAATCTACTGCTTTTGGATCGTTATTTTCAGCTAATGAAAGTAGTTCGGGATTCATAGGTATAGCACCAGCTCCACCCATTAAACTCAAAGTTTTAATTTTGTTAGGATATCTTGATGTACATTCTACAGTTACTAAACATCCCTGCGAGTGTCCTACCAATGAAGCTTCTTTATGACCAACAGCATCTATTACATCACTTACCCAATCTGCCATTTCCTCAATTGATTTAAGACTTTTACCGCTAGATAAGCCATGACCGGGCAGATCAACCGCTAAAGAGTTATATCCATGAAAAGCAAAGTACCTTGTTTGAAGTACCCAGGTCATATGGGTTAAACCACTTCCATGAACAAATATAATTAATGGTTTTTTTTTATCAAATGGTCTTCCACCAGTAGAGGCGAAAACCTCATGCCCGTTTACTTTGAATTTCATTGATTTGAAACAAGCCTTGGTTTTCTAGCCGCTCTAAAACCAATCTCGAAATCGTTTTTTATATCATCAATGTCTTCTATACCTACTGATAATCTAATCATGTCGTGGGACAAACCAGCAAACTTTAAAGTTGCCTCATCCATTTGTGAATGGGTTCCAGATGCAGGATGGATAACTAAGGTTCTTGTATCGCCTACATTTGCCAAATGTGATGCTAATTTTACGTTATTAATAAATGCAACACCAGCATCTTTTCCACCTTTAATACCAAATGCAATCATAGAACCTTTACCATTTGGAAGTAGCTTATTAGCAAGCTCTGCATCTGGATGATTAGGTGCACTTGGATGTGATACCCAAGCAACACTTTTATGGTTTGATAAATATTTAACCATTTCTTCTGCATTTGAACAATGTTTTTTCATTCTTACTGACAAAGTTTCTATTCCTTGTAAAACATTCCATGCATTTTGAGGACTTAAACAAGGACCAAAATCTCTCATACCCTCAGCTCTAGCTTTCATTGTAAAAGCAGTTGGGCCAAATTCCTCTGCAAAAGATAATCCATGATATCCCTCATAAGGTTTTGTCATTGTTGGAAATTTATCATTTTGCATCCAATCAAATTTTCCACCTTCAACTAATATTCCCGCCATAGAAGATCCATGACCTGCCATCCATTTTGTTAGTGAATGAATTACTATATCAGCGCCATGTTCAAACGGTTTACATAAATAAGGAGTTTGATAAGTTGCATCAACCATCAATGGAATTCCAGCGTCATGAGCAATTTTTGCAATTTCAGGCATGTTCATTATTTCATTGCCTGGATTTCCAACAAGTTCTCCAAAAATACCTTTTGTATTCTTTTGAATTGCTTTTTTAAATCCTTCAGTATCTCTCGGTTTAACAAATGTACATTTAATTCCAAATTTAGGTAAAGTTAATCTAAATAAGTTTACAGTGCCTCCATAAAGTTGAGATGATACTACTAAATGGTCTCCTGCTTCACATAATGTCATAACTGTTAAAAATATTGCACTCATTCCTGAAGATGTAGCTAATGCTGCTGTACCACCCTCAAGTGATGCAACTCTTTCTTCTAATACACCAACAGTTGGGTTTGAAATTCTACTATAAATATGTCCGCCTCTTTCTAAATTAAAAAGAGCAGCCGCGTGATCAACATCATCAAAAAGGTATGATGTGGTTTGATATATTGGTACTTGTCTTGAGCCAGCATTTTTGTGTGGCTGATAACCAGCATGTAAACTAAGGGTATCAAATTTATACGTATTTGGTTTCAATTCTTTTTTTTTATCACTCATTAGGCTCCTTTAATTTATAATTTTGTGAGTTCGTTTTTATCACGTTATTATTACTAATAAATGGTCATAATTCAATCAACCATTCAGTCCAACCAAAATATAATAATTTGACAATATAAGTAATTATAAGTATTAATCCCGCATTCATGACAAAGTTTGTTAAAAAAGATGAGATAAATAGCGATTGGTTTGAAATAGATGCCACAGGTGCCGTTGTAGGCAGACTAGCAACAGTTGTATCAAAAATTATAAGAGGGAAGAACAAAACAACATATACTCCTCACATGGACCATGGAGATTTTGTTGTAATCAAAAATGTAGACCAAATTAAATTTACCGGAAATAAATTTCAAAATAAAAAATATTACAGACACACTGGATACCCTGGTGGCATTAAAGAAATAACACCTGAAAAATTGAGTGAAAAAAAACCGGGCGAGGTGTTAAAATTAGCTGTTAAAAGAATGTTGCCCTCAGGTGCACTAGGGAAAAAACAATTAACTAAACTAAAAATTTATTCTGGAGAAGAACATCCTCACACTGCTCAAAATCCAAAGATAATTGAAATCGGGAAGCTTAATCAAAAAAATATTGTAAGAAATTAATATGGAAACTTCCCAAACACCTACACCAAAAATAAAATTAGATTTTAAAGATAGTAAATACGCAACAGGAAGAAGAAAAAAATCTATAGCTAAAGTCTGGTTAAAAAAAGGTTCAGGAAAATTTTATGTAAATGGTAAATCTTTAAACGACTATTTTCCAAGAGCTAATCATGTAATGCAAATTTTAAGACCTTTTGAAATAATTAATCAATCAACTGATTACGATGTAAGATCTAAAGTTGTAGGTGGAGGACAAACTGGTCAAGCTGGAGCCTTAGTACATGGTATTTCAAGAGCTTTACTAAAATTTGATGAAACATTAAAATCAACGTTACGTAAAGAAAAACTTACGACAAGAGATTCAAGATCTGTAGAGAGAAAAAAACCTGGTAGAGCAAAAGCTAGAAAAAGCTACCAGTTTTCTAAAAGATAATTTCTTTTTAAATTTCAACTGTTATATTAAATTATGGGTAAGAAAAAAGTTCTTATATGTGGTGCTACTGGATATATAGGATTACAATTAACTAAACTTCTATGTACACATAAAAAAGTAAATATTAAATATTTATGTGGAAGTACCTCTGTCGGAAAAAAAATAGATTCCTTTGAACAAGAATTAAAAAAATATAAATTACCAAAAATTTCAAAATTTAAAAAAGAATATTTATCAGATGTGGATATAATATTTACTGCATTGCCAAATGGTGAGGCACAATCTATTTCAAAATTTTTAAATAAAAATAATTTACTAATAGATCTAGCTGCTGATTTTAGACTCAATAATAAAAAAGATTATGAAAAATGGTATAAAATTAAACACAAAGCATTAAATCAAATCAAAAAAAGTATCTATTCTATACCTGAAATTAGTGGTCAATTAATTAAAAAATTCTCAATAGTATCTTGTCCTGGATGCTATCCTACATCTGTATTAATTCCATTAATCCCATTAATAAAAAAAAACTTGATTAATAATCAAACAATTATTATTGACTCGAAATCTGGTTATTCAGGAGCAGGTAGAGGGGTACACAAAAAATATAAAAATAAAAATTTATATGAGTCTTTGAGTGCTTATGGATTAGCAAATCATAGACATAATTCTGAAATTCAACAAGAGCTTGATCTTAAAACGGGCAAAAAAAATAAATTTCATTTTACACCTCATCTTACACCGATGTTTAGAGGAATTTTAAGCACTATTTATGTTGATTTAAAAAAGGGCATTAACATAAACAAAATAATTAATGTTCTAAATGTCCAATATAAGAATCATAAATTTATAAAAATCTGTAAAATAAATTCTTTCTTAAGTACTAATGATGTTATCAACACTAATAATTGCTTTATTTCTGTATGTAAAAGCAAATATAAAGATAAAATAATAATATTGTCTGCAATTGATAATTTGATTAAAGGTGGTGGAGGTCAAGCTGTACAAAATATGAATAATTATTATGGATTTAATCAGAACGAGGGTCTAAATGTTTAAATACATCCTTATAATTTTATTAATATTTTCATTATCACATTGTTCACTAAATCATCCTGTTTCTATGTGGAATATTGAGAAAGACAGTACTGACAAAGATATTTCGAGATTAAACTTTGAAAATGAAACATCTTTTGAAGAATTTAAAAAAAATGTTATTAAATATGGTAAGATCAGCGATTTTCCTAAATTAGATTAATTTAATGAATAAAAATATAAATATTGCTGTTATTGGACTTGGTCAAATTGGATCTTATGTTTTAAATGAGTTAAATACAAAAAAGAAAGATATCGAAACTAAAACTGGAAAGAGAATTAAGGTTATAGCTATATCGGCTAAAAATAAAAATAAGAAAAGAAAATTTAAAGTTAATAAGAAAATTTTTTTTATTCAAATCCTCTAGATATTTTGAAGATTAAAAACTTAGATATAGTAATCGAAGCTATAGGTTTATCAGATGGTATATCAAAAAAAATTATTGAGACGTCTCTTAAAAATAAAATTCATGTTATAACTCCAAATAAAGCATTAATTTCAAAACATGGTGATAAACTGGGAGAATTAGCTGAAAAAAATAAAGTTAATTTAGAATTTGAGGCATCTGTTGCAGGTGGTATTCCTATTGTAAGAACAATCAAGGAAGGCTTGGCTACAAATAAAATCACAAAAGTTTATGGCATACTTAACGGTACTTGTAACTACATCATGTCAGAAATGGAGAGAGCTAAAGATAGTTTCAAAAATGTTCTGAAGATGGCACAGAAACTAGGTTATGCTGAACCTGGAAATCCAAAATTAGATCTTAACGGTTACGATGCGTTAGCTAAAATAAAAATTTTGACATCATTAGCTTTCAATAAGAAAATTTCAAAATCTGAATGTTTGATGGAAGGTATAGAAAACATAGATTATGCAGATATTAAAATTGCTGATCAGTTGGATTTTAGAATAAAATTATTAGGTATAACTGAGGTTATAAATAATAGTATTTTTGAAAGAGTTCATCCATGTTTAGTTAAAAAAGATTCTTATATAGGAAATGTAGATGGTGTAATGAATGCTGTTATATTAAATGGTTCACCTATTGGAGAATCTGTATTACAAGGTGAGGGGGCCGGACCAGGACCAACATCCTCTGCTTTGATGTCTGATTTATTATCTATATTGAGAGGAAATATAAAATATCCTTTTGGTATATCTAAAAAATAAAAGATTAAAACCTAAAATATTTAATAAAGACCAATCATCAAATTCTCTTTATTTAAGATTAGAAGTTAAGGATAAACCAGGCGTTTTATCTTCTATAACAAAGATTCTGGCAAAATATAAAATTTCTATTCAAAGATTAATACAAATACCTGATCATAAAAGTAAGAAAGCTTCGATTGTTCTTATTACTCATAATGCAAATGAATTAGACGCTCAAAGATGTATTAAATCATTTAAATCAAATAAAAATATTATTAAAAATCCTGTTCTTATTCGATTATTTTAATGGAACTTTATATAAAATTATTTGAAGTTCTTTTTCCAGTTTTTTTTATAGTTGGTATCGGATATTTTTTTAGGTAAAAAAAATCCAAATTTTGATACATCATTTATAACTACTTATTCTGCAAATTTTGGAACTCCATCTATAGTAATATTCTCTATTTCGGCAAGCGGTGTAACTTTTGCAATGTTTTCAGAGTATTTTTTATATGCAGTAATTCTTTTATCCTCTTTTTTTAATTGTAGGGCTAATTTTTTTTAATTTTGATGAAGAAAGATTATTTGAGAGAACTACCAACATTTTTTTTACCTAATACAGGCAATATGGGTATTCCAATATGCTTGTTTGCATATGGTAAATTGGGTATGGGTATTGCGGCAGCTATATCTTCTTTGGTCGTTCTTCTTCATTTTACTCTTAATATTTTTTTTAGCTAAACGTGAGTTTGATTTAAAGGTTATAATAAAAAGTCCATCATTTTATGCAATAATTGCTACCATTATTTTTCTATATTACGAAATACCTTTGCCAATATTTGTATTGAATACCGTTATGCTTCTTGCTTATGGAATGATAGTAATGATTTTAATGTCTTTAGGTGTTTCATTAACACAAATGAAAGTTTTTTCATTTAAGGATGCTTTAATTACATCTACAGGAAGAGTTATTATAGGGCCACTAATTGGCTTTTCGCTGATTTCTTTTTTTAACCTATCTGGGTTTGCTGCTGGTGTTCTTTTAATTCAGTCATCTATGCCAAGTGCAATACTTTGTTATCTTGTTGCTTCAATGTATTCGCCTAAGGAAATTGTTGATAACATATCTAGCACAATAGTTGTTTCAACTTTAATGTCTCTTGTAACTGTACCTATAACAGTATTCTTTGCTTTAAAATACTTTAATTAAGAGATAAGATTTTCATATGAAGGCTGTTATTCTCAATGCATCAGCTTGGATGATTGTTCCATTTATGGATGCTTTGGCAAAATATTTAAGTTCATCTATGGATGTTTTGCAAATTACTTGGGCTAGATATTTTTTTACAGTTGTTTTTGCACTCTCCATAATGCTTTTCTTTGATAGAAAATCCATGGTTTGGAGTAAAAAACCTATGCTTCAATTGATAAGAGGATTAATTTTTTGTATTTTCAACATATTTATTTTTTTTTTGCAATATCTGAGATTTCTTTACCTAAGGCCTTAACACTAGCATTTGTAGCCCCAATTTGTGTAACCGCAATGTCCCCCTTTTTTTTTTAAACGAAAAAGTAGGCTTAAGAAGGTGGACAGCTGTATCAATGGGATTTATTGGTACCTTAATTGTTATTAGACCTGGATTTATAGAGATTAATTTAGCTACATTAGCAGCCTTGGGCAATGGTATTTGCTATGGTTTTTATTTAATTATTACAAGAAAATTAAGTACCTCTGATAATTCTCTATTAACTTTATTATTTGCTGGCACAGTAGGGACTATTGTCATGTCTTTATTTATGCCCGGTGTTTGGATACAGCCATCAAATAGTCAGTGGATTATGATGGCTTTAATTGGCTTTATAGCAGCTATTGCCCACCTTTTTATCATTTTGTCTCTTAAATACGCTGATGCTTCTAAATTAGCTCCCCTTGGCTATACTGAAATTATTACTAATATTTTGCTCAGTTATTATATATTTAAAGAATTGCCCGATAATTGGACATATTTAGGTCTTTCTATAATAGTCCTCTGTGGTATTTATATTTCTAGAAGAGAGTATTACTTATCAAGACTTTATATAGGTAAGTAATATTTACTAATAAATTAATGTATCACTTTATGTTTATATTTTATATAATTGAAATT
>QBYG01000006.1 GCA_003282945.1 Pelagibacteraceae bacterium AG-325-E23
TAAGAACAACAAATAGTATTGCTAAAATCTGAGGTATAAATTTTTTTATAATGTTGTTCATTGGAACTATAATAAAAAAAAGGGCTAGAAATATCTAGCCCTTTTTAATTAGCTTGAAATAAAATTATCTTGCTGGTGGTACGTATAATATTCCACCTTTAGTCCATAATTCATTTGGACCTCTATCAGGTAGAATTCCAGTGTCTGCTATATTTCTTTTGTAGCTTTCACCGTAGTTACCAACTTGTTTGATAATTCTTAAATTCCATTCATTATCTAAACCAAAAGCTGCACCTAACTCACCTTCAGCACCAACTAATCTTTTAATTGCTGGATTGTTTGAAGTTTTCATCATGTCAGCATTTGAAGAGTCAACACCATATTCTTCTGCTTCAATCATAGTGTTTAAAGACCATCTTACTATATCTTCCCATACAGAATCACCTTGACGTACAACTGGTCCAAGTGGCTCTTTTGAAATAGTTTCAGGTAATACTACGTGATCATCTGGAGCTGATAATTTAGTTCTTTGTGCAGCAAGACCAGATTTATCAGTAGTGTATGTATCACATCGACCAGCATCATAAGCAGCTACGACTTCATCAGCTTTTTCAAAAACTACTGGCTCATATGAAATTCCTTTAGAATCAAAGAAGTCTCTCATGTTAAGCTCAGTTGTAGTTCCTAAGTTAGTACAAACTGAAGTTCCATTTTTAAATTCACTTGTAGATGCAATTCCTGAACCTTTTCTTACCATAAAACCTTGTCCATCATAAAAGTTTACACCAACAAAAGTTAAACCAATGTCAGCATCTCTTGATAGTGTCCAAGTTGTGTTTCTTGAAAGAATGTCAATTTCACCTGAAGTAAGTGCGGTAAATCTCTCTTTTGCACTTAAAGGAGTGAACTTAACTTTAGTTGCATCTCCTAATGTAGCAGCTGCAACAGCTCTACATACATCAACATCTATTCCTGTCCAATTTCCAGATTCATCTGCGTTTGAAAACCCAGGTAGACCCTGAGATACACCACATCTTACGAAACCTCTTTTTTTAGTGTTCTCAAGAGTTTTTGATTTCTTAGCAGCCATTGTTTCTGTTGAAAATGCAAATAGCACAGCAAACATAGCAACTACAGAAGTCAATTGTTTTATTATTTTAAACATTATTTTCCTCTTTTTATTATTTATTTGTTAACAAATTATTCAAAAAGTTATTTTTGAATACATTAGTAAAGCAGAAAGTAATACAACCATCAATGGTAAAATAACCTCATCATTGTTGATCAATTAAAGATGGCGCGCCCTGGAGGATTCGAACCTCCGACCCTCGGTTTAGAAAACCGATGCTCTATCCAGCTGAGCTAAGGGCGCAGAAAAATACTTTATAATACTAATTTAATTTTTGAAAAGATATTTTTTAAATAATATTAGTATTGTTAATAGTTCTACCCTACCTATTATCATGAAAATTATTAAATAAATCTTAGTTAAAAAAGTAAGATTATAAAAATCAAAACTCGCAAGCTCAAACATGCTTGAATTGACAGTATTCATTATTGTCAAAATAGAAAGCTTAAATGAATTTTCAAATTGGATATCTGAAAGTGTTAAAAAAAGAGTTAATATGGAGAGAGAAATAATAAAAATTATTATCGAAAAAAAATATTTATTTATATCTGATTTTTCAGTGTTCTCATTTATTAAAGTAACTTTGTTTGAATATATTTGATTTGGTTTTGTATGAGACAATAGATTATTTAAAGAAAATTTTAATAAACTTAAAATCTTTATAACCCTAATACCTGAACTGGTTGAAAAAAAAGAACCTCCTATCACAACCATGATAAAAAAAATAAATATTAAATTACCTGGTGTATCTTTAAATGAAATACCAATATTTGAAATACTACTTGATATAGCAACTAAAATTGTTGGAAAATTGTTACTTGAGTTCAAAAAAACAAAAGAAAAAGAGATTATAGCTAATAAATAAATTAAAAGATTAAAGTCTTCACTTAAAAAATTTAATTTTTTTTTGTTAAAGAAAATAAGATTATAAACTAAAAACAAACTAAAAAAAGATAGCATCATAGTAAATGATAAAATAATTTTACTCAAATCACTTTCAAATAAATAATCAACTCTATTAACAGGTAAAAAACCACCAGATGATATTATTGATAACGATAAATTAAATGCATCAAAAGTTCTTAAATTAACAATCTTGAGAAGAATAAATATAATTAATGTTAATGAAGAATAAATTATTACAATTTTAAATGATTGTTTAAAAATTTCATCGTAATTAAAAGATAAATATTCAGTGAACGATTGTTTAAGATTTTTATCAAAGATATCAATCAATAGCATAATTGAAAATAGAAAATAAATTCCTCCAATCCATTGAGATGTTGATCGCCATAAAATCAGGCTTTCATCTAACTGTTTAATATTTTCAAAAATTGTAAAACCAGTCGATGTAAAACCAGAAATAGCTTCAAAATATGCGTTTAAAAAAGAAATATTTTGAATACCAAAAAAATATGGAATGGATATTATTAATGGAAATAATATATAACCAAATAGTACAGTAAATATTTTTTCATAAAGGGTAATTTTTTTTGTATTTTTTCTATTATAAAATAATAACAGTCCCCCCGCAATAAGGCACAGAAACAATGTGTAAATATAATTTTCTATATTAAAAAAAATGTCAAAATAATTTGAATAAATAATATTAAAAAAAGAAAAGATACTTATCAAAAATAAGAAAGAACTAAGATAAAGAGTACTAAATTTTGTCATATTAAAATTAGATTGAACTAATTCTAAACATGTTTTCTACAATAGGTAATTGATCTCTTTTGGATAAAAGGACAACTGTATCATCTTTTTGAAAAACGTAGCTTGAGCTTGGAATAATTACGTTTTCATCTCTTAATATTGCTCCAATTCTAATTTCATCAGGTAAATTTGAGTCTTTTAATTGTTTATTTATTAACTCAGAGGTCTCAATAATATCTGCCTCTATAACTTCATATTCACCATTTAAAATTGTATAGGCGTTTTCAATCGTTCCTTTATGTACATGTTTTAAAATACTTGAGACTGTATTCATCCTTGGGTCAATTAAATCATCAATTTTTAAAGAGGATTGTAGTAATGAATAATTGGGTTTATTTATCAAAGCCATAGTTCTTTTGTCTTTAGAAAATTTCTCAACAATTACACTTACCATTAAGTTATCTTCATCATCATCCGTTAAAGCCAAAACTGTTTCAACTTCTTCAATATTAGCCTCACTTAAAACATCCTCGTCTAAGCCATTACCATTTATCACAATGGTATCATTAAGTTCATTCGCTATATACTCTGCTCTAGATTTATCTTTTTCAATTATCTTAACCCTCGCAGAGTCGAATGATTGTTCAATATTTTTAGCAAGATTAAAACCAATATTTCCACCTCCAATAATCAACATTTTATTTGAAATTTTTTCGTTATGTCCAAATACAGTCAAAGTTTCTTGCATTTGACTAGTGTTAACAACTACATAAGCTTTATCATTAAGTTGAAGTTGATCTGTTTTTTTCATTACAACAAATTTTTCATTCCTAATAACTCCAAGAATATAAGCGTTTAATTTTGGGAATTTTTTTGTTAGTTCATTTAAGTTTATTCCTTGGATTGAACATTTTTCATCAATCAAAATTTCCAATAATCTAATTTTATTTTCTGCAAAAGGCACATTATCTAAAGTTCCAGGTGCCTCTAATTTTCGCTGAATAGATTTTGCAATTTCAATTTCTGGGGAAATAATATTATCAATTGGTAAATTTTCTCTGTTAAATAATCCTGAATATTTTGGATCAAGATATTCTTGGAATCTTATTCTAGCAATTTTTTTTGGAACCTGAAATAAAGAAAAGGCTATTTGGCATATCAACATATTTATTTCATCATTTCTAGTTACAGCGATGATCATGTCAGCATCTTTTGTATTTGCTTTTTCTAGTATTGATGGTGAAGTTGCCTTTCCAACAATTGCTTTGACATCCAAGGTTTCATTTATTTTTTGAATATCATCACTAGATTGATCAATCATTGTAATTGAGTGATTTTGCTCGATTAACATTTTTGCTATCGTTGACCCTACTCTACCTGCTCCACAAATAATAATATTCATTAGTTTAGATCTTTCACGCCAAGTAATTTTAATTTTCTATGTAAAGCGGATCTTTCCATACCTATAAATTTTGCAGTTTTAGAAATATTTCCACTAAATTTTTTTAATTGGGAAACTAAATATTGTTTTTCAAAACTTTCTCGTGCTTCTTTTAATGGAACTGTGAGAGTTTCTGTTACAGAGAATTCGTCTTCGATTGCCCTAGACAGGGATTCTTTAATTATATTCATTAATCTTTCATTGTCATCACCAGGCGATAATATGGCTATTCTTTCAATCAAATTTCTTAACTCTCTAACATTTCCTGGCCAATCGTAATTAAGCAAGTAATTGTTATCAATGATATTAAATTTTTTAAAATTGTTGGCTTCGCAGATATTTTCAATAAAATAATCTATCAATATTGGTATATCATCAATTCTCTTATTTAATGGATCTATTTTAATATTAAACACATTTAATCTATGAAACAGATCTTCTCTAAAATTTCCAAATTTAATTTCTTGTTGAACATCTTTACTATTTGTACAAATAATTCTCACGTCTACCATTATATCATGATTACTGTTTATTCTTTTGAATTTTTGATCTATCACAACTCTTAAAATTTTTGATTGTGTCTCAAGCGGAATTTCCGTAACTTCATCAATCAACAATATTCCTCCTGATGCTTTTTCAAGAGCTCCATAAAATATAGAGCCATCTTTCTTTTCTTCTCCAAACAACTCAAGTTCATACTTTTTCGCATCTAAAAGTGCTCCATTGATTACTATAAATGGACCATCTTTTCGTTTAGAATTTTTATGTATTTTTCTTGAAATTAATTCTTTTCCCGATCCTGTAGGTCCGCTAATAAATATTCTACTTTCAGATTTAGATAGTTTATTTATCTGATCTTTAATTGAGAGAATATTGGAACTTTTACCTACTAATTCAAATGTATGAAAAAGTTTTGTATTTAGAGTTTTATTCTCATTTTTTAAATTATAATTTTCAACTGCTCTATTTACAAAATTTAAAAGTCTTTCTTTATCAAATGGTTTTTGAATAAATTCAAACGCACCAGATTTTAATGAATTTACAGCCATCTCAATATTAGCATGGCCTGATATCATTATTACTGGTAAATCAGGATTTTTCTTTTTAATGTGATCTAACAAAAGAATACCATCGTTGTCGCCTTTGTCTAATTTAACATCAATTATTGCAACATCTGGGAGTTTTTTATCAATTTCAGTTAAAGCTTGATTAAAGTTCGCAGCAAGTCTTGTTTTATATCCTGCATCTTGGATTAATTCATCAAGAATTGATCTTATATCTGCGTTATCATCTATTATTAATATTTCAGCTGACATTATTTTTTATATGGAATTATAATTTGAATTTTTGCACCGTTTTTATAATTTAAAAATTTAATTGATCCTTCATGATCACTAATAATTTTATCTACAATTGATAATCCTAATCCAGTTCCTTTTTCTTTAGTTGTAAAATAAGGTTTAATTATATCTTTGGTTTTTTTATTTTTAAATCCAGTTCCAGTATCAACAATATTGATGTTTATATAATCTCTTCTCTGTCTAATTTCTATATCTATATTTTTGTCAGTTTTGCTGTCTTTTTCTGACTTTTCTTGAATACTTTCAACAGAATTTTTAATAAGATTAAAAAATAATCTATTAAACTGTTCATTGTCAAAATTTAATATTACTTCTTTTGGAAAATGGTTAACTAATCTTATTTTAACAGAATTATCAAATTTATTAACCAAGCTAATATTTTCATTAATTACATTATTTAGATTGTTTGGTTTAAATAATGGTTTTGGCATTCTAGCAAAATCAGAAAATTCATTTACTAAATTTTCAATTTGCTTTATTTGTTTAAGTATCGTTTTAAGGTTATTTAAATATTTTTCTTGTCTATCATTTTCAACATTTGGTAAATATTTAGTTTTAAGATTATCAATAGTTAATTGTATTGGTGTTAAAGGATTTTTAATTTCATGAGCTAATTTTCTAGCAACATTTTCCCAGGCTTCATGTCGTTCATTAGTAAGTAATTTTTCTTGTTGATTCTTTAATCTTTCAATCATTGAATTAAAGTTTTTATTTAATCGTTCCATTTCAATGTCTGCTTTTAGGTCGGGGACTTTTGTATCAAGATTTCCTCTACCAATACTTTCTGAAGCAGTTATCAAATTATTTATTGATATAAAAAAACGTGATGAAAATCTTATAGCAATCGTTATAGATAAAAAGAGTAGAAGTGTAACAAGTGTAACATAAATTATTGCAAATGAAATTCTAATACCTAAATTTTGATTTTCTACCGTATAGTAAAAATTTACAGCTTCCTCAGATTCAATAAGATAATTTGATATATTTTTATCTATATATTTTAATACATATAAAAAAGTATTTTTATAATTAGACAATCTTACTACTGCTGCTGATTTATTTTCAAAAGTATTAATTATCTTTAATGGCCTATCATCATTTCTTACCATCTGCATAGCTCTGTCTTCAATTTTTTTATATTCTGAATTCGCTGCAGATCTTAATAACTTACCATCTTGATTTATTAAGTGAAGCTGATCAATATCTCTTAAAAATCTCTGAGTATTTAATATAATTTGATATCTTTCAGGGTCAGATTTATATAATTCATAATATTTATTTAAATCAAATGCTATTAACACTATCTCAGATTCTATTTTATTTCTTTTTTCATCAACATAATTTTTAGCAATTTCATATGAATTATTAACTGCCGTGGTAATTTTTTTGTCAAAATATTTGTCCAATGCAAAAGAAAAAATAAATAATGAAAAGATAGCAATTAATAATGATGGTATTAGAGTAAAGAGAGCAAATGAAACTATATATTTTCTGTTGGCAACTGATCCTCTTACATTAATATTGTTCTTAATAGAATTTTTAATATCAATAAATATTAATCCAAAAAATAAAAGTACTAAACCGATGTTTGATATAAGAAGAATTTCAAGGCTTTCTTCATTAAGTTTAATAAAACTTTTATTGATAAATGTTAAAAATGTAAGAAAACCTAAAGAAATAGTTAATATAAATATAACTATGATAAACAAATTTCTTTTTAACAAAGCAAACATAATTTAAAAATATATTACAAAAAATTTTATAATAATCATGACTAATTGTTTTATACTACTAGCCGCAGGTAAAGGTAAGAGATTTAAATCAAATAATCCAAAACAATTTACAAATTATATAAATAAACCCTTATTTATGCATTCAGTAGACAAGGCAATAAAATCTAAGTTATTTAAGTCAATAATAATTGTATCAAATATTCCAATTAAAAGTATTAAGGATAAATCTATTAAAGTGATTAAAGGAGGCAAAGAAAGATATCAATCATCACAAAAGGCATTAAATTTTATAAAGAATAAAAGATTTACAAATGTTTTTATTCATGATGCGGCAAGACCAAATTTCTCAATAAGATTATTAAAAAAACTAAACTTAAATCTAAAAAAAAATAAGGCGGTGGTGCCTTATCTTAGTACAGATAACTCAGCAAAATATAAAATTAAAAATAAAATTCAGAATTTGAATAGAGAAAATTTGCTATTCACCCAAACACCGCAATGTTTTAATTTTAAAAGTTTGTTCAATCTCTCCAAATTAAATAATACAAAAATTACTGATGAAGCAACATTATTTTTAGACAATAAAAAAAAAATTAAATTTATAAAAGGTGAAGAAAATAATTTTAAAATTACAACAAAGTCTGATTTAAATAAAATCAATATTCGAAATTTTTATGGAATTGGATTTGATATACATAGATTAATTAAAAAAAAAAAATTATACCTTGGGGGAATAAAAATTCCATTCCATTCTGGTCTACAAGGTCATTCGGATGGAGATGTAATTATACATGCCATAATAGATGGACTACTTGGTGCTATGAGAAAAAAAGATATTGGAACTCATTATCCAAGCAACAAAAAAAGATTTCAAAATATAAGATCACCCAATATGTTATCTCCTATTTTGAAAAATCTGGATAAAGAAGGATATTTTATAAATAATGTTGACATAAATTTAATTTGTGAAAAACCAAAAGTCTCAAAATATAGAGAAAAAATTATTACTTCATTGTCTAATTTGCTCAATATAAATAAAAATCAAATTAATTTAAAAGGTAAAACAGTTGAAAAGTTGGGTTTGATTGGAAAAGAAGAGGCTATCGCGTGTGAAGTGATAGTATCTTTAAATTATTATGCTTAAAAAAATAAATTCTTTATTTGTTACAATGTTTGGCATTGGAAAATTGCCAAGAATACCTGGGAGTTACGCATCTTTAGTAACTGTTATCCTTTTATATATATTATTTCATATTTTTTCAGTTCCAGCAGATACTTTTTTGTTTTTTTTAGTTGGTATTTTTATAATTTCACTTTTTGCAGTAAATTTATTTATTAAAGATTTAACAAATAAAGATCCAAAAGAGGTAGTTATTGACGAGTTTATTGGTCAATCAATACCAATTTGCCTTTATGAAATTGCACATAAAGAACCAACAGATCCAGCAAGGGTGCTAACCTTTTATTTTATAATGTTTATTCTTTTCAGAATTTTTGATATCGCAAAACCATATCCTGTAAGTTATTACGATAAACACTTTAAGAATAGTTTTGGTGTTATAATGGATGATGTTTGTGCTGGTTTGTATGTAGTAGCAATTCTTGTGTTTTATATGATTGTTACCTCATGAATAAATTATCATTTAAAATTGTGAAGTTACTGACTAAAAAAAAATTAACAGTATCCTTTGCAGAGTCTTGCACCGGGGGACTTTTAGCAAGTTTAATTACATCTATTAGCGGATCATCTAAAGTATTTAATATGGGGCTAGTGACTTATTCCAATAATGCAAAAGTGAAACTGCTTAAAGTTCCAAAAAAAACTATTACAAAGTATGGGGCAGTTAGCTATGAAACCTGTTTATCTATGCTTAAAAATTTAAGTAAAATTAGTAAATCAAATATATCAATCTCAATCACAGGAGTGGCAGGTCCAAATGGTGGCACAAAAGAAAAACCAGTCGGCCTAGTTTATATAGGTCTTAAGAAAGGAAGTAAAATAATTATAAAAAAAAACTTATTTAAAAGTAAAAAAAGAATTTCAATTCAAAAAACAACTGCCAAGCAAGCTCTTAAAATGATTTTGAAAATATTATAAACTTTCAGCTCTATTCTGAAATGCATCAGCTATTTTTTCAAGACCAAATTGAAAAGACTTAGTCATTAAAATATTCAAAAATTTATTTTTAATTTCAAAATCTACATCAAAAGTCACCTCTGTAAAATTTCCTTGTTCTTGAAATTTCCAATTATTTTCTAAATAATTTAAAGGGCCATCTATATTTGTTACAAAAATTGTGTCATCTTTTTTATTAAATTTCACATCGCTTTTATAGGTATCTACAAAAGGCCCTTTTCCAATTGTTAGATCTGCAACAATAAGTGTTAGATCTCCTTTTTGTTTTCTTTCATGTACTTTTGAACCCTGACAGAATGGAACAAATTCAGGGTATTTTTCAATATCTAAAACGAACTCTATGAGTTTGTCTTTTTTGTTATCAATTAATCTCTTAACTGATGCTTTTGGCATTAATGAATATTTTTTCTATTATTTTTTAGTTTATTAAAATCTTCATCAGCATGATAAGAAGATCTTGTTAAAGGCGATGAAGAAACTAATAAAAATCCTTTAGATTTTGCTATTTTTCCGAGCTCTTTAAATTCATCTGGATGGTAATACCTGTTTAAGGGAAAGTGCTTGGCCGAAGGT
This sequence comes from Pelagibacteraceae bacterium AG-325-E23, assembly GCA_003282945.1. Classification (GTDB taxonomy): domain Bacteria; phylum Pseudomonadota; class Alphaproteobacteria; order Pelagibacterales; family Pelagibacteraceae; genus Pelagibacter. The sequence goes on from QBYG01000006.1 coordinate 10,031, forward strand.
TGAAGATATTGACCTATAGTTAAGAAATCAACTTCTGCAGATCTTAGATCATCCATAACTTGAATTATCTCATCTTTTGTTTCTCCAAATCCAACCATTATTCCTGATTTTGTAAAAATATTTTTATTGAATTTTTTTGAATTTTTTAAAAGTTCTAATGACCCAAAATATCTTGCTCCCGGTCTAACTTTTACATAAAGACTTGGCACTGTTTCAATATTGTGATTAAAAACATCTGGGTTTGCTTCCAATACTCTTTTGTAAGCCTCTCCTTTTCTTAAAAAATCAGGCGTTAAAACTTCAATTGTGGTGTTTGGATTTTTTTTTCTTGTTGTAACAATAACATCATGAAAATGATTTGAGCCACCGTCAGAAAGATCATCTCTATCGACAGAAGTTATTACCACATGTCTTAAACTTAATTTTTTAACTGCATTCGCAATTTTAATTGGCTCGTATTGATCTAGTTTTTCTGGCTTTCCTGTTTTTACGTCACAAAACGCACAAGCTCTTGTGCATGTATCACCCATTATCATTAGAGTTGCATGCCTTTTGCTCCAGCATTCAGTAATATTAGGGCAGTTTGCTTCTTGGCAAACTGTTACAAGATTATCTTTATTGACAACTGTTTTAGTTAAAAAAAATTCTTTACTATTTAGCAGCTTAGATCTAATCCACTCAGGTTTCTTTTTGATGGGATTAATCGGTTTATTAACTTTTTCAGGGTGTCTTGGTCTATTTTTGATTTCCATGATCTTTGATTATATAGGTAGTCTCACCTTCTTTTCCAAATAAAAACTTTTCTCTTATTAAAATTTCTATGAAATCTATATCTATATTTTCTGTTAAAAGTGAATTTTTGTGGTCTAGGTCTTCTATTTTGCTATTTAGAGTAATTTGATCACTTTTTAGTTGCTCATATATATCTTTCTTTTCCATGTAAGAAATGAGACCTCTATCACCATCTAATAAATTAAAGAAAAAATAGATAAACAGGAATGTGATGATAAGAATAAAATAGTTCTTTTTTAATTTTTCTAACATTAATCAATTTTATTCATTTTAGCGGATCTACCAAGATCTTCTTCAATACGAATTAGTTGGTTATATTTTGCTATTCTCTCTGATCTAGCAAGAGATCCAGTTTTGATTTGATTTGAATTGGTGCCTACTGCTAAATCAGCAATAAATGTATCTTCAGTATCACCTGACCTATGGGAGATGATTGTTTTAAAGCCAATAAGTTGAGCAAATTTTATTACTTCTAACGTTTCGGTTACAGTTCCTATTTGATTCAATTTAATTAAAATACTATTTGCAGATAAGTTTAAAAAGCCTATTTTTAATCTTTCAAGATTTGTTACAAAAAGATCATCACCTATTATTTGTGTTTTGTTTTTTGTTCCATTTACAAATTTAGACCATGCCTTCCAATCATCTTCACCAAATGGATCCTCAATTGATTTAATTTGATATTTTTTAATAAGTTGTAGGTATTTTTTAATTGATTGATCAACACTTATGTAATTTTTAGAATGAATTGAATATTTACCTTTTTTAATTAATTCATTTGCAGCAACATCTAAACAAATAGATATATCTTTGCCATTTTTAAAACCTGATTTTTTGATCGCTTGAACTATTAGCTTTAAAGCACTCTCATTATCGCTTATCATTGGTGCAAAGCCACCTTCATCGCCCACATTAATTGAGTGACCTGCTTTTTTTAATAATACTTTTAAATTGTTTATTACTAAAAAACACATTCTGACAGCATCATTAAATGATTTTGCTTTATCAGGTCTAATCATAAACTCTTGTATTCTAAGGCCATTATCAGCATGTGCACCCCCATTAATAATATTCATTAAAGGAAAGGGGAGTTTAAAATTTTTTTTAACAATAAAATTTTTATATAAAGGTATTTTTTTAACTTTTGCTGATAATTTTTTTGTAGCCATGGATACAGCTAATATTGTATTTGCACCTAACTTTGTCTTTTGTTTTGTACCATCTAATTTTATAAGAATACTATCTATTCTCTCTTGATCATGAATGTTTTGATTTTTTAATTTTTTTGAAATTAAATTATTAACAGTTGCAACTGGTATTAAAACACTTTTTCCTAAGTATTTTTTATTACTCTTATCTCTTTTTTCATATGCCTCAAAAGTTCCTGTTGAAGCACCTGAAGGACAAATTGCTGAGGCACTTAAATTATTTGAAAATACTTCAGCCTCAATGGTTGGATTTCCTCTACTATCATAAACCTGTCTGGCTACAACTCTTTTGATTTTGCTCATTAATTACTTTTTAACTAAATTATCAATTTCTACAATTTGATTAATTAGCTCGTCTAATTTGTCTAAAGGGACCATGTTTGGACCATCTGATGGAGCATTATCTGGGTCCTGATGTGTTTCCAAAAAAATAGCTGCAACGCCTACTGCAACAGCTGCTCTAGACAAATACTCAACAAATTCTCTTTGACCACCACTTTTTTCGCCTAGACCACCAGGTTGTTGCACTGAATGAGTTCCATCGAATACTACGGGATAACCATTTTTTGCCATGATGGGGATAGATCTCATATCTGTCACCAATGTATTATAACCAAAGCTAGCTCCTCTTTCGGTCACTAAAATATTTTCATTACCACTATCAGAAATTTTTTTGGTTACATTCACCATATCCCAAGGTGCTAGGAATTGACCCTTTTTCACATTAATGATTTTGTTTGTTTTAGCTGCAGCTATTAATAAATCTGTTTGTCTACAAAGGAATGCTGGTATCTGAAGAACATCTACGTGATGAGAAACCAGGGAACATTGTTCTTCATTATGTATATCTGTAAGAACGGGTACGTTAATATCTTTTTTAATTTTATCAAATACAGGCAGGGAGTTTTCTAAACCAGCTCCTCTTTCGCCCTTCAAGCTTGTTCTATTAGCTTTATCAAATGAAGTTTTATAAATAAATCCAATATTATACTTTGTTGTAATTTCTTTAATTTTACCTGCCATATCCAAAGCATGTTGCTCGGTTTCAAGTTGACAAGGACCAGCTATTAAACAAATTTTATTTGTGTTTGAAATTTCTATACCGTTACAATTAATTATTTTATTTTCCATTAAAAGATTTTGCAGCTTTAATAAATGAAGAGAATAAAGGATGAGGATTCAAAGGTCTAGATTTAAATTCTGGATGAAATTGAACTCCAATAAACCATGGATGATTTTTAAGTTCAATAATTTCAGGTAATTGATTGTCAGGAGAAATTCCTGAAAACATCAAACCTTTTTTTTCAAATTTTTGCATTAAATTTATATTGACCTCATATCTATGTCTGTGTCTCTCTTTAATCATTTTAGATTTATAGATATTTTTTATGGCAGAATTATTTCTTAGTTTTGCCTCATATAGACCTAATCTCATTGTTCCTCCCAGATTTTTATCAGTCCCTTTTATAATTTTTCCATCTTTCCTCCATTCATCTATTAATCCTATTACGGGAAAACAATTTTTATCTAATTCACTGGAGCCAGCTTTTTTAATTTTTAAAATATTTCTTGCAAACTCAATCATTGCCATTTGCATTCCAAAACAAATACCTAGAAAAGGTATTTTTCTCTCTCTGGCATATCTAATTGCTTCAATTTTTCCCTCCGTTCCTCTTTTGCCAAACCCTCCTGGTATCAATATTCCTGATACATTCTTTAATTTTGATTTAATTTCTTTTGATCTAAGTTTATCTGATTCAATTCTTACTAAGTTAACTTTAACTTTATTTGAAATTCCACCATGCGTAAGAGCTTCATCAAGTGATTTATAAGCATCTTTTAAGTTTACATATTTGCCTATGATAGCAATATTTACTGTTTTTTTGGTTTTTAAAACTATATTTGTAATTTTTTTCCATGGAAGCAAGTTTGGTCTTTTTCTAGACTTTATTTTTAAGAATTTTAAAACTTGCTTATCTAATTTTTGATTAAAGAAACTTATTGGTGCTTCATAAATAGTTTTTACATCAACTGTTTCTATAACATTAGCAATATCCACATTACAAAATAAGGATATTTTTCTTCTTTGGTCTAAAGGAATAGACTGTTGAGATCTACAGATCACTATATCAGGTTGAATTCCTATACTTCTTAATTCTTTAACAGAATGTTGTGTTGGCTTTGTTTTAATTTCATCTGAAGATTTTAAAAATGGAACAAATGTTAAATGAATAAATAATGATTTTGATCTACCATTATCATTTGAAAACTGTCTTATAGCTTCTAAAAATGGTAAACTCTCAATATCTCCAACTGTTCCTCCAATTTCACAAATTACAAAATCTTCATTTGTTATATCTTTTTTTATAAACTCTTTAATTCTATTTGTAACATGTGGAATTACTTGAACTGTTTTTCCAAGATAACCTCCTCTTCTCTCTTTTTTTATTATGTCACTATAAATTCTACCTGTGGTAATGTTGTCAGATTGTTTGGCTGAAATATTTGTGAATCTTTCATAATGTCCTAAATCTAAATCAGTCTCAGCACCATCGTCAGTTACAAAAACTTCACCATGTTGAAAAGGACTCATTGTTCCTGGATCAACGTTTAAATATGGATCCATTTTTCTTATTCTCACTTTATATCCTTGTGATCTAAGCAAATATCCAAGCGATGCTGATGATAAACCTTTACCAAGTGATGAAACCACGCCGCCAGTGACAAATATATATCGCGCCATGGAATTATGTTATAGCCAATGATTTGTAAAAATAAAAGTATTAATTATTATTTTCTGGTAATTTAGGAGCATCATCAGCATTTTCTTCTATTTTATCAATTACAGAAGTGTTTGAAGGAAGATCTCCACGTGAAATAATAGTTAATCCTAGACTACAAATTATGAATAATGTTGCAACAATAGCCGTTGCTTTAGTCATAAAATTCCCAGCCGACCTTGAAAACATAAAGTTATCTTGAGAAACTCCAATACCCAAAGCTCCACCTTCGGATTTTTGGAATAAAACTAGCAATACTAGAATTGCTGCTAATATTATATTTATAATTAATAGTATGTTTTCCACGACGCCTAATTAATTGATTTTTTCATTATATCAATAAATATTTTTTCATTTGTTGAAGCTCCACCAATCAAAAAACCATCAATATTATCGATTCTCATTAAATTTTTTATATTTTTTGGGTTTACAGAGCCTCCATATAAAATCTTAGATTTTGTAAAATTTTTTGAAATCTTTAAGGTGTTTCTTATAAACGTAATATTTTTTTTTAAATCATTTTCACTAGGAATAATGCCTGTACCAATCGACCAAACAGGTTCATAAGCAATTATAATTTTATTTAAATTCTTTAAATTTTTTAAACCTTCAAGTAATTGTTTTTTTAAAACATATTTTGTTTTATTTTTTCTTTTATCAATCAAATTTTCGCCTATGCATAAAATGACATTTAATTTTTCATTAAGTGCAGACTTAATCTTTAAATTAATTTTTTTATTGTCATTTTCAGCTCTCGTTTCTGAGTGTCCAATTATAACAAACTTACCTCCTAAATCTTTAATCATCTTTGAGCTTATAGCTCCTGTGAAAGGTCCATAGTTTTGTTGTGTATGACAGTCTTGAGCTCCAATTTTAATATTTGATTTTTTTGTTTTATCTACAAAAGATTTGATCAATGTATAAGGTGGACAATAAATAATATTGGCTTTGAGATTCTTCGTTTTTGAATAACTTATTACTTTATTTAATGAATTAACTGATTTGACTGACCCAAACATCTTCCAATTAGCAATGAAATACATTTTATTATTTGTCATAAAGATTAATATAATTTATATGTTTATTTTTTTTTAGATCAATAAATAAAGACTATAGAATATGATAAATAAATTAAGAGGTTTCTCAAATTCAAAATTAGCTGGGGTACTTGTCGGAATTATTATAATTCCATTTGTATTTTGGGGCATGGGCAGTGTTTTTAGTGGGGGCAATACTAACAATGTTGCTAAGATTAATAATGAAGCAATCTCATCAAAAGATTTTGTAAATTTTATAAACGAGTCAAGACTCACTAATGATATTATAAAAGCAAATATAGATAAAAATATTATTGAAAATATTTTATCAGAATTGGTATCTGAAAAATTGATTGAGATGGAAATTAAAGAATTAAATGTATCTATGTCAGAGGAAGCGTTAGCAAATAAAATAAAATCTAATTCAATACTACTAGATGATAATAAGAAGTTTTCAAGAGTTAAGTATGAAAAATTTCTATTAGAAAATAACTTAAGTGCTTCGACATTTGAAAGTTCATTAAAGAAACAAGAGCTAAAAGAAAATTTATTTAATTATATTAGCGGAGGAATTAAGTCGCCTTATTTTTTAAAAAATAAAATATATATCAATGAAAATAAAAAAATTGAGATCGAATTTTTAGATTTAGACTTAGTTCATGATAAAACTGCAACTAAATTGGAAGTTGAGGATTTCATTAAAAATAATCAAGAAATTTTAAAAATTGATTTTATTGATGTGACTTATGCAAAGATTACTCCTAAAAATCTAATAGAAATAGATGAGTTTAATGATGAATTTTTTAAGAAAATTGATGAAATAGAAAATAATATTTTAAACGGATCAAATATTAGAGAAATTAATGAAATTTATAATTTTAAACTAAATGAAATTAATAATTTTGTCTTGAATGATGACTCAGATGAAATACTTAATGAAATTTACTCAAAAAGAAACCAGGATAAAATACAACTAGTTGACAAAAATGATTATTATGTAATTTTTGAAATATCAAATATTAATAAGAAAATTCCAAACAAAACAGATCCAAAATTTTTAGAAAAAGTTAAAAATAATGTAATTTTAAAGAAGAAATTTGAATTTAATAAAAGTCTTTTTGAAAAAATTGACGAAAAGATTTTTAATGATGATGAGTTTTTGAAATTATCAAAAGATACAGATAATATTAAGACTGTAACTATAAAAAACAGTAATGATTATGAAATTTTTGACCCAGATTCTTTAAATCTTTTATACACATTGCCAAAAGAAAGTTTCTCTTTAGTAACTGGGGAAACAAATAAAGTTTTTCTTACAAAAATTAAGAATATTTATTATGCAGATATGGAAAAAAATACTGATAATGTTGAAGAATATTCTAAAAAAGCAAATAACGATATTATTAATGATGTTTATACATCCTATGATCTATCTTTAAATTCAAAATATAAGGTAAAAATTTTCAATCAAACAATTGATAGAGTTAAAAATTATTTTAGATAATGTTGAATATTGATCTAAAGTTATTTAAGAAAAATCACAAAAAAAGTAAAAATCAAGTTCTTTACCATGCGATAAAATCAAGTGGCTTAAAAGAAATAGAAAATTTAATTAATAACTTCTTAAATGTAAGAAATAGCTTTGTATTCGAGTCTGTAGAAAAAGGTTTCATTAAAGGTAGATATACAATTTTTGGTAAAAATCCTGATAAGATTTGGGAATTTAATAATAATAGCTGTGTTTTAAATTATGGAAATAAAAGAAAGAAATTAAGAGGAACTCCGAAAGATAATATTGAGAAAATAATCGAAAATTTTAATTTTAAAATACCAAGCGAATTACCACCAATTAGCTCAATTATTTCAGGTTATTTCTCTTATGATGCAATAAGATATATTGAGAACATTCCTAATAGTACAAAAAATGACTTAAAAATTCCTGATGCAAGAATTTTGAGACCAAAAAATCTAGTTGTTTTTGATAATGTTAAAAAAAAATTATTTTTTATAGTTAATTGTTTTTTTGATGAAAAAATCAAAAATTATCAAGCTAAGTATGGCCAAATACAAAAGGAAATAGAAGAAATGATTTTTTTAGCAAACTATAATTACAAAATAAATCAGTCAAAAACCAAGATATCCAAACCAAAAGTTAAATCAAATATCTCAAAAAAGAAATTCCTTAGCAATGTTTCAAAAGCTAAAAATTACATTAAAATAGGAGATATTTTTCAAGTTGTTCTAAGTCAAAGGTTCGAAACTGCTCTTAATAAAGAGCCAATAGATATTTATAAAAAATTAAGAATTACTAACCCTTCCCCTTTCATGTATTTTTTTAATTTTGAAGATTTCCAAATTATAGGTGCGAGTCCTGAGATACTTGTGAGACTTAGAGATAATAAGATAACTATTAGACCTATAGCTGGTACAAGACCTAGAGGCAAAAATAAAAAAGAAGATAAATTTTATGAAAAGGATCTTTTAAAAGATAAAAAAGAGCTTTCTGAACACTTAATGCTTCTTGATCTTGGAAGAAATGATACTGGAAAAGTTTCTAAAATTAACTCTGTTAAAGTAACCGAAAGTTTTAAGATAGAGAGATATTCACATGTAATGCACATAGTCTCCAATGTTGAAGGTGTATTTAATAAAAAATTTGGCAAATTTGACACTTTATTAGCTGGTTTTCCTGCTGGAACAGTATCAGGTGCTCCTAAAATAAGAGCTATGGAAATTATTGATGAATTAGAGACAACGAGGCGAAAAGTTTATGCTGGTGGTATTGGTTATTTTTCTGCAAATGGCGATTTTGATACTTGTATTGCACTTAGAACGGCAATTTCAAAAGATAAAAAATTTTATGTACAGTCTGGAGCAGGAATTGTTGCTGATAGTAAACCAATTAATGAATTTAAAGAAACAATAAATAAAGCAAAAGCTTTAATTAAGGCTTTGGAGTAAGAGATGAAAATAATTTTAATTGATAATTACGATAGTTTCACATTCAATTTATATCACTATCTTTCATCCTTTTCTAAAGTAGATGTTTATAGAAATGATAAAGTAGATCATCATTCTATTTTAAAAAAAGGGTATAATAAAATTGTAATATCTCCAGGGCCTGGAAACCCCAATCAATCTGGAAACTGTTTGAAGATAGTAAAAAATTTATATAAAAAAATGCCAATACTTGGTGTTTGCTTAGGTCATCAAATTATTGGTCAAGTATTTGATTCAAAGATAATTCAAGCTAAAAAACTTGTACATGGAAAAACAAGTAATATTTTAAATAAGAAAATTGGTATTTTAAAAAATTTACCAAAAAACTTCTTAGCTACCAGATATCATAGTTTAGTAATTGATAGAAAATCCTTATCTAAAGATTTAAAAATTACATCTAGTACATCAGATGGGACAATAATGGGTGTTATGCATAAAGAATATAAAATTCATGGAGTTCAATTTCATCCTGAAAGTATCAAAACAAAATATGGTTTAAAAATTTTAGAGAACTTTGTAAAAGAGTAAAAATGGATCATTTTTTAGAAAAGCTCAAAAACAAAATAAATTTAAATTTTGATGAGAGTAAAAATGCATTTAAGATTTTAATGAATGGTGAGGCAAGTGATCAACAAATTTATGATTTTTTAACTTTATTGTCAGATAAAGGTGAGGTTTCAGATGAAATAGCTGGAGGTGTATATATATTGAGAGATAAGTCAAAAAGAGTGAAAGCTGAAAATTGCATTGATACTTGTGGTACTGGTGGAGATGGAAAAGATACTCTAAATATTTCAACAGCATCAGCGCTTTTGTTAGCAAGCATGGGTGTAAAAGTTGCAAAGCATGGAAATAAAGCAGTTTCATCAAAATGTGGGTCAGCTGACGTTCTTGAAGCCTTAAATATAAATATCAACTTGGAAGCAAATCAAATTGAGGAGCAGATTAAAAATAACAATTTTGGCTTTATGTTCGCTCCAAATTACCACTCAGCAATGAAATATGTTGGTCCAACAAGAAAAAAAATAGGAAAAAGGACTATTTTTAATATGATAGGTCCATTAAGCAGTCCAGCACTTGTTGAAAGGCAGGTAATTGGTGTTTTTGATAATAAACTTCTAAAAGTTTTTGCAAATGCACTAAAAAATCTTAATTTAAAATTTGCATGGATTGTAAATAGTGAGGATGGTCTAGATGAAATATCACCTTATGCTAAAACTAATGTTGTGCAACTGAAGAACAATGAAATATCTGAGTTTATAATTGATCCAAACGAGTTAAATGTTAATGCTGATAAATTTGAAAATTTAGTAGGAGATGATGCTAAATTTAATTCTGATAAAATTTTAAATATTTTTCAAGGAGAAGATAATGATTTTTCAAAAGCAGTATGTCTAAATGCTGCAGCAGGATTAATAGTTTCCGAAAAATATGATGATTTAAAAATTGCTTATAATTATACCAGAGGGTTTATTAAATCTGGAGCTGCATTCAAATATGTAAAAAATATACAGAATGTCTGAAAATATTCTTCAAAAAATAATTGAAAAAAAAAAGATTAAAATTGAAAAATTAAAACGTGAAATTGATATTGATAGCTTGATAGAAACAATTAATGAAAAAGATGTTTTTTTTGATTTCAAGAAAAAAATACAAACCAATAATTCAGAAAATATGATATCTATAATTGCTGAAATAAAGAAAGCTAGTCCATCTGCAGGTATTTTGATAGATGATTACGACCCAGTAAAAATTGCAAATATATATAACTCTAAGAATGTTACTTGTTTGTCTGTATTGACTGAAGAAGACTTTTTTTTAGGAAATTTATCTCATATTTCTGAAATTAAAAAAAAAATTGAATTACCCATTCTTTGTAAAGACTTTTTTGTTGATAAATTTCAAGTTCCTTTAGCTAAAAGTTATGGTGCTGATGCAGTCCTGATCATATTAGCTGGTATTTCTGAAAAAACTGCTGATGAAATTTATGAGGAGGCTTTAAAGTATAATATGAGTGTGATTGTTGAAGTTCATACAGTTGAAGAGGCAGAAAAATCAGTAAAATATCCGGGTGCTTTAATTGGTATAAATAACCGAAACCTAAAAACTCTTAAAACTGAGATAAATACAACTTATGATATATATGATGTTGTTTCTAATCACACTTCCCCTCTAATTTCTGAGAGCGGTCTAAAAACAAAAGATGAGTTGCTTGATATAAAAAACAGGACTTCAATAAGCACTTTTTTAATTGGTGAATCGCTTTTAAAAGATTTAGAAAATAACAACATTTTTTCTCTTTTATAGAAATTTTCCTTAATTTTTACAGCTTTTTAGCTGTTGTATAAATTGAGGAACTTTTATAGAACATTGATGTACTTAATTTGTTCTATGTTAACTAAAAAACAAAAAAACCTGCTTCTCTTTATCAACAAAAAGTTGAGATCAACAGGTGTATCCCCTTCATACGAGGAAATGAAAGAATCTTTAAATTTAAAATCAAAATCTGGCATTCACAGACTCATTAGTGCATTAGAGGAAAGAGGCTTCATTAAAAGATTAGCCCACAAAGCGAGAGCATTAGAAGTAATTAAGTTACCTGAAACTGCATCTGCAAACGATATTTATAACAGTTTTTCTCCAAGTGTTATTAAGGGAGGACTAGATGAGGAAAATTTGAATAATTCTAACGATATAGAAATCCCTGTTCTTGGAAAAATTGCTGCAGGAACTCCAGTTGAGGCTATACAGAATGAAGTTTCAAGAATTCCACTGCCAGCAAATATTGAAAAAGATGGAGAATTTTTTGGTTTAAAGGTCCAAGGGGATTCTATGATTGAAGCTGGAATCAATGATGGTGATACTGTTATTGTCAAAAAAGCAGATACTGCAGACAATGGAAAAATTGTAGTAGCTTTAATTGATGATCATGAGGCTATGTTGAAAAGAATTAGAAGAAAAGGTAAAACTGTTGCATTAGAAAGTGCAAATAGAAATTACGAAACAAAAATTTTTGGCCCAAATAGAGTGAAAGTTCAAGGAATTCTTGTATCTTTATATAGAAACTTTCAGTAAAATAGTCTAAATAAATTCCATGAAAAAAGTAGCAACTAGATTTGCTCCTTCTCCTACCGGTCCTCTTCATATTGGTGGGGTAAGAACAGCTCTATTTAATTGGTTATATTCAAAAAACAAATCAGGTAAATTTTATTTAAGGATAGAGGATACTGATAAAGAAAGATCTAAGGAAGAACATAAAATTCAAATAATTAACTCTCTAGAATGGATGGGAATTAAACACGATGGTGAAGAGTATATTCAATCAAAAATGATTGGTGAACACGTAACTATTGCTAAAAGATTATTAGAAAATGGAAATGCCTATAAATGCTTTTGTAGTGCAGAGGAAATAGAGGAACAAAAGAAAAGAGCTAAACAAAAAAAAATTCCTTATGTGTATAATCGAAAATGGCGTGATATTTCTGAAGATCAAGCCCCAAGTGATATAAAGCCAGTTATAAGATTTAAAAGTAAAATAGAAGGCACTTCTCTATTAAAAGACTTAGTTCAAGGAAACGTAGAGATTGAAAATAATACCATTGAGGATTTTGTTATTTTAAGAAACGACGAAACACCAACGTATAATTTGTCCGCGTCAGTTGATGATCATAATATGGAAATGACTCATATTATTAGGGGAGATGATCATAAAATTAATACTTTTAAACAAATACAGATATATGAAGCACTAGGATGGGATATTCCACAATTTGCTCATATACCTCTTATTCATACAATAGATGGTAAGAAACTATCAAAAAGAGATAATGCCTCAACATTAGAAGATTATTCAAAAATTGGAATTCTACCTGAATCACTCAGAAATTACCTACTAAGGTTAGGGTGGTCTTATAAAGATAAGGAAATTTTTAGCTTAGATGAAAGTATAAAACTTTTTAATTTAGAAGGAATAGGTAAATCACCCTCAAAACTTGATATGAGTAGAATTCTTTCTATGAATGAATATTACATTAAAAATAGTGAAGAAAATATATTGTACAAAAAGTTAAGAGAATATTGTGAGATGTATAAAGATAAAATTAAAGAAGATAAAGAAAATACAATAAAGAGCTCTTTAACATTTTTAAAAAATAAAGCAAAAACACTTGAGGATATATTTAACAATTCTAAGTACATATTAAATGATAAAGTTATTTTTAACGACAATGATAAAGAGCTGATAAACGATGAAGCAAAAAAAATAATACATTTATTTAAAGAGAAAATTTCAGAATTAGAAGTTTTTGATAGAGAGAATTTAGAACAAATTATAAATGCATTAATAAAATTGAATAATACAAATTTTAAGGGCATTGGGCAACCATTACGTATAATGTTAACAGGATCTAAATTTGGTCCAGGAATATATGATATAATATTATCTCTTGGAAAAAACGAGGTAATAAAAAGATTAGGAAATATAGGATAAGATAATATTTGATGCTTCTTCAGATGAAGAACTGGGAGAAGTCAAATTTTCAAGAGTTTTTTTTATTTCTTCTTTTTGTTTTACTATTAAATCTGGTTTTTTTAAAAAATAGTAAACACTTTTAAATATTTCATCAGCGTTACATTCTGATTGTATCAACTCTGGTATAACTTCTCTATTATTGATAATATTAATCATGTTAACAAATTTTATATTCAGTAGAAATTTTGCTAAATAAAAATTAATAAAATTCATTTTGTAAATAATTATTGATGGAACATTCATTTTACATACTTCTAGCGAAACTGTTCCAGATTTTACTACAGCGAAAATTGATTTCTTTAAAACTGCGGTTTTAATTTTATCGTCATTAATAATTTCTAGATTTTGTATAGCTTCTTTTAAAATATAATCCGAAATAAGTTCTTTATTTTTATCAGTTGCATGAAAAATGAAATTATAATTAGGATCATTGATATTCATTTTTTTTATAAAATTAATTAGAATTGGCATGTGATGAATAATCTCTGAGTTTCTGCTTCCAGGAAAAATTGATATTATATTTTTTTTATCTAAAAATTGGTCTATTTGGATATTTTCATTATTTTTTTTATCTAACAAAGGGTGGCCTACAAAAGTGTTAGTTAGTTTTTCTTTATCAAAATATTTTTTTTCAAACTTAAAAAGCAATAAAATATGGTCTAAAAATTCTTTCATTTTTTTAACTCTACCTTGTCTCCATGCCCAAACTTTAGGCGCAATAAAATGAATTATTTTTATTTTTGGGTTTTTTTCTTTGACTAGTTTTGCAACTCTTAGTGTAAAATCGGGACTATCAACACTAAATAAAATATCCGGGTTAAATTTTAAGACTTCATTAACTGTATCTTTTATTTTACGTTTTATTTTTAAAAAGTTTAATAATATATCGGTAAAAGCTATAAAGGTTATCTCCTTTTGGTCATAAATTGTCTTTATGCCTAATTTTTCTAAGTTTGTTCCGCCAACACTTAAGAACTCTAAATCAGTTCTTTTTGATTTAATTTTTGATATTACTTCTGATGCTAATTTATCTCCTGATGGTTCGCCTGTAAGAACAAAAATTTTTTTCATATAGAAATGAGAAAAAGTTTCTTTTGATTGGCATATTTAATACAGAGTTCTTTATTTAATATAATATTTTGATTTGATTTAACAACAATTCCCTTTATACCAACTTTATTACAATCTTTAAACGTATCAAATCCTATTGTAGGTAAATCTACTCTTAAATCTTGTTTTGCTTTTGGTAGTTTTATTAAAATACCTTTCTTTATTTTAGATTTAGGTATAGATTTTATCATTTCTTTTGTACCTTTTCTTGTTTCTCTAGAAACAACCTTATTGTCTCTAATAATAACTGCTTGTGTATGATTGTGCGAATTTATTCTTTTTAATACTTTAATTCCTTTATTTATCTCATGTGTTTCTATAAGAGTTGGTCTTATTTTTGTATAAACTCCTTTCTTTAAGGTTAATTCTGGGTTGTAGGTATTCAAGTTGATAACTTTTATTTTATTTTCTGACAAAATTTTTATTAGAACTTTTAGTATAGCTGCATCACCCTTTTTTGATGCTTTAACTATTCTTGGAATATAAAATAGTCCTCTTAAATCTAATTTAAGTTTTGATATTTTAGGTTTAATTATATTTCCAGCAAATATAACTTTTTTACATTTTTTTGATTTAATAAGTTTTAGAATCTCGCCAAATTTACCTATGTTTATAAAATAACTATTCTTATTTTTTTTAAATTTGTTATTTTTTGTGAGATCTATAATGAAATATTTTATCTTCTTTGTCTCTATTTTTTTAATAATTTCATTTGGTAAATTTTTTTCCCCTAAAAAAAGTCCTATCATTATTTGTTAGGTGGAAGTGAAATTGGTCTTTTTTTGTCTGAATTTATGAAATTAATTATTTTTTTTACAAATTCATTGTTTTTTAGATCATTATTAAGTTGTTCTATATTTTCTCTAAAGTTAGAAGTTTTAAATATTATTTCATAAGCTAATTGCATTTTTTTTATATTATCATTTGAGACTTTTGCTCTTCTTAATCCAATAAGGTTTAAGCCCATTAGATTATTTCTATTACCCATTGATAAACCAAATGGAATTACATCACTCAAAACACCAGTCATTCCTCCTATCATCGAGAATTCCCCAATTCTAGAAAATTGATGTATTGCACAGCTTCCGCCAACTATTGCGTTATTTTGTATGTTAACATGCCCACCTACTTGAACGTTATTAGCTAAAACAATATTATTCGATATCATACAATCGTGTGCTACATGACAATAAACCATTAATAAATTGTTATCTCCAATTCTGGTTAGTCCACCGCCCTGTTCTGTTCCTGGATTTATATTAACATACTCTCTAAACTTATTGTTATTACCAATAACCAATAAATTTTTTTCTCCATTATATTTTAGATCCTGTGGAGGAGTTCCAATAGATGAGAAAGGATATATTTGATTATTCTCTCCTATCTTTGTATTACCAACTATATTTACATGCGAATGTATTACTGAGTTAGTTCCTATTTCTACCTCTGGACCTATAATGCAATTAGGTCCTATATTAACATTAACTGAAATTTTTGCTTTTGAATCAACTATTGCTGTTTTGTGGATCATAGATAATAAATAGCAAATTTATTATTTTATACTTATCAACTATTACTACTGATTATTACTTTCTATCAACGATTGTTGCTGACCACTGAGCATCTGCCATTTTTTTATCTCCAACAAATGCAGTGCCTTTATACTTCCATACTCTTCCATGTGATCTGATAGCTTCTATATTAAGTTCTAAAATACAATCTGGTATTACTGGATTTCTAAATCTAGCTTTCTCAATTGTCATTAAAAAAACTAACTTATTATCATATGTTGCTTTATCTATTCCATTTGCAGTTAGTGCGGCGGCAGCTTGTCCAAAAGCTTCTACAATTAAAACACCAGGCATAACTGGCTCTCCTGGGAAGTGACCTTTAACAAAGAAACTATCTTTTTTAACATTTACAATTGCAGTAGCGGAAAAAAGTTTTTTTATATTCTTTAATTCATCGATGAGAAGCATTGGTTCTCTATGAGGTAATAATTCTTTAATTTGTTCTTTATTTAAATTAGTCATTTGATTTGCTTTCTATTAAAAATTTTCTAATGTTTTTTGCAGGATACCCCATCACTTTCGTATTTGAAGGAATATTTTTGATCACTCCGCTACCACCTCCAATTTGCACATTATCACCAATTTTTAAGTGTCCAGAAATTCCTGCTTGACCACCAATCAAAACTTTATTACCAATTGATGAACTACCAGCAAATCCAACCTGCGCAGTGATTATGCAATTTTTTCCTATTTTTACATTATGTGCAATATGAACTTGGTTGTCTATAAAGGTTCCATCGCCTATTATTGTATTAGAAAGTGAGCCTCTATCAATAGTATTATTAGATCCAATTTCAACCTCATTACCTATTATTACAGATCCAATGTGAGGGTATCGAATATTTTTTTTTTTACCTGGAAAAAAACCAAATCCTTTTTTTCCTATAATTGCTCCATCGAGAATATTGGTATTATTTCCAACCATTGAATTTTTTATTAAAACATTACTTCCAATTTTACAATTATTACCAATAATAACATTTTGCTCTATTATGGTATTATGACCAATACTACAATTTTTTCCAATTTTAACATTTTTACCAATTAGTATATTTTGGCCAGTTTTAAGTTTTATAAACTTACTTTTGTTAATTTTCTCCACATTTTCATCGAAATTATCATCTAGAGAATCTGGGTAAAATATTGAAGTTATCTTTGCCACTGATATAAAAACATCATTTACTTCAATAGGCAATATTCTTTTAGGTAAAATATTTTTAAATTTTTTGTGAGTTAAAATAAACTTAGCTTTGGTATTTTTAACAGAGTTTAAATACTTTTTGGAGTGAAAAAAAGTAATATCTTTATTAGTAGCTTTGTCTAACTCTTTGATATCGTCAACTCTGTAATTGATGTTATTTTTTTTTAATTTTAAACTTTTAAGAATATCATTAATCCTAACATGGGTATTTTTTTTAAAGAAAATGCTTTTCATTTGAAATTAAGAGTGTTCACCTTGTTATTGAGTAATATAATTACATCATCAGTGATATCTAGGTTTTTTTTGCCAACAATAATATTTTTTTTTGGGATTACTAATGATATTGAATTTAAATCAACATATTCTTTTATAATTGGGTTTAAATGTTCTAATATTTTTTTAGTATTATTTAATCTAATTTCATTTAAAGAATTCTGGGATTTTTTTTTATCTGATCTATATTGATTTATTTCATTAGATAAAATGGATAGTTTTTTTTCAAATTCACTTTTATCTATGATATTTTGTTGAGCAATTAATTCTTTTTCTTTTTTAATTAAATTTTTTTCAATCTGCTTCTGATCAATTGAATATTCGTTGCTTATTTCTTTAATATATTTGTTTAATTCTTTTCCTACTTGAGATGAGTTTAATATAAAGTTCATGTCTATATAAGCTATTTGAGAATAAGAATATACAGAGAAACTAAAAAAAAATATTAAAATAGAAAAAAAAATTTTCATTTTAAAATGAAGTTCCAATTCTAAACCTAAATGTCTCTGTTGTATCAGAAGGCTCACTAGTTAAAGGGATTGCATATGAAAATGATAGTGGACCTAAGACAGTGAACCAATTTACAGAAATACCGGTAGCAGATCTGATACTGCTCGACTCTAGTGAGCTATCATAATCAACTTCTCTTATACTTGCTGCGTCGAGAAATAAGCTTAAATCGATATCATCATTAGCTGCAAATAAATTAGGTAAAGTGGTATTAAAGTTAACAGCTGATGCATAATTTCCACCCACATATTCATTACCATCTTTTGGACCAAATTTTCCAGACTCAAAACCACGTAATTTGCTACTTGGAACATAAACTCTTCTAGAAACTCTTACATCATCATCAATTGAATTCACTGCTTTTGCAAAAAATTTTGTAGAAAAAATTAAATTGTCTGTAATGGAAATATAGTTTGAGTAGTTTAGAGTATTTTCAATTGATAAATCATCTGAATAAATTGGAAGAACTTGCTCAAAACCAACTCTAAAACCATCTGATGGTTGAAAATTTTGGTCTAATTTATTTAGAGTAAGCTTATAAGTTAGCAAGTTTTCAAGATAATCGCCTTCTTGTTTTTTTTTATAATTTGATGCTGTTGATGATGTTTCTAATTTTTCATAATAAGCAGATATATCTAAATTGATAAACAAGTCTGAATATTGTTCAAAACCTGTTCCAATAGCAAAACCAGTTCTTGATGTTTTAAAACCACTTGTGCTTAGGTTGTCGCTACTAGTACTTTCAATTATTGTATTTAAAGAACGATCTGAATTTCTAAAATTTGGATTTACTACTGAAAATCTACCTTTAATTTGGTCTTCAGAAATATTAAAATTAGCTGCAAGTTTGATACCTTTTCCAAGATAATTATTTTCTTTTATGCCTGCAGAGATTGTAGCTCCTGAAGTACCAGTTCCAGCACCTGCAAATATTTCACCGCTTGGCGACTCTTCTACAGTTATATCAATTATTTTTTTTTGAGGGTCGTTAGGTGAATTAATTATGTTACTTTCTACATTTCTAAAAAAACCTCTAGATTTAATATTGGAAATTGATTTATCAAATAAAAATTTGTTAAAAGGATCTCCTTCATCAACAATAAGAGAATTTCTTATAACTTTTTCTTCTGTAATAAAATTTCCAATAATGTTAATTTGCTCAACAAAAAATTTATCTAAATCTTGAAAACTTAGATCAATTTTTATTGAATTATTATTAACGATAGTTAAGTCATATTTAACATCTACAAATACAAATTCTTCTTGAAGAGATATTTTGTTAACTTTATCAATTATTTCTTCTAATTTTTTTTGAGAATATTTTTTTCCTTTTAAATTTTGAGATAAAACATATATTTCATTAAAATTTTCTTTGTTAAAGTTATCATCTAGATTTAAATTAATGTCGCTAAAAAAATATTTTTTTCCTGAGTCAATATTAAAAGTTAATTCAAAAAATTTATTATTTATATTTTTAGCATATGAAGATTTTATATTTACGTTATAATAACCTCTATTTTTGTAATAATTTACAAGCAAATTCTCATCAAATTTAACTTTTTGCTCATTTAAATATTTGTCTGAGGTAATAAATTTCCAAAATTTACCTTCCTCAGATCTAATAACATTTCTAAGTTTTGAATCCTTAAAAATCTTGTTACCTTGAAAATTAATATTTTTAATTATTGCTCGTTCACCCAAATTAAAATTATATATTAAGTCTACAGAATTATTTATATTATTAATTATTTTGACTTCAACATTTGAAAAATAAAATCCACTTGATCTAGTTATATTCAATAATTGATTCTTTTGATCTTGAACATTATTTATTAAAAATGGATATTTTTCGCTTTTCTTTGTTATTTCTTTTAACTGTCTTATAATTCTTTTATTTTTAATCCCTTTTATATCAATAGTTTGAATAATTGGGTTTTCTAATATTTTTATTTCAAGTTCATTATCAATAATTTCTATTTCGATATTTTTAAAATAATCTGTTTCATAGAGTTTTTTGATAGCAATATTTAAATCATTAATACTAATATCTACGCCTGTTTCTAAACCAGAAAACATTAAAATAGTTTCAACAGATAATCTCTTGTTTCCTTTAATATTAATCACTTCATATTTTTCGGCCTTAAGAATTGTAACTCCTGCAATAAAGTAAATTAACAAAAATATGGATAAATTATTTAATATTTTTTTTATAAATTTTATCATTTATATTTATTTGCCTATCAATATATTTTTTAACTCTATCTACCATATTTTTTATTTCATTTATATTTTTTGGACTAGTATTATAGAATTTAGTAAAATAAGGCTTTTTCAATAACAATAATAGCAATTTATGAATTGAAAAATAAGAAATTGAATTTTTCAAATATAAATTAACTAATTCATCATTAATTGTAACTAAAATTATTTCAAAATATGTATTATTAAAATTGTTATTAATTATTTTAAGCAAGGGAAAATTTTTTAATTTTGGTTTAATAAAATTTAGTCCATTTAAAATAGAATAATTAAAACTATTGTTATAAGCAAAATTATCATTTTTTGGGTTTAAAAAATTTACGATAGGAATCTCCATGGTTGTATTATGGGCAAGAAATTTTGTTAGTCCATTTTTAAAATCAACTATTGCATGTATATAGGATTTAGGATGAATTAAAATTTCAAAGTGATTAATTTTTAAATTAAAGATTTTTTTTGCTTCTATTACTTCAAAGATTTTATTCATCATTGTGGCCGAGTCTATAGAAATTTTTTTCCCCATTTTCCAGTTAGGATGTTTTAGAGCTTCTTTTGGACTAATATTTTTAATAACATTTAGATTTTTGTTTAAAAATGGTCCACCAGATGCTGTTAAATAAATTTTTTTAACATTATTTTTGTTTTCTGATTGTAATAGTGACCATATAGAAAAATGTTCTGAGTCAAGTGGAATGAATTTTGTATTATATTTTTTTAATTCTTTGCTAATAAATTTCCAACCACAAATTATTGACTCTTTGTTTGCTATCCCTAAATTTTCAACATGCTTGATAATATTTAATGTTGGCTCCATTCCATCAATCCCTGATATTGCACTAATTCCAAAATTAATTTTTTTTCTTTCGTCCTGTAATGCCTCTTTAACGTTGAAATAAACCTTAATTTTTTTATTTTTAAATCTTGAGGAATATTTTTTGTAATTATTTTTATCAAAAATAACTATTTTTTTTACATTATACTTTAATGCTTGCTGATAAATTTTTTTAATTTGTTTATTTGTTGTAAGAAGTTTAATTTTATATTTATTCTTATTTTTGTTAATAATTTTTAATGTTGTATCCCCAATAGATCCTGTTGAACCTAACAATATTAAATCTTTTGTCATTTTAAGATGTTATAATAATTAAAATTATACTTAATGGTAAAGCTAATAGGATACCATCTATTCTATCCAAAATACCGCCGTGACCGGGTAAAATATTACCTGTATCTTTTAATTTGGCCATTCTTTTCAAGTAAGAAATAGATAGATCTCCTATCTGTGAAATGAACGATATTAAAATTATAAATAAAAATATGTTTAAATTTATATATATCAAATTATTGATAAATTTATAGACAGTAAATCCAAATAATAGAGCAAAAATGAAAGATCCAATTAATCCAGAGAAAGTTTTTTTTGGGCTAATTGATGTAAGTTTTTTTCCCCCAATAATTTTACCAAAAACAAATCCTCCAATATCTGTTGATATACAAATTATTAAAATAAAAAATAATGTATATTTATTATTTTCAAAAGATCCATTTAAATAATAAATAATTACTAAAGAAAAATAGACCATATAAAAAGTTGATAGCGTTATGGCTACAAAAGTAATTTTTTTTTTATTTTTGTATATTTTTTTTAATATTTTTGAAAATTCATCTAATGAAATAAAATTTAAAAAAAATAGTAGCAAATAAAAGAAATATGAATTTATAAATGAAAAAAAAATAGTTAATAATAGAAAAAGAGAGGTAAAGATTCTTTTTTTTAGTTCACTCATTTAATGCCGCCAAAATTTCTTCTCATACTTTTAAATTTTACTATTATTTTTTGAAAATCTTTTTTATTAAAATCTGGCCATAATTTTTTAATAAAAAATATCTCTGTGTATGATGACTGCCAAAGTAAAAAGTTGCTAAGCCTAAACCTATTTCCAGTTCTAATTAATATCTCTGGATCAGGTATGTCTTTAGTGTATAAATTTTTTGAAATATTTTTTTCATTTACTTTACTAGATGAGTTAATCAGTTTTTTTATTGCTGTAATAATTTCTTCTTTAGATCCATAATTAAGAGCAAGGTTTATTTGAATAGAATAGTTCTTTTTTGTTATTTTTTCAGCTTTTCTAAGTTTTTTTTTCAATGTATTGGGAAATTTATTGATATTACCAATAATATTTAGCTTAACATTTTTTTTAGCCAATCTATTAAATTGCTCATCTACATATTTCTCTAAAAGATAAATTAGAAATAAAATTTCTTTTTTTGGTCTTTTCCAATTTTCAGTAGAAAAAGTATATAATGTTAAATGTTTAATTTTATTATAAATTGCAGCTTCAATTATTTTTTCTACTACTTTAACACCCTGTGTATGTCCGTAATTTCTTGATTTTTTCTTTCTAATTCCCCATCTGCCATTTCCATCCATAATAATGGCAACATGTTTTGGTGAATTCATATTGTCATTATTTCTTTTTCTTTTATTGTAACTCTCTCATCAATAATTTTAATTTGTTCATCTGTATAATCTTGAATAATTTTTTCTTTTTTTTTTAAATCATCCTCTGAAATATTTTTATCCTTTAATAATTTTTTGAGTTCATCATTTGCTTCACGTCTAATATTTCTTATAGAAATTTTACACTTCTCACCCATTGATTTTATAATTTTTTTCATTTCAGATCTTCTTTCTTCACTTAAATCTGGGACTGGTAATCTAATTAATTGTCCATCTATTTGTGGATTTAGACCTAATTCAGATTTTTTAATTGCTGAGTCAATCAATGGTACATTATTTAAATCCCATACTTGGATATTTATACTTCTAGGCTCTGGTGCTGTGATACTGCCTAATTGATTTATTGGCATTTTTTGACCGTAAACATCTACTTTAATAGTATCTAACATGCTAGCATTTGCCCTTCCTGTTCTCAATGAGTTTAACTCTTGTTGAAATACTTCATAGGTTTTTAACATTTTGCTCTTATATTTGCTATCTTCAAACATTATTCTCCTATTTTTAGTCTTATAAACTCATTAATTGTTAGCTCAGGCATATCCATATTTTTTATTACATCTTTAACTTTTAATTTAGGATCCATAACCCAATCCTGGTTTAACAAACTATTATCATCTTTAAATTTATTAATTTTACCTAAACTAATTTTTTGCGCGATTTCTTCAGGCTTACCAGATGTTTTTAATTCTTCAGCTATTAATTCAACCTCTTTGTCGACTATCTCTTTTTTTATTTTATCTGGGGACAGGGCAATTGGGTTTGAAGCTGCAATGTGCATTGATAATTGTTTACCAAATAACTCAATTTTTTCAGATTTCTCATTTACATTCAAAGAAACTATTACTACCAACTTTGAGACATTATCTTTAATTATAGAGTGCTGATA
The DNA here is from genome assembly GCA_003282945.1 of Pelagibacteraceae bacterium AG-325-E23. GTDB lineage: Bacteria > Pseudomonadota > Alphaproteobacteria > Pelagibacterales > Pelagibacteraceae > Pelagibacter. The sequence continues at coordinate 33,713 of QBYG01000006.1, forward strand.
TGAAAAATTTTTTGATTTGTCGTTACATATTGTTTTCGATCTACCTATTGTAATTTTTTCACCAATTTTTGCAATCAAAGCTACCAAATTTTCATCTACAGTCTTATTATTCTTCATCATAGATTTTTTTAATTCGTCAAGTTTTGAGGACTTTGTATTGTTTAATTCACTTAATTCTTTGACAAATTCTATAAAATCCTCGTTTTTTGCAACAAAGTCTGTTTCACAATTAACCTCAATTAATGATTTTTTTGTTTCATCTCCTGAAACTACAATCACACCTTCTGACGCATTTCTATCCATTTTTTTGGAAGCCTTAGCTATTCCTTTAACTCTTAAAATCTCTGCTGCTTTATCCAAATCACCATTGGAGTCCTTAAGAGCGGCATTACAATCTTTAAATCCAGCACCAGTAGATTTTCTTAATTGTTTAACTTTTTCAATATCACTCATTTCATTTTCCTGTAATAAATTAAATTTCTTAATTAAGTTTTGTTTGTAATTTTGCTTCTTTAGATTTGTCTGGATTTGCGGTTTCAACTTTTAATGTCTCTGCATCTTTTTCGTTAGAAATATTTTGTGGTACTTCTTTTTTAGCATTAAGAATTGTTTGTTTTAAAAGTGAACAATACAAATCAATAGATCTTCTTGCATCATCGTTTCCAGGAATAGGAAAATCAATACCGTCTGGATTGGAATTTGTATCTAAAATTGCAACTATTGGGATTCCTAATTTAACAGACTCTTTAATTGCTAAAGACTCATAATTTGTATCAATTATAAACACTAGATCAGGTATCTTTTTCATACTTGATATTCCTCCTAACGATCTTTGTAATTTATCTCTTTGACCACTCATTTTTAAAAGTTCTTTTTTTGTGAAGCCTCTATTTTCAGATTGAAGATCAGAGTTAATTTTATCTAATTTTTTAATTGAATTTGATATAGTGCCCCAATTAGTAAGCATTCCTCCAAGCCATCTATAATTTACAAAATATTGATCAGTTTCATTTGCAAGCTCAGCTATTGCCTCTGATGCTTGTTTTTTAGTTGATATAAATAATATCTTCCCACCTGATGAGATTGTTGAATAAACTTTTTCTAAAGCCACTTTAGTTAATTCAAGTGTTTGTGTTAAATCTATAATATGGATAGAGTCTCTTTTACCAAATATAAACTTCTTCATTTTAGGGTTCCATCTTAATGTTTTGTGGCCAAGATGAACGCCAGCTTCTAATAGTTGCTCAATTGTAAAATTAGGTATTTTCATTTTTTTTTCCCGGTTATGCCACCACAATTACTGCCTAATAAGGACCGGAGGTATAAAACCAGAAATTGTGTGCGTGTTAATTTAGGAAACTAATTACAAAAAAAATAAAAAAAAACAAGTTTTTTTTATGATATTTCAATATTTTCCTCATTTCTCATCAAATTAAGCATTTTATGATCTATTTTTCTCTTCTGACTCAATTTAAATAACATGGTTTTATTATCATTCTCAACTTCAAATCTAACATTTGTTTTGCCCTCCTCAAAACTCAATTTATTAATTTTTTGAAGATCAACTATATTTTTGACTTTTATTAAAATTTCTTCAATAGGTTTATCGATGACTTCTTTCATAGAGATGATCTTTCTAATATTAATTTTTTTTTGTACCTTACTCTCATCAATGTAATTTTTAACAAGAGTAATCATAACTGAATTTCCTTCTATAAGAATTTCTCTATTTGCTTCAAAAATATCCGAAAATACAAATAGTTCAAAAACACCAGATAAGTCAGAAAACTTAATTATTGCATAAGAGGTTCCTTTTTGGGTTTTTTTTTCTTGAACTTTTAATATTGTAGATGAAATATTAGAATTTAAAATATTTTCATTGGTATTAAATTCCTCATAGTCAATAATATTATATTGATTAAAAAGTGATTTGTATTGATTTAAAGGATGGTCAGAAATGAAAAAGCCTAAAGTTTCAAATTCTTTTGATAGTTTGCTATCAATATTCCAGTCTTCTACATCAACTATATAAGACTCATCATTATCTTCTTTAAATAAATCTATTTGATTTGCAGAATTATTTTCAAAAATATTTTTTGATTTTAAAATAATATTAGGTATTGAATTATATAAAGATTGTCTGTTACTATTTAAATTATCAAATGCTCCTGCTTTAACTAAACCTTCTAGCTGTAATTTATTTATATCTTTTGGGTTTACACGTTTTATAAAGTCATTTAGATCTTTAAATTCCCCATTCTTGGTTCTCTCCTCTACAATTTTTGAAATAGCTTCAAAACCTACACTTTTTATTGCACCTAACGAGTAAAGAAAATTTTTTCCATCAGAGGAGAAATTTGCATAACATTTGTTAATATCTGGACGAATTATTTTAATATTTAGTCTTTTGAGTTCTTCATAAAATTCACTTAATTTTTTTTGATTTGAAAGTTCCATTGACATAGAGGCTGCAAAAAACTCATGTGGGTAGTATGTTTTTAAAAATGCTGTTTGATAAGCTATGATTGCGTAAGCGGCAGCATGGCTTTTGTTAAACCCATATTCTGCAAATGGTTCAATTTTTAAAAAAATCCCAGCTGCAATATCTTTGCTAATTCCATTTTTGTAGGCCCCTTCAACAAATCTTTCCTTCTGCTTTTCTAGTTCAGCTCTTTTTTTTTTACCCATAGCTCTTCTAAGTATGTCAGCCTCACCAGCGGTAAACCCTGACAGAGCTTGTGCTATTTGCATAACTTGTTCTTGATATATAATTACTCCATATGTAGGTTTTAGAATATTCTCTAGTTTAGGGTGTAAATAGTCTGGTTCTCTTTTGCCATGTTTACAATCGTTGTAAGTTGGTATGTTACTCATAGGACCGGGCCTATATAAAGCAACTAAAGCTATAATATCCTCCAAATGATTAGGTTTCATGTTTATTAAAGCATCCTTCATTCCAGAACTTTCTAATTGAAATAATCCAACAGTTTTACCACTTGTTAATAGGTCAAAAACTTTTTGATCTTCGTAATTAATAGTTTCAATTTTGAAATTTGGGTGTTTTTTTTCTACAAGTTTTTGTGTTTTGTTAATTACTGTAAGTGTCTTTAGACCAAGAAAATCAAATTTAACTAACCCAGCATTTTCAGCTGAATACATATCGAATTGTGTAGAAGGAAGCAATAAATCTGCTGCAGAGTCTTTATATAAAGGAACGGTTTCTGTTAATTTTTTATCTGCTATGACTACTCCAGCTGCATGTGTTGCAACGTTTCTATTTAGGCCTTCAAGTTTTAAAGATAGTTCTATTAGACGACTAACTCTTTTATCTTCATTGATTAACTTTTGTAACCTTGGTTCTATATTAATGCTTTCTTGTAAGGTTAATGGTCTAGAAGGATCAAATGGTATCATTTTACATATGCTATCTATAAAACCATATGGTAGTCCTAATACCCGTCCAACATCTCTTATTACCATTCTTGCCTTTAGCTTTCCAAATGTAATGATATGGGCAACACTATCTTTATATTTAGTTGTTAAATATTTGAAAACTTGATCCCTTTTTTCCTCACAGAAATCTATATCAAAATCAGGCATAGAAATCCTATCAGGATTTAAAAATCTCTCAAAAATTAAATTAAATTTTATTGGATCAACATCCGTTATTGATAGACACCAAGCAACTAATGAACCTGCTCCTGACCCTCTTCCAGGACCAACTGGTATATTATTATTTTTTGCCCATTTTATATAGTCTGAAACAATTAAAAAATATCCTGAATAATTCATTTCAGTTATAATTTTTATTTCATGATTTAATCTATCTTTATAAGTATCTTTGGTTTTTATATTATTTAATATTTTACTTATTAGCTCAGGATCATTTTTAAATTTTTCCTCTAAACCTTTTAAAGAGTCGTTTTTTAACTTATCGTCGATATTTACTGTATCTGTAATAATATTAGGCAGTATTGGTTTGGATGGAATAGGTCTAAAATTACATCTAAAAGGCAAATTATAATTATTTTCTAGTGCCTCAGGTAAATCTTTAAAGATCTCATCCATTTCAGCCGATGATTTTAAATAGTGATTATTAGTCAGTTTTAATCTTTTTTGATCGTTTATATAAGTTTTTTGACCTATGCACATTAAAGCATCGTGAGCTTCATGCATTTCCTTATCCAAATAATAAACCTCGTTAGTAGCTATGATTGGTATTTGATATTTTTTTGAACCATTTAAGTTAAAAAATTCAAATTCTTTTTCATTTTTATCACCATGTCTTTGAATTTCTAAATAAAAATTTTCTTTAAAATTGTTATTTAATATTGTTATTAATTCATGTAGTTCTTCAAATAATCCTTTATTAAACATATTGCCAATTAAATTATTTATTGCTCCAGATAGAACGATAATCCCGCCACTATATTTTGTTAAATCTTCAATTGAGCAATGTGGTTGATCATTATCGACATTTTCTAAATAAGCTTTTGAAGAAAGTTCAATTATATTTTTATAACCATTATAATTTTTAGCAATTAGGGGAATAAGTCCATAAGTATTTTTAAATTTAAATTGAACTTGTGATCCTATGATAGGTTGGGTGCCAACTGATGAGATGTTTTCCGAAAATTCTAATGCTCCTGATAAATTATAAGTATCACTTATACCTATAGACTGTATCTTATTTTTTTTACAATACTCTTTAAGATTTTCAATTTTCAATGCACCCTCACAAATTGAATACTGTGAATGAATTTTAATTTGATTGAAGGATTTTTTTTTAGATTGTAGCATTAATGATTTGTATATTACCATCATTCATCATAATTTTACAATCTGCCATATTTGCAAAATATCTATTGTGAGTTGCAAAAATTATGATTCTATTTTTATTTTTTAAATTAAACAGGATTTTAAAGATAAGTTTTGCATTATCAAAATCTAGACTACCAGTTGGCTCGTCGGCTAATATAATATCAGGATCGTTAATTAATGCCCTAGCTATAGCAATACGCTGATTTTCACCACCAGATAATTCATTTGGAAAATGGTTTATTCTAGACGACATACCTACATTTTTAATTAATTTTTTTGCAAGATCTACTGACTTTTGTTTTTCTTTAGATACTAGTAAGTTAGGCAAGTAAACATTTTCTAAAGCTGTAAAATCTGATAATAAGTTTTTGTCTTGATAAATAATTCCAATTTTCTTTGCTCTAATTAAATCATTTTCAACTTTATTATTTAATTTTATTTTCTTGCTGTTTATTTCGATTGAACCCGTTGTAGGGTTATCAATTAATGAAAGTAAATTTAGTAAAGTCGATTTTCCAGATCCAGATGGTCCCGTAATAGAATAGGTTTTTCCAGTTTCAAAATTAAATGAAATATCACTTAAAACATTTATAGTTTTATTTTTTTTGTATTTTTTTGTTAGATTTTTTATTTTAATATAATTATTCATATTTTAGAGTTTTAACTGTATCTAAAGAAGATGCTTTTGAAGCTGGGTATATAGATACTAAAATTGTTGCAATTATTGAACAAAGGGAGATTATTATTATTGAAATTAAATTTAATTCAGAAGGCATAGAATTTAAAATATAAATATCTTCTGGAAAAAGAGAAATACCAAATATATTTGAGATAAATTGTCTAACGCTTTCTATATAAATGGAAAAAAGAGTGCCAACAACTACTCCAAATAATGTCGCTGATGTTCCTATAAAAAAACCCACTAAAAAGAAGATTTTTTTTATGGATTTACTTGATACTCCAATAGATTTTAGAATACCTATATCTCTTGTTTTATTTTTAACTAAAATTGTAAGTCCAGATATTATATTAAATGCTGCAACAATAATTATCAAAGAAAGAATTATAAACATTACATTTCTTTCAACTTTCAAAGCTGAAAATAATGATTTATTCATGTCTGACCAAGTATAAACTAGTGAATCTGGAAACTGGGTTTTTAAATTTTTTTTATGAATTGCTATATTTTTTGGATCTTTAAAATAAAATTCTAAGAACCTGTCTTCTTTATTCTTATTAAAAAAACTCTCAAGTGTTTCTAAATTTATATATACAATATTTTCATTATAGTCTGACAAACCACTATCAAAAATTGATACTATTTTAAAGTTTTCTTGTTTCGGCAATGTACCTACTAAAGTTTGTATTCCCGCAGGAGACATTACTGTGATAGTATCTCCAATATCAACATTTAAATTAAAACTTAATTCTTTACCAATCGAAATATTATTTTTATTTAAGTTTTGAGATCCAGAAAATGCTTTATTTTTGGTTATTGTAAGATTTCTAAAATCATTTTCTAAATATCCTTTTAAGAGGACACCCTTCGTAATATTTTTATTCAGTATTACCGCTTCTCCATCATTTGAAAGTAAATTATTTGTAAGATCTATATCTTGATTATGTACCAAAGGAGTATTGCCTTGTTGGACTACCGCATGTGCATTAAAACCTACAATTTTATTTATTAATTCAGTTCTAAAACCATTCATCACTGACATAACAATGATTAGAACCGCAACCCCTAATGAAATACCTATAAAAGAAAAAATTGATATGATATTTAAAAAACCATCATTTTTTCTAGTCCTTAAAAATCTAAAAGTAACTTCTCTTTCTAACTGTGAGATCAATTTGATTTAGCTTTTAAAATTTGTGATGCAACTTCATCGATATTTAATTTTTGAGTTTCTCCGTTAATTTCTTTAAACTCAAATAAATCTGCCTCAGTTTTATTTCCTATAATCAACTGGTATGGTATACCAATTAAATTAAATTTCCTTATTTTTGCTGAGATATTATCGTCTGTATCATCAATAATAGCATCTATATTCTTAGATTTTAAATATTTAAATATTTTGGTAGATTTTTCTAAATTTGTTGTGTCATTTTTTTTAATCATTGGAATTATTGCACAATGATAAGGAGCAACTGATATTGGCCATTTCATTATTTCATCTTTATCGTTGTATTTAGCCTCAATTATGGCACCTACCAATCTTGATACACCTATTCCATAAGATCCCATTTTAACAAATTCTTTTTTACCATTAAAATCTACTGCAGCATTCATCGGTTTTGAGTATTTATCTCCAAAATAAAATATATGGCCTACCTCAATTCCTTTGGTATTTACTCTAAATTCCTCCGGAACTACTTTTTCAAATTCTTTCTGGTCAAACTTCTCATCTGTAACAGAATAAAATTTTTCATATTGCTGTCTTAAATCAGAAAGTGAATTTTTTTCTAATAAAGTAGATGAGCTATTCACATCAAATATACGTTTATCTGTGTAAATTTTACTTTCACCTGTATCAGCAAGAATTATAAATTCATGGGAAAGATTTCCACCAATCGGGCCAGTATCCGCTGCCATGGGTATTGCTGATAGATTTAACCTTTTAAAAGTTCTTAAATATGAAAGGAAAAATTTGTTATAAGAAAAAAGAGCTTCATCATCATTTAAATCAAAAGAGTAAGCGTCTTTCATATAGAATTCCCTGCATCTCATAATTCCAAACCTTGGTCTTAGTTCATCTCTAAATTTCCACTGAATATGATATAATAGCTGTGGGAGTGATTTATAAGATTTAATACTTGATCTAAAAATTTCTGTTACAAGCTCTTCATTGGTTGGTCCATACAACATTTCTCTATTTTGACGATCTTTAATACGCAACATCTCTTCTCCATAATCATCATATCTTCCACTTTCTTTCCAAATTTCTGATGATTGAATTGTTGGCATTAGAATTTCCTGAACACCAATTCTATCCTGCTCTTCTCTAACAATTTGCTCTATTTTTTTCATAACTTTGAAACCGAGTGGTAACCACGAATAGATTCCAGCTGATGATTGTTTTATCATTCCAACTCTTAACATAAGTTGATGAGATTTAATTTTGGCTTCTGTAGGATTATTTTTTAGAATTGGTACAAATGATTTTGAAAAATACATTTTATTATTTAAATTCTTACCAAGTTTATATTTGTTAGTGGTTTTTTCCCAGTTTTTTCTTTTGAAAATTTACGACAAGTTATTTTAAGAGCATCTATGAGATTATCTTGTTGTTTTGTGTTGTTTAATGAAAATGTTTTAATAGTTCTTTCTATTTCTTCCTCTAATCCATAAATAAACTCATCATTCTCATATACTGGTAGACCTCTAAAAGTTACCAAAGGTTTATTATGAATATTTCCTTTTGGTGTAATCATAATTGTAGCTTCTAAAAATCCATTTGATGAAATATTTCTTCTTTCTTTTATTGACCTAGAGTCTTCCTCTACTGGAACATTTCCATCTAAATAAACTCTTCCACTTGGTGCTTTGTCATAAACTTCTGGTTTTTCTCCAGGATACAACTTAACAATATCACCGTTCTCTACTTGAACTGGGTATTTAACTTGCATTTCTTTTGCAAATTCAATGTGCTCAATCATGTGTCTATGTTCTCCATGAACTGGAATAACAGCTTTAGGTTTAATCCAATTATACATATCTCTTAGGTCTTCACGGTTAGGATGTCCAGAAACGTGAATATATTCATTGTCTTCAGATATAACCTCAATACCTTCTTTGACTAAATTATTATGTAACTTATACAATTTCTTTTCGTTTCCTGGTATAATTTTCGAAGAAAAAACTACAGCATCATTTCTTTCTATGTAGACATCTGGGTGAGTATATTTAACTATCCTATTCATAGCCCCCATTGGTTCGCCTTGACTTCCAGTGCACAAATAAACAATTTTTTCTCTAGATATATTTTTTGCATCTCTTGAATCTATAGGATCAATAACATTCTTAAGGTAACCACATTGTCTTGCTGCTTTAAATATTCTGTGCATCGATCTTCCAACTAGTGAAATATGTCTTCCTGTTTGTTCTGCACAATAAAAAACAGTTTCCATCCTAGCTACATTAGATGCAAATGAAGTAACAATTATTCTTTTTTTTAATCTTTCAAAAACCTTAAGTAAATTTTTACGCACATCAAGTTCAGACCCTGCTCTACCTGCGCTAAATACATTTGTAGAGTCACAAATCATAGCTAATACACCTTCGTTACCTATTTCCTTTAATCTTTCAGAGTTTATATTTCCACCAATTAATGGATCTGGATCACACTTCCAATCTCCTGTATGTAAAATATTTCCAGCTGGTGTTTGTATTCTTAGTCCATTGGGTTCTAATATTGAATGAGTAAGTGTAACAAACTCAATTTTGAAGGGATCTAAATTAATTGTACTATTAAGTTTTACAATTTTTAAATAGCCAGTTATATCAATTTTTTTTTCTTTAAATTTTTCGGTAATTAATACTGAGGTAAAAGGTGTAGCATAAATTTTACATTTTAATTTTGGCCAAACATGAGCAATAGCTCCAATATGATCTTCATGAGCATGTGTTAGGACTATGCCTAGCAAGTCATCTTTTTTATCTATTATAAATCCTGGATCTGGATATATTATATCAACACCAGGTACTGAGTCATCTGCAAATGTAACACCAACGTCAACAATAATCCATTTTTGATTATCTGGCTTACCATACGCAAATAGGTTCATGTTCATTCCTATTTCACCAGATCCTCCTAGAGGACAAAATAATAATTCATCTTTCATATTTTTTAATTTAAAGCTACTTTTAAGATACCTTTTATTGTTAAATTTTTATCAACCGTTTTAATACCTTTAATTGATGATTTAAATAAGTGTGCAAATCCACCTGTAAGTATAATTTTAAACTTCTTTCTAGTTTGTTTTAAAATAAGATTAATTATATTTTCAATTAAACCAGTATAACCATGATAAAAGCCAGCTCTTACTGCACTTTTAGTGTTTTTACCAATGACATTTACTGTCTTTTCTAGCTTAATTTTAGGTATTAAAGAGGCTTTATCTATTAAATTTTTCAAGGAAAGTTCTACGCCCGGCGCTAAAACACCACCAATATAATCTTTTTTAATAACAATATCAAAATTGGTAGCCGTTCCAAAATCAACTATAATATAATTAAACCTACTATCAATAACAGCAATCGCATTAGCTAAACGATCAGAACCAATTTGTTTTCTATTGACTTTTATATTTATAAATTTTTTTAAATTACATGTTTTTAATTCAACACAGTTCAATTTAGTAATTTCTTTAATTGTTTTTTTTATTATTTTATAAGAGTTAGGAACAACCGAGCTAAAGAGTACTTTTCTAAGTTTAGAATTATATTTTCTTAAAAATAATAATTTTTTATTGATAATTTTTTTGTTTAAATTTTTTTTATGAATTTTAATATTTTTGATCAATTTTAAATTGTTATTAAATAAACAAATTTTAATTACAGTATTTCCAATATCTCCAATTAAATACATATATTAAACTCCAAATAAGTGTAAGTTTTTTTCATACAAAAATTTAATTTCTTTAAATAATTTAAGTTTATTTAATTTTTTATTTGCATAATTATTCAAAAATGTAGTCGGATAATTATTAATTTTTGGACTACTAGAAACATTAATTCCAATTCCTACAATCAAGTATTTTCTACCTTTTCTAAAAATTGTTTCTTGTAAAATTCCACAGACCTTTTTTTTGTTTATTAATATATCATTAGGTTTTTTTATTAGGATTAAAGAATTAATTTTTTTATAGATTATTTTTTTAATTATTTTTAAATTTAAATTTATTATTTTTGATAAGGATATTTTTTTACTAATTTCAAAGAAGACTGATAAAAACAAATTACCATTTATAGATATCCATTTATTTTTTCTTTGTCCTTTACCTTTTGTTTGTTGATCTGTTAAAATTATTCCTCTTTGATTCCCTTGCTTAATTAATCTTAGGGCTACCTTGTTAGTACTTTCAACTTTTTTGTATAAATATTTTTTTAATTTCATTAGATCATGGTAATTTTAGATACTATTTCTGTTATGCCACTCGGATATATAAAGTATGCTAAAATAAATATTGTTGAAATAGCCAAAGTAATTTTTAATCCTATATTATGAGATGTTTCGTATTCTTCTTTTTCTGGATCAAAATATATAATTTTTATAATTCTTAGATAATAAAAAGCTGCAACTACAGTTGCTAATAATCCAACAATTGCTAAAAAATACATTGACTGTTCTATAACAGCTAAAAAAACATAAAATTTTGCAAAGAAGCCTGCTAGTGGAGGTATTCCAGCTAAAGAAAATAAAACTATTAATAATGAGAAAGATAATATTGGATGTTTTTTAGAAAGCCCAGATAAATCCTCTATATTCTCATAATATTTATCATTTCTCTTAAGCATAAATAAGCAGCTAAAAAAGGCTAAATTCATTACCAAATAAATAGATATATAAGTAATAGAACTTTGTATTCCTTGGTTACTAACTGTTGCTAATCCAGCCAACGCATAACCCATATGACTGATTGAGCTATAAGCAATTAATCTTTTTAAGTTTTTTTGACCTATGGCTGCTACAGCACCAAATATCATTGAAGCTATTGAAATAAATACAATAATAGTTTGCCACTGATCATTCATATTAGCAAAAGGTGTGTACAAAAACTTAATGAATACAGAGAGCGCAGCTATTTTTGGAAGTATAGCAAAGAATAATGTTACAGATGTTGGGGAGCCTTGATAAACATCTGGAGCCCACATATGAAAAGGTACTGCTGATATTTTAAATGCAAGACCAACTAAAATAAAGACTATCCCAAACGTGGTACCATAATTAAATTCAGTAGAGTTTATAAGTATTTGATCAAAATTTGTACTTTCAGAAAATCCATAAGTTAATGAACACCCATATAACAGCAAACCAGATGATAATGCGCTAAGAACAAAATATTTTAGTCCAGATTCTGTAGAAAGTAAATTGTCTCTATTAAAAGATGCAAGAACATACAAAGCTAATGATTGTAGTTCAAGGCCCATGTAAAAAACAATTAAATCATTTGAACTTATCATTATCATCATTCCTAAAATGCTGCTTAGAATGAGGATCGGGTATTCAATTTTATTTAAATTGATTACCTGAATATATTTGGATCCAGTTAGCATTACAAAAATTCCAGATCCAACAAGTATAATCTTCATATAATTAGATAAATTGTCTATTAAATATGAATTATTAAATAAGTAAATTGTATCTAATGAGCTGAGATTTATTATTAGTGCCAATAAAATAACTAGCGATATATTAGATAAATTATAAATTAAACTTGCGCTATTTTTTTTGAAAACTCCAACTAGTAAAAACAGCATTATAGATATCGATATAAAAATCTCTGGTAATATATATTGAAAATTTTCCATTAGTCTTTTGATGCAAGGCTGTTGATTAAGTCAAAGTTGTACATGTTTAAAGTATTCTCGACTGATGCTTCAATTGAATTCATTAAAGGCTCTGGATAAAAACCAAAAAATAAAATTGGTATTACTAAAGCTGATAAGGTTATAATTTCAAAAGTTTTTAAATCTTTCATACTTTTAAGCTCTTGATTATTAATTTCGCCAAAAACAACCCTTTTAAATAGCCACAGCATATATGCTGCTCCTAAAATTACTCCCAAACTCGCAATCATTGCTACTAAGATATTTTTCTCAAATGCACCCATTAAAATTAAAAATTCTCCTACAAAACCTGTTGTTCCAGGTAGTCCTAGAGCACCAAGTGTGAATACCATAAAAACAATTGCATATCTCGGCATTATAGAAACTAAGCCACCATATTTATTAATTAACCTTGTGTGATGCCTTTCATAAACAACTCCAACACTTAAAAAAAGTGCAGCTGATACAAGTCCATGACTTATCATTTGAAAAATACTTCCCTCAATACCTTGTTGGGTCATTGTGAAAATACCTAATGTTACAAACCCCATATGCGCGACAGACGAGTATGCTATAAGTTTTTTCATATCTTCCTGCATCAAAGCTACAAGTGATGTATAAATAATTGCTATTAGACTTAAGACATAAACAAACACTGTAAAATTTTCGGACGCTATTGGAAATAAACCTAGTGAAAATCTAATAAATCCATACCCAGCCATTTTAAGTAATATTGCTGCTAGTAATACAGAGCCAACAGTTGGAGCTTCTACGTGAGCATCAGGTAGCCAAGTATGTACCGGCCACATAGGTGTTTTTACTGCAAAAGAACTGAAAAATGCTAGCCATAATAAATTTTGATATTCCACCTGAATTCCAAGTTCATAAAGTTTTTCAACATCAGTAGTTCCAGTTATCCAATAAATTGAAATAATAGCAACCAACATAAGAACTGATCCTAATAAAGTGTACAGAAAAAATTTAAAGGCCGAGTAGACTCTTCTTTCCCCACCCCAAATTCCAATAATTAAAAACATTGGTATAAGACCTGCCTCAAAAAATAAATAAAATACTACTAGATCAAGAGAGCAGAAAACACCTATCATAAAAGTTTCCATTATTAATATGGCAATTAAGAAATCCTTCAGTCTATTTGTTATTGTAGCATTGACTGAAATTATGCAAATTGGAGTTATGAAGGTTGTTAATATTATGAATAAAATTGAAATACCATCTATTCCAACTTTATAATTAATAAATCCTGATAACCATTCTCTATTTTCTACAAACTGAAAGTCTACTGAATTTTTATCAAAAACATGCCAAAGATATAAAGATAATAAAAAATTTGCTAAAGAAATAAATAAAGCTACATATTTGGAACTCTGATATTTTCCACTTGATGATTTTGTGAATAATATAAATAAAGCACCTATTGTAGGTAGTAAAATTAAGGACGATAAAATTGGAAAGTTCATTATTTTAATATCAGTATTGTTAGTAAAACCGAAAATCCAATCAACATAACAAATGCATATTGATAAATAAATCCAGATTGAAATTTGACAGCTTTAATTGATAAATTTTTAATTACACTTGAAATCCCATCAGGACCAAATTTATCTATTATTGATCCATCAACTTTTTTCCATAAAAACTTTCCAATTTTTTTTGAAGGATTGACGAATAAATAATCGTACATTTCATCAAAGTACCATTTCTTAACTAAAAATTGATAAATTGGTTCATTCATTTCTTTCAATCCTTTTACTATGTTTGTGTTTTTTAAATACAAATAATAAGAAAATGGAATTGCAGCAGTAACAAGAATAGGTGTTAAAAACAAAAACCAGGTTGGTGGGTGATCTGTGCTTAGTGGTTCTAAAAATTTTATAGATTGAGCCCAAAATTCATATGCCACCTCATGACCTATAAACAAACCTTTAAAGGCCATACCTGCAAAAATAGCCCCTATTGCTAAGATAATTAAAGGAGCAATCATAACAAAAGGAGACTCGTGTACTTTATCAATACTAAGTTCTTTATTATTATAATTACCATGGAATGTTTTAAATATAAGTCTCCAAGAATAAATTGATGTTAATAAAGCTGTAACTATACCCACAAAAGCCGCAAGCATCCCAACTCCACTTCCTCTTAAGTATGCAAATTCTATTATTGCATCTTTTGAATAAAATCCTGATAAAAAAGGAAAACCTGTTAAAGCAAGAGTTCCAATAAGCATTAGCACATATGTGTATGGAAGTTTTTTTATAACTCCACCCATTTTATTTATATCTTGTTCCTCATGAAATGAGTGAATTACAGCACCAGCTCCTAAGAATAACAAAGCTTTGAAAAAGGCATGGGTAAATAAATGAAACATCGCTACATTGTAAGCACCAACTCCAGCGGCAAAGAACATGTAGCCTAACTGACTACAAGTAGAATAGGCTATAATTTTTTTTATATCATTTTGTACAAGAGCAACTGTTGCTGCAAAGAAAGCAGTTGTCATTCCAATTATGGTTATAACTGTGAGAGCTAATGGAGAGTATTCATATATGGGTGAGCATCTAACAATCAGAAATACCCCTGCTGTTACCATTGTTGCTGCATGAATTAATGTGGATACTGGTGTTGGGCCCTCCATAGCATCAGGCAACCAGGTATGTAATAAAAATTGAGCTGATTTACCCATTGCTCCAATTAATAGAAGCAAACAAATCAAATCAATAATTTCTATATTAATACCAATAAAATTTATTTTTTTATCTAATGCGTTTGGGATTTGTTTAAAAACATCATCATAATTTACTGTACCAAAAATATAAAAAATCAGAAAAATTCCAAGTGCTAAACCAAAGTCACCAACTCTATTAACAACAAACGCTTTTATTGCAGCTTTGTTTGCACTTTCTTTTTTAAACCAAAATCCAATTAAAAAATATGAGCATAGACCCACACCTTCCCAGCCAAAAAATAGTTGAATAAAATTATCAGAACTTACTAAAGTTAACATTGCAAAAGTGAACAATGATAAATATGCCATAAATCTTGTTTTGTGAGGATCATGTGACATGTATCCAATTGAATAAATATGAACTAAAGCTGAAACAAAATTTACTACAACAAACATAACTGCTGATAAGGCATCAATTTTTATTGACCAGTTCACATTTAATATTCCAGAATTGATCCAAGTGGCTATAATAAGGTTGTTTGAATAATCTGAACTAATAACTTTATACAAAACAATTACAGAGAGCATTGCTGAAATACTAACAAACGAACTTGTCAAAACTTGAGAATTTCTGTCTCCTATTTTTTTTCCAAAAAAACCACTAATTACAGATCCTATAAGAGGTAGAAATAAAATTAGGTATTCCATTTTATCCTTTTAAATTTTTAATCTCTTCAACTCTTATTGTGTCTGAATTTCTAAAATAAACTACAATTATGGCTAATCCGATAGCAGCTTCAGCAGCTGCAACTGTTAAAATAAATAGTGTAAATATTTGCCCACTTAAATCATTAATAAATATAGAAAAAGCGACTAAGTTTATATTTACTGCAAGTAAAATTAGCTCAATACTCATTAAAATAACTATTACATTTTTTCTATTTAAAAAAATACCTACAACACCAATAGTAAATATAATTGCAGCTAATGTTAGATAATGTCCTAAACCTATGCTAAGCATCTATTTTAACTCCTTTATTTCTCTCAGCCTCAACTAAATCAACACCTTCATCTCTTTCTCTTGAAATTTGCTTAACATAACTTTGTCTTTTAACTCCAGCTCTTTCTCTATATGTTAAAACAATTGCTCCTATCATAGCAACTAACAAAATCATTCCTGAAATTTGAAATAGAAGTATGTAATCCGTATATAAAACATTTCCAATAGACCTAGTATTAGTGATTTCATTAGATATTTTTATAGAAAGGCTATTTAATAAATCGGGTTTATATTTCCATCCTCCAATTACAATTATAAGTTCAAAGAAAATAATTAAACTAACTAATAAACCAATTGGGATATGGGTTCCACCATCCCATCGTGAACTAAACCATTGACCTTTTTGTTCAGCTACGTTTAACATCATCACAACAAATAAAAATAAAACCGCAACAGCACCAACATAAACTATAAGCATAATCATCCCTAAAAATTCAGCACCTATCATGATGAACAAACAAGATATGCTAATGAAATCTAGGATTAAAAAAAATACTGAGTGAACTGTATTTTTTGAAACAGTCACCATAACAGCAGAAATTATAGCTATTAATGAGAAAATATAAAAAAAAACTGAATGTGCAATCATAAGATTATCTATGAGAACTATCAGCCTTTATATTGGCAGCTAAAACATTTTCCCATCTGTCACCGTTTTCCAAAAGTTTTTCTTTTGTATAATAAAGTTCTTCTCTAGATTCTGTTGAAAATTCAAAATTTGGACCTTGAACAATCGCATCTACAGGGCAAGACTCTTCACAAAGACCGCAGTATATACACTTAAGCATATCAATATCGTATCTTACAGTTTTTCTACTTCCATCGTCCCTTTCTTTAGATTCTATTGTAATAGCTTGAGCGGGACAAACAGCTTCACAAAGCTTGCAAGCAATGCATCTTTCTTCGCCGTTAGCATATCTTCTAAGAGCATGTTCACCTCTAGATCTTGTCCCTAATGAACCCTTTTCAAAAGGATAATTAATTGTCTTTTTTGCCTTAAAAGTCTCTTTTATTGCAATTAATAGACCAGTCACAAAATCAATCATGAATATAGTTTTTAATAATCTTGAAATTTTCATTTATTTTCCTGGTAGTAAATCAAAATATAGTAAAAAACTCGAAGTTAATACAACATAAAACAGTGAAAATGGGAGAAATATTTTCCAACCAAGCTTCATTAATTGGTCATATCTGTATCTTGGAACGATTGCTTTAACTAACGCAAATAAAATAAATAAAAATAATATTTTAAAGATTAACCAAAATGGACCTGGAATAGCATTAAATGGGAAGATATCTATTGGAGATAACCAGCCACCCAAAAATAAAACTGACCCCATTGCACACATTAACAGAATGTTTGCGTACTCTCCTAACCAAAACATAGCATACATCATTCCTGAATATTCAGTTTGATATCCTGCCACCAATTCTGCTTCTGCTTCTGGTAAATCAAATGGAGGACGGTTTGTTTCTGCTAATGCAGAAATAAAAAAAATTACAAACATAGGAAACAAAGGAATTACAAACCATAAATTTTGTTGTGCCATAACGATGTCACTTAAGTTTAAAGATCCAACACATAAGAGAACATTAATTATTATAACTCCTATTGAAACTTCGTATGAAACCATTTGCGCAGCAGACCTGATAGCACCTAAAAATGGATATTTTGAGTTGGATGCCCATCCACCCATAATTATTCCATATACACCTAATGATGAAACAGCAAAAAGATATAAAATACCAACATTGATGTCAGCTAGAACAAAATCCTCTCCAAATGGGATTACAGCCCATGATATTAATGCTAATGTCATTGTAACAACAGGAGCTAATACAAACACAAGTTTGTTTGAACTTGCAGGTATTATTATTTCTTTAAATATATATTTTAATGCATCTGCTAGTGATTGAAATAAACCGAACGGGCCTACAACATTGGGTCCTCTCCTTTTTTGAACAAAGGCCCAAACTCTTCTATCAAGCCAAACTATCATTGCTACAGAGACCAAAACAGGAACCAAGAGAAAGAGTATTTTATAAACTTCAGTAAATAATATTGAAAAATAAGAGTCCATTAACCCTCTGTTCCGGTTTTTTTCAAATTAGTTCTTGCGTATCTACATTCAGACATTGTTTTGGATGCACGAGCAATTGTATTAGAATAATAATAATCAATATCCTCAACTAAAATTTTTTCAACACTTAAATTATATGAAGGTACTTCAAAATTTTTAATTATTTCATTATTTAAATATTCATGCATGGATTTAATTAGTACCTCTTTATTATTAAATAAAGCATTCCCGCTGATTATAGCTGATAACTCATTAATTATTTGCCAATCTTCTTTAGCTTCTCCTGGTGGATATGATGCTTTGTAAGCTTTTTGGAGCGTTCCTTCTAAATTTGTGAAATAACCATCTTGTTCTGTGTATGCAGCACCGGGCAAAATAAGGTCCGCCATACCTGCACCTAAATCTCCATGACTTCCAATATAAATTATAAACTCATTATTTTTTTTGAATTTCAGTTTATCTTGGCCCAATAAAAAAATTATCTCTGCTTCATTATCTTCAATTGTATTAAGAGTTTTATTGCTTCCATTATTTGATGAAAAAATACCTAAATCATATGAACCTACAGCAGATGCATCAGTTGCTAAAATATTTAGTGAATTCCAATTATCATCAATTTTATTAATACTAGTTAAATAACTTTTTAACTCCTCAAATACATATGCACCATTGTTACTGTTTAAAATTGATTGACCTAAGATAATTAAAGGTTTTTTTGCACTATTAATTTTGTTTGAGAGTTCGTGTTCATTTTTGATTATTTGATTAATTATTTTTGTATCATTTTCTAAAACTGTATAAGGATAGGTTAAATCGCCAACATCCTCTAAAGAAAATATTTCAGTTTTATTTTTTAAGTAAGTTTTTCTTATTCTTGAGTTTAAAATAGTTGCCTCAAATCTGGGGTTTGTGCCTATTAATAATATTAGATCACTTTCTTCAATCCCTTCTATACTAGAGTTAAATAAATAATTATTTCTGTTTTCAAAATTTATATAAGTATGGTTGGATCTGGAGTCTAAATATTTAGAATTTAAAGTTTTTTGAAATAAGTTTTTAATAGCAAACATAGTTTCCATATTTGTCATGTCACCAGTTAAACCAACTATTTTGTCTGGTGATGATTTTGAAATTTTTTCTTTAATTTTTTTGTATGCGTCTTGCCAACTTATTTCTTCAAAATTTCCATTATTTTTTATAAGTGGTGTATCTAATCTTTGATTTTTTAATCCATCACACGCATATCTTGTTTTGTCAGAAATCCACTCCTCATTGATTTCCTCATTAATTCTTGGTAAAACCCTTTTCACTTCCCAATCGTAAGTATCCACTCTAATGTTTGACCCAACAGCATCCATAACATCGATTGTTTCGGTCTTTTTTAGTTCCCAAGGTCTTGCTTCAAATATGTAAGGTTTGGATGTTAAGGCGCCAACTGGGCATAAATCTATAACATTTGCAGACATTTCGGACTCCATTGATTTCTCTAGATATGTCGTAATTTCCATGCTTTCTCCTCGACCTATCGCACCTAGCTCTGTCACTCCTGCAACTTCTGTGGCAAACCTGATACATCTAGTACAGTGAATACATCTTGTCATTTGTGTTTTTATTAATGGTCCCATATATTTTTCAGGCACATATCTTTTATTCTCCTTAAATCTTGATTTATCAATTCCATAAAACATTGATTGATCTTGTAAATCACACTCTCCACCTTGATCACAAACAGGACAATCTAAAGGATGATTGGCTAGCAAAAACTCCATCACACCTTTTCTAGCTTTTTCAACTTTTTCAGTATTTGTTTTAATAACCATTCCTTCAGCTGCAGGCATTGCGCATGAGGCTATGGGTTTTGGTGATTTTTCCATTTCAACCAAGCACATACGACAATTTCCAGCTATGGAAAGCTTTTCGTGATAACAAAATCTTGGGATTTCAGCTCCAGCTTGTTCACAAGCTTGAAGTACTGTTAGGCCATCTTCAACCTCAATATCAATATCGTTAACTTTTAATTTAGGCATTGTCCTTTTCTAATAAATGTTGATCAACTAAGTATGGAATATTTTTTTGTTTTTTAACTATTGGATCAAATTTATTTCTTTCAAGTATTTCATCTTTAAAGTGTCTGATTAATCCTTGAACTGGCCAAGAGGAACCTTCACCAAATGCACAAATAGTATGACCTTCTATTTGTTTTGTTACATCAAAAAGCATATCCACTTCATCTGCAGTTGCCTCACCTGCTGCCATTCTTTCCAACATTCTCCACATCCATCCAGATCCTTCCCTGCAAGGTGTACACTGTCCACAACTTTCATGCTTATAAAATCTAGCTATTCTTGCCATACATTTAATTATATCTTGGTCGTTATTGATCACAACAATTCCTGCTGTTCCTAGTCCTGTTTTATTTTCAACACACGCATCAAAATCCATTTTCATATTGTCACAAATTTCTTTAGGTAGCATTGGCATTGAGGATCCTCCAGGTATCACAGCTTTGAGATTATCCCATCCACCAACTACACCTCCAGCATGAGTTTCAATCAATTCTTTAAGTGGAACTCCCATTTCTTCCTCTACATTACATGGATTATTAACATTTCCTGAAATACAATAAATTTTTGTGCCAGTGTTTTTAGGTCTACCAAGAGAGCTAAACCATTTTGCACCTCTTCTTAAAATAGTAGGAACAGCCGCAACTGTTTCGACGTTATTGATGATTGTAGGGCATCCATATAATCCAATTAATGCAGGAAATGGTGGCTTTAATCTTGGTTGTCCCTTTTTTCCTTCCAAACTCTCAAGAAGTGCCGTTTCTTCTCCACAAATGTAAGCACCAGCACCATAATGAATATAAATATCTAAATCCCATCCTGAATTTAACGCGTTTTTACCAATTAAATTATTTTTATAAGCCTCATCGATTGCAGCTTGAAGTTTTTGTCCTTCATTAAAATATTCACCTCTAATATAAATATAGCATTTATGGGCGTTAACTGCGTATGAGGCAATTAAACATCCTTCTATTAATTTGTGAGGTTCAAATCTTAATATATCTCTATCTTTACAAGTTCCAGGTTCTGATTCATCAGCGTTAATAACCAAATAATGTGGTCTCGACCCCACTTCTTTAGGAGCGAATGACCATTTTAGACCAGTTGGAAAACCTGCTCCCCCTCGCCCTCTAAGCTCTGAAGATTTAACTTCATTGATTATCCATTCTCTTCCTTTTTCTAAAATTTCTTTTGTCCCATTCCAATCATTTCTTAATTTAGCAGATTCAATATCTGCACCACTGTCATTGTATAAATTTTGAAATATTCTATCTTCGTCTTTAAGCATTTTTGTTTCCTAATAAAGTTTTTCGATTATTAACTGGTTCTGCATTTATTCTTCCTGAATAAGATCCTGGTTTTGGAATTTTATTTTGGTATATCGTCTCAATTATTTCTTCAAGTTTTTTATCATTCAAATCTTCATAATAGTCCTCATTAACTTGCATCATTGGAGCATTAACACATGCACCTAGACATTCAACTTCCATCCAAGAAATGTTTCCATCCTTAGATAATACATTTTCTTTTTCAGATATTTTGTTTTTACAAACTTTAACTAAATCATATGCACCTCTAAGCATACATGGTGTTGTAGTACAAACTTGAAAGAAATATTTACCAACTGGGGATAAATTATACATTGAGTAAAAAGTTGCTACTTCATAAACTTTAATATAAGGCATGTCTAAAAATTTAGCTATATATTTCATAGCTTGTAATGGTATCCAATTTTCATTTTGCTTTTGTGCAATATATAACAAAGCCATAACTGCACTCTGTTGTTTTCCATCTGGATAATTAGAAACAATTTTATTTGCAGCCTCCAAACTTTTATCACTAAATTCAAAAGTTTCAGGCTGGTCTTTGTGAATTTTTTTTACACTCATCTGTCCACCTCACCAAAAACAATGTCCATTGAACCTAAAACTGCTGGTACATCAGCGAGCATATGTCCTTTTATTAAATAATCCATAGCTTGAAGATGGGTAAATCCAGGAGCTCTGATCTTACATTTGTATGGTTTGCTTGAGCCATCTGAAATTAGATAGACACCAAATTCTCCTTTTGGTGCCTCAACTGCTGTATATATTTCATCTTTTTCAACCCTATATCCCTCTGTAAATAACTTAAAATGATGGATTAAAGCCTCCATAGACTGTTTAAGTTCTTTTTTTGGTGGAGGAGAAATCTTTCCATCCTCTGTTTTAATAGGTCCTTTTGGTATATTTTTTAAACACTGTTTAATAATTTTTACGCTTTCTCTCATTTCTTCAATTCTGCAAAGATATCTATCATAACAATCTCCATTTTTTCCAACAGGAATTTTAAATTCTAAATCGTCATAGCAATCATAAGGTTGGCTTCTTCTTAAATCCCAAGCTACACCAGAACCTCTTAGCATAACCCCAGAAAAAGAATAATCTAAGGCGTCTTGTTTTGATACGATTCCTATATCCACATTTCTCTGCTTAAATATTCTATTATCAGTAAGTAAAGTTTCTAAGTCATCAATAATTTTTGGGAAATTATTACAAAATTCTTCAATATCACTGTCAAGTCCAGCAGGCAGATCTTTATGTACTCCACCAGCTCTAAAATAATTAGCATGCAACCTTGATCCAGATACTCTTTCATAAAATCCCATTAGTTTTTCTCGTTCCTCAAATCCCCATAAGGTTGGCGTTAGCGCCCCGACATCCATTGCTTGAGTAGTTACATTTAATATGTGGCTTAATATTCGTCCTATTTCACAGAACATCACACGTATATATTTGGCTCTAATAGGAATTTCAATTTTAAGAATTTTTTCTATAGCTAATGCAAATGCGTGTTCTTGATTCATTGGTGCCACATAATCTAGACGATCAAAATATGGAACAGCCTGTATATATGTTTTATTTTCTATCAGCTTCTCAGTGCCTCTATGTAATAATCCTATATGAGGATCAGCTTTTTCAACAACTTCTCCATCTAACTGAAGTATTAATCTTAAAACTCCATGTGCCGCCGGATGTTGTGGTCCAAAATTTAAATTTAGTGTTTTTTTTTCTTTTGCCATTAGCTTTTTTTAATTTCTTTGATGTATTTTGTTCCTTCCCAAGGACTCTCATAATCAAAATTTCTATAGTTTTGTTCTAGTTTTACAGGTTCGTAGATCACTTTCTTTTGTTCTTCACTATAACGAACCTCATTATGACCAGTAAGAGGAAAATCTTTTCTTAAAGGATGCCCTTCAAAACCATAATCAGTTAAAATTCTTCTTAAATCAGGGTGATTTTTAAAGTTTAACCCATACATATCAAACACTTCTCTTTCCATCCAATTTGCAGCTGGAAATATCGAGGTTAATGATGTAATTACATCGTTTTCTTTGATTGAATAATCAATAATAATTCTTTGATTATATTCATGACTTAATAGTAAATAAACCATCTTAAATCTATTTTCATTTTCAGGGTAATCTACAGCGGTAATTTCGATTAATTGTCTAAATTTAGTCTCTTTATTGGTCTTCAAAAAAGAAATAACATCCACCAATTCATCCTGATCTATGTTTAAATAAATATTTTGATGCTTAATAAATGAATTATTTATTTTAGATGTTAATTCAGAATTTATAAACTTTTCTAAATCCTCAAGATTTTTCATTATTACCTTTCTAAAGAACCTTTATTTCTAATTTTTTTCTGTAACTGTAAAATCCCATAAAGTAATGCTTCAGCTGAAGGAGGGCATCCAGGCACATATACATCAACTGGTACCACTCGATCGCATCCTCTAACTACTGAATATGAATAATGATAATATCCTCCACCATTTGCGCAGCTTCCCATAGATATTACATATCTAGGTTCGGGCATCTGGTCATAAACTTTTCTTAATGCTGGAGCCATCTTGTTTGTTAGAGTACCAGCTACTATCATCACATCTGATTGACGTGGTGATGCTCTTGGTGCTGCTCCAAATCTTTCAAGGTCATACCTAGGCATAGATGTTTGCATCATTTCAACAGCACAACAAGCTAATCCAAATGTCATCCAATGCAATGATCCTGTTCTTGCCCAATTTACAAGATTGTCCAGTGAAGTTGTTACAAAGCCATTATCACTAAAATCTTGCGCTAATTGTTTGAACTCTTCTGGTATATCTTTTTTTTTATCTTCTAAGTTTATCATTTTATTCCCAATCTAATGCTCCTTTTTTCCATTCGTAGATAAATCCAACTGTTAAAATAGATAAAAATAGCATCATTGAGCAAAAACCATACAAACCAATTTCACCAAGTGAAATTGCCCATGGGAATAAAAACGCAATTTCTAGATCAAATATTATAAATAATATTGCAACCAAATAGAACCTTACATCAAATTCCATTCTAGAATCATTGAATGGTTCAAACCCACATTCATAAGCTGAAAGTTTTTCTGGATCAGGTTTACTTGGAGCAGCAATATAATTTATTGCAACAAAAGCGAGACTCAAGCCCAGAGCTATTATCAAAAATAATATTATCGGTAAATAATCTTTTAAAAATTCCGCAAGCATAGTAGTTTTATAATTTTAAAAAGCTCTGAATATGACAAATCTGAAAAGATTTATACTATATGTGAAATTTAATTGGTTTAAAGGTTTTAATTCAGGCATTATTACTTGTTTTATATAAGTATTTTTGATTATAAAAATAGTGCAATTTAGTCACGTTATTTAGGCTTGATTCACTGTGAATCTAAATTTTTTGAGAATAATTATCAAGTTTGTGGCGGGAGTGAAGGGACTCGAACCCTCGGCCCCCTGCGTGACAGGCAGGTGCTCTAACCAACTGAGCTACACCCCCACAGGTGTAAATGGTGGGTAGTAAAGGACTCGAACCTTTGACCCCCTCGGTGTAAACGAGATGCTCTACCAACTGAGCTAACCACCCAAAATCTTGGTACTATTACATCAACGGATTAATAAAGTAAATTGTTTATTACTGAATACTAGCTTGAGATTTATCGTCCTTTTTGCCCTCAGAAATTTTGTCGACTTCAGTCCATTCCACAGGTTTTAGCTCTTTTGTAAGGGCAATTTTAAGCACTTCATCTGCTGTTTCCACTGGAATGATTTGAATGTCTTCTCTTACCTTTTTTGGAATATCTACTAAATCTTTTTCGTTTTCTTTTGGTATCAATACTTTTTTAACACCCGCTCTATGTGCGGCTAATAATTTTTCTTTTAAACCACCAATTTGTAAAACTTGTCCTGTAATTGTTACCTCACCAGTCATAGCAATTTCTCTATTAACAGGGATGTTCGTGATTGATGATACAATGGATGTTACCATTGCTATACCGGCTGATGGTCCATCTTTAGGTGTAGCTCCTTCAGGAACATGGATATGAAAATCTTTTTTTTCAAAGAAAGGTGGAATTATACCATATTCCAAACTTTTTGATCTAACATATGATTTTGCAGCCTTAACAGACTCTTGCATCACATCACCAAGTTTACCTGTTATTTGCATTCTACCTTTGCCTGGCATATTAACAGTCTCGATTTTAAGAATTTCTCCTCCTACCTCAGTCCACGCTAGTCCTATTACTATTCCAGTTTTATCTTTATCTTCTACTTCACCAAATTTGAATTTTTTAATTCCTAAAAAGTCTGGAATATTTTTATCGTTTACTTGAACCTTTTCAACTTCACCACTTACTACTTTTTTAACAACTTTTCTTGTTACTTTAGAGATTTCTCTTTCTAAATTTCTAACACCAGACTCCCTTGTGTAACTTCTAATTATCTCTTTTATTGTCCCATCTTCTAAATTTAGCTCACCTTCTTTCACACCATTTTCTTTTACTTGTTTAGGCAGCAAATACTTGTTTGCAATATTTATTTTTTCATCTTCTGTGTATCCGGGAATTCTTATAACTTCCATTCTATCAAGAAGTGGTGGTAAAATATTTAGAGTATTTGCTGTTGTTACAAACATTACATCAGACAAATCATAATCAACTTCTAAGTAGTGATCATTGAATGCAGTATTCTGTTCAGGGTCTAATGCTTCTAGCAAAGCTGATGATGGATCCCCTCTATAATCATTTCCAATTTTATCTACTTCATCTAATAAAAATAAAGGATTTTTTGTACCAGCTTTCTTCATCATTTGAATTATTTTTCCTGGTAAAGATCCAATGTATGTTCTTCTATGACCTCTTATTTCAGCTTCATCCCTAACACCTCCTAAAGACATTCTAATAAATTGTCTGTTAGTAGCTTTAGCTATAGATTTTCCAAGTGATGTTTTTCCAACTCCTGGGGGTCCAACTAAACATAAAATTGGTCCTTTAATTTTTTCCATCCTTTTTTGAACTGCTAGAAACTCAATAATTCTCTCTTTAACTTTTTCTAAACCAAAATGATCTTCATCTAAAATTTTAAGACCTTTATTTAAATCAATATCAACATCATTTTTTTTAAACCACGGAAGATCGATCATCCAATCTAAGTAATTTCTAACAACTGTTGCTTCCGCAGACATTGGACTCATGTTCTTTAATTTCTTAAGCTCTGACATGCACTTCTTCTCAACATCCTTTGGCATTTTAGCTTTTAGAATTGATTTTTTTAAGTTAGTAGTTTCATCTTTGCCGTCTTCTATTTCACCTAATTCTTTTTGAATAGCTTTTAATTGTTCGTTTAGATAATACTCTCTTTGAGTCTTTTCCATTTGAGTTTTAACTCTTCCTCTAATTCTTTTTTCTACTCCGATGATACTTGTTTCACTTTCCATCATCTTAATAGCTGCATTTAATCTTTTCTTAACATCCAATGTTTCAAAAATTTGTTGCTTTTCAGATATAGATGCATTTAGATTTGAAACAATATTATCTACAATTTTAGATGGATCTTTTAATTCTTTTATATTGCTAATAGTTTCTGATGATATCTTTTTATTTACAGACGTTAATTTTTCTAATCTTTTTACAGCTGTAAGAGCTAGAGCCAATAGATCTTCATCTTTGTTTAAAACATCTTTTTGATGTTCGTAAGTACAAGTAATAAATTTTTCATCATCCTTGAAATCAATAATTTTTACTCTTTTAATTCCCTCAACTAAAACCTTAACTGTACCGTCTGGAAGTTTTAAAAGTTGCAATATATTGCTTTCACATCCATAAGAAAACACATCATTTTTTTTTGGATCATCAACTTCTGAATTTTTTTGAGTAACTAATATTATTTTTTTGTCACTTTTCATTACCTCATTTAGGGCAGTAATAGATTTATCTCTTCCAACAAACAGTGGAATTACCATGCTAGGAAACACTACTATGTCTCTTAATGGTAATAAAGGTTGTGTTAATTTAACTTCCATAAGGATAAATATGGATATTATATTTTATAATGCAATAGGAAACTTTTGTTTATTAACTCTTATTAAGCCGCAGAAGTCTTTTCTGTTTTTGATTTGTTCTTAGTATGAACAATAATTGGTTGTGAGGTGCCTTTAGCTGCTCCACTATCAATAATAACTTCTTCTATGTTTTCTTGACCAGGAAGGTCAAACATAGTTTTAAGTAATAAATTTTCTAAAATCGATCTCAGTCCTCTTGCACCAGTTTTCTTGCTTATTGCTTTGTTAGCAATATCTTTAACCGCTTGATCTTTAAACGTGAGTTTTACACCTTCTAATCTAAATAATTCTTGATACTGTTTAATCAAAGAATTTTTTGGCTCTTGTAAAATTTTTACTAAAGATTTTTCATCCAAATCTTCGAGTGTAGCTGTAATTGGTAATCTACCAATAAATTCTGGGATTAGCCCGTATCTTAATAAATCCTCTGGCTCTAGATTTTTCATCCATTCTCCAATTTTTTTATCTTCTAAAGTTTTTACCTCAGCACCAAAACCAATAGAAGAACCTTTATCTCTTTGAGATATTATTTTATCAAGACCAGCAAAAGCTCCTCCACAAATAAATAGTATATTGGTTGTGTCTACTTGTAAAAATTCTTGTTGAGGATGTTTCCTTCCTCCTTGAGGAGGAACACTTGCTACTGTTCCTTCCATAATTTTTAGTAAGGCTTGTTGAACACCTTCTCCTGATACATCCCTAGTTATAGATGGATTTTCAGATTTTCTGCTTATCTTATCGACTTCATCTATATAAACAATTCCTCTTTGAGCTTTTTCTACATTATAATCTGCAGCTTGTAATAATTTCAGAATTATATTCTCAACGTCTTCACCAACATAGCCTGCTTCGGTTAATGTAGTTGCGTCTGCCATGGTAAAAGGTACATCAAGTATTCTTGCAAGAGTTTGGGCTAATAATGTTTTTCCACATCCTGTTGGTCCTACCAACATAATATTTGATTTTGACAGTTCGACTGTTTTGTTTGTTTTATTTTCATAGTTTAATCTTTTGTAGTGATTATGAACTGCAACTGACAAAACTTTTTTAGCGTGAGATTGTCCAATCACATAGTCATCAAGAACTTTACATATTTCTTTTGGTAAAGGTAAGCCATCCTGATGTTTTACAAAATTATCTTTACTTTCTTCTTTAATGATGTCCATACAAAGCTCTACACATTCATCACAGATAAATACAGTAGGTCCTGCAATTAACTTCCTAACTTCGTGCTGGCTCTTGCCGCAGAAGGAACAGTAAAGAATATTTTTATTGTTGCTCATAATTTTTTAATTCGAATCAATTTAAATACTTTAATACATATGTTACAAAGTAATCAAGTGGAGGTTGTGGACAAACTATATATTGTGATCTATTCTCTCTTTTCTACCACTTTGTCTATCAGACCAAACCCCTTTGCATTATCAGGAGTCATAAAATTATCTCTTTCTAATGCTGATTTAATTTCATCAACTGATTTTCCGGTATGCTTTGAGTAGATTTCATTTAATCTTTTCTTTAAAGATAAAACTTCGTTAGCGTGAATTTCAATATCCGTCGCTTGTCCTTGAAAACCAGCAGAAGGTTGATGAACCATTATTCTAGAATTTGGCAATGAAAATCTTTTTCCTTTAGCGCCAGCTGCAAGTAAAAATGAACCCATACTTGCTGCTTGACCTATACACAAAGTACTTATTTCTGGTTTAATGTATTGCATTGTATCATAAATACCTAGTCCAGCAGTAACAAGTCCACCAGGACTATTTATATATAAAGAGATTTCTTTCTTAGGATCTTCTGATTCTAAAAATAATAATTGCGCAGTAACTAATGATGCAACTGCATCATTTATAGGACCAACTACAAATACAATTCTCTCTTTAAGCAGTCTTGAATAAATGTCATATGCCCTTTCTCCTCTACTAGATTGTTCAACAACCATAGGGATTAGGGTATTTAATTGTTCTGGTATTTTAATAGACATAATCGATTCGATTAATCTTATACAACTTGTGATTACTTTTTGCTAACCTTTTTTGTTTTTTTAGGTTTTGATGCAAGGGTTTTAGTTTTTTTTGTTTCTTTTGATTTTGTTTTAACTTCCTTTTTTTTTGGTTCCATTTTTTTCTTATTTTTTTCATCTTCATCTTTTTTAGCAAGTTTAGCTTGCTCCTTAATGTTGTTTTCGTTTTCTTGTTTTAGAATTTTCTCAGCTTCTTCTTTAGTAATTTCTTTTTTAGTAGTTTTTGCTTTTTTCTTAATTTCTTCAATTATTTTTTCTTCATAAATTTGTCCTCTTAAACTATCTATGGCTGCAGGATTTTGTTCATAATAATCTTTAACAATCTTCTCTTGACCTGGCATCATTCTAAATTGTTTTTGTATTTCTAAATTAATTTCTTCCTGAGATACATTGATTTTATTTTCCTCACCAAAAGCATTTAAGATTAATCCAGTTTTAATTCTTTTTTTAGCTTGTTCTTCTAATGATTTTTGGTTTTTTTTAACTTCATCTTCCTTCATTCCTTGAGATAATATTTTAACTTCCTGTTCAATTAAATTACCAGGTAATTGGTCTAATTTTTCTTTCTCTATTTGCTCAAGAATATTTTTCTTTGTAATCATGGCTAAAGAATTTTTATATTCATCATTAATTTGTTTTGAAATAAGTTCTTTTAAATTTGCTAAATCTTTTGCACCCATATTTTTAGCAAAATCATCATTAATTTTTACTTCTTCTGGAATTCTTACTGATGTAACCTTACATTCAAATAAAGCACTTTTATTAATAAGTTCTTTTTCAGGAAAATTTTCAGGCAGATTTACTTCTACATTTTTTATATCACCTGACTTAACGCCTTCTAATTGTTTATCAAAACCTTTTATAAATAAATCTTTTCCAAGAACTAATTGAGTATTTTTACCCTCGTTACCCTTAAATTCTTTGCCGTCAATAGTTCCTTTATAGTCAAAAATTACAAGATCATTTATTTTTGAGCTATAATTTGCTTCTGCATCTTTAAAATTGTTTTGATTTTTAGCAATTTCACTTATTCTTTTATCTGTTTCTTTTGGATCAATTTTTACAACATACTCATCTACTTTAATTGAGCTTAATCCTTTTGCAGAAACCTCTGGCAGTTCGGTAACTGAAATGATGTATTCTAAATCTTTGCCTTCGCCAAAAGACTTTAGATCTATTTTTGGTTGTCCAGCTGGTTTGATTTTATTTTCTTCTAAAGCTTTTGTTGTTGTGTCTTTTAGCAACTTATCAATTACTTCACCGTAAACAGCTTTACCAAATTGTCTTTTTAATATTTCGGTAGGTACTTTACCAGGTCTGAAACCTTTTATTACTACGTCTTTTCTTATTTCTTCATATTTCTCATCCATAAATCCTGAGATTGTTTTTTTATCTATAAATACTTTAAGATCTTTTTCTAAACCTTTTTTATTTTCTATTGTTACTTTCATAATCTATTTATGGTAGGCGAGAAAGGACTCGAACCTTCACAGCTTGCACTATTGGTTCCTAAGACCAACGCGTCTACCAATTCCGCCACTCGCCCAAAATTATGCTGTTTTATATAGTATTGATCTAATTTGTCCAATCAGAATAATAGTGTAAAAGGATATAAATATATAAAAAAATGATAGTATCACCCTGTATAAGCATTTGCAAAATGGATCCTGTAACCGGATATTGTTATGGCTGTAGGAGAAATAATGATGAAAAGAAGATTTGGAAAGATCAGAATACCAAAGATGAGTGGAAAAAACAAAATTTAGAAGATATTCAGAAGAGAATGCAAGGATGGCAGCTAGAAAGTTTCAAAGAATCGTATGAACATAAAAAAAATAATGGAATGTCGTTATTTAAAAAGAAGTAACTAAATGACTCAGACTAGATTAGTAGTAATAATTTATATAATTGGAATTCTTATTGGAGCATTTTTTTTTGATTTGTGGGGTGCTGAAACGAGTGCTATCAAAAGTTTAGCAGCGATGTTTTGGACAGCATTATTGCTTATAGCCATTGTATTTGCTGATAAAAAAAAGGAATAATTAATCTTTTTGTATTAGTTCACTTATGAATAAATCTCCATTACCGTCTTCTACTGCTTTTTTGTAAAAAGATTTTTTTACATCAGCTAATTTTTCTGCATTACCTAAATCTTTTAGCATTTCATGAATATAAGTAAGATCTTTTAAAGTATTGGAAGTTGAAAATTTAAATCCAGTATAATCGTCTTTAAGCACATTATCAAAAATTCTATTTAAAGCTGTTGAGTTTCCAGATCCTAATTTTGCAACAGCAAAAAGTTTTTCTAAATCAATATCTAATTTTTTTGCACTCTTAATGAATTCTATAACATTGGTTGCAGTGCCAAGTGACAAAAAATTATTTAGTAACTTTGACTTTGCTCCTTTACCCACTTCTCCGAAATGGAAATAATCTTTACAAAAGGTTTTTAAATAAATTTCAGATTTTTTAAAATTTTCCTCTGATGCTCCGACGATACCTCCACAAACACCTTCTTCTGCTTGAACGGGACCACCCATAACAGGGCATTCAATGTAGTTAATTTTAAGTTTTGAAAAAATCTTTTCCATTTCAATAGATCCATTTTGGTTGTGCGTTGTAACATCAACAATTAATGTATTATCTTTTAATAAAGTTGAAACTTTTTTAGCAATACTTAGGGCTATTGGTGTATTAGTTACACAAAGAAATAAAGCATTTAAATTTTTTTGGCACAGTTCATTATAAGATTTTACTTCAACCGCACCATCACCCACAATTTTATCTATTGGTGCCCTTTTTTTATTTGCAATAACAAATAAGTTGTTACCTTTTTTTAAAATATTTTTGGCTATCCCATAACCCATATAACCAACACCAATAAAACCTACATTCATAATCTAAGTTAATTATAGTATAAGACATAGAGATTAAAAATTAATATTTATGACTAATGATTTTGAAAAACTTGAAAATTTGATAGTGAGCTGCAAAAAATGCCCTAGGTTGGTCAGATTTAGAAATAAGATAGCTAGAGATAAAAGAAAACAATACATAAATGAAAAATATTGGGGAAAACCAATAACAGGATTTGGTGATCCAAAAGCTAAAATTTTATTTGTTGGTTTAGCCCCAGCTGCACACGGGGGCAATAGAACTGGAAGAGTTTTTACTGGAGATAGATCGTCAGATTTTTTATACAAATGTCTTTATAAAGCAAAGTTATCTAATCAGCCTAATTCAGACTACAGAAATGATGGACTTAAATTGAAAGACATATTTATAACCACTGCTTTAAAATGTGTCCCGCCTGGAGATAAGCCAACAAAAAAAGAACTAAACACTTGCTTTAAATATTTTAATAATGAAATTGAATACTTAAAAAATTTAAAGATTGTTGTTGCACTTGGGAAAATTGCTTTTGATGCTTGTATAGAATTTTATAAAAAACATTACAAAATTGATTCAAATGTCAAATTTGGGCATAGTAAATTCTTTAAGCTTGCAAATAATATTATATTGGTAGGTTCTTATCACCCAAGTCCAAGAAATGTTAATACAGGCAGAATTAATGTAAATAAAATGACTAATTTATTTATTAAAGTAAAAAATACTATTTAGTTAATTGATCTTTAAGTTTCTCAGGCATTTTTATTAGTTTGCCTTCTTTATTAATTGTAGCTAAATGAACGTCTGCAGTTAAAATTAAATTATCTTTTATAAAAATATCTTGTTTCATTTTAATTGATACATTCTTTACTTCTACAATTTCAGAAAAAATATCAAGTTTATCCTCTAACCTTGAAGGTTTTATAAAATTTAAATTACAAGATTTGACAATTATATATATTCCATAATTTTCTCTCAAGTAAGAATTTGTAAAATCTACAGAAGCCATAGCATCAGTTCTTGCACGCTCGATAAATTTTAAATAATTTGCATAATAAACTACTCCACCAGCATCTGTATCTTCATAGTAGACTTTAAAACTTGATTTAAATTTTTTCACAAAAATAATGATATCAAAGTGAAAATATTTTTTATACTAATGATTAATACGACATGAAAATATATATAATCTGGTTAATTGGTGTAATATTATGGAACTTTGGATATCCTGAAGCTGTGCCAATCCTTGATGTTTTGGCTGCAATAATACTATCTTTATTAAGTTTTGGTTTAAAAAAGTATCTTAATTAAACTTTTACTCAGAGGAAAAAAAAATATTTTGATAATAACTAACTGCCGTTAGTTTTGAATTATCAGTATCTGCCATAATTGCAATTCCAGAAAGCTCTTTAACTTCTAAATCATGAAATTTTTTAAAGTCTTCCTTCACATTAGCTTTTACTGTAACCCATTCATTTAAATTTGACTTTGTTGAAGCCAAGACACGATCAATAGATTTTTTTGTATAAGGGCTGGGCCACGTCTCACCTACATTATAATTGCTTGAAAAAACATAATTAATAGCTCTATTTGATAGTGGGGTTGCACCAGTTTTTTTGATTACAAAAACTCTAGCAGCAAAATCATGTCCTTTTTTTGTATTCTCTTTAATGCCTTTAAGATCTTTTTCAATCTTCCAAGTAATATTTATAAAAGGGGTTTTGTCTAAATTAATTTTTATTTCTTTGCCTACTCCTGATGCTGCATTTTCTGCTATTGCTTTTAAATAATTTCCTTTCTCATTATTTCCAATAGAATACGCTGTTTTTGCATCAGCTCCTCTTACTTTTCTGACATCTAATGAATTTAATTCCTCCTCAGTGAAATTAAAAACCATTAGTTCTTCAGCAGTAACCGACGTTACAAGTAAAAAATAAATTACTATTATTTTGATAAATTTTTTAAACACGGATCTCATATAATAAAATATAACAATTTATCAACTATAATTTAAAATTTACCTCTAAGGTAACAGAACAATTTTTGGTGATGAACAACTTCCATCATGAATTTGTTTGAAGGCTTCTGCACCTTTCTTTAACTCTCTATACTCAATCCAGTCTAATTCACCAATTTTCTTATCTGCTAGAATTTTGATGGTGTTTTCAAAGTCTTTATTAGTATAACAATAAGTCCCAATAAAGGTGACTTCTTGTAAAGTTGCTTTTCTAAAATTGAACTGCCCAGCTGGTTGAGTTAACCCAATATGTATTATGGTACCACCAGGTTTAATAACCGAAATCGATTGGTGTCTTGAAACTTCTAAGCCTACTGTATCAAATACAATATCAAAACTATCATTTTGTATTTCTTTGTCTGATGGATGAACAAATTTTCCCTCGAAATATTTTGAACATTTTGTTAGTCTCAAATTATTTGGATCAGACATAACAATATCTGTATTTGCTTTAATTTTAGATAATATTAAAGAGCACAATAATCCAATTGCTCCAGCACCTTGAACTAAAGTTCTACATTCAGATAAAGGTTTCGTAAGCGAATTTTCTCCCATTAAGACAGCATGCAAAGCAACTGCTGTTGGTTCTGCTATAGCTGCTTCATTAAGATTTAGATGATCTGGAACCTCATAAATATTTTGATTAGGAGAAGAGACTAATTCAGCAAAGACTCCCTGTCTCTCGTATGGTCTGTTCATACCTAGAAGAACTCTGTGTGGACACAAATGCTCTCTTCCACTTGTGCAATATTCACACTTTCCACAAGTAATTAACGGATTCAAAACAGCATTTTTTCCTTGGAATTTACCATTTTGAATTACACCACTTACTTCATGACCAATTATTAGTGGAGCAATTCTTCTCTCATCTTTGCCGTGATATGCATGCATATCTGACCCACATATGCCAGATGCATGGACTTTTAATATGCTCTCTCCACTTGTCTCAACTGGATCTTTTTCATCTCTATAGATCAGTTCTTCAACGCCTGTGTAAACTAATGCCTTCATAATTATTTTTCATTTAGAAGATAATATATAAAAAACGAAACGACAAATCCTATAATCCAAGAAAATGATTTTATATCTGAAAAATTAATGTTCCAAAGCAATGAAAATGAGAAAATAAAGCCTATAAGAAGTGAATACAACGCTTTATAGTTCCAGCCACTACCGTACATGTACTCATTTCCCTCTCTTAAAAAAAACAGATCTTTGTGATTTACCTTCTCTTTTTTCACCAAGTAGTAATCTGCAATTATAATACCAAAGATAGGCCCAAAAAAAGCTGCCAAGCTATCAATAATATTTATTACACCTATTTGACTTAAAATAGAGGGCCACAAACCTCCAGCAATAAAACCAATTAATAAAATTAATAATCCAGAAGTTTTAAGATCTAAATTATTTGGAATAAAATTTATTATACTATTTTGTGTAGGCACATAATTAGAAATTAAATTAGTAGATAGAGATGAGAAAATTATAAAAATTAGAACAAAAACAGTTAGGCCAGTGTTATCTAATTTTCCAATAATATCCATTGGTTTAGTGAGTATTTGATCAACAACAATAAGCTTTTGATTTAAAACTACATCAACTCCAACAACTATAGTTGTTGCTAAAAAAGAAAACAAAATCATATTTAGAAAAAGATTTAGATTTCCCAATTTTAGATCTTTTTCTGTTTTGACATATCTAGAAAAATCTCCAAAATTTAACAACACAATGGAGAAGTAAGAGAAGATTG